>JAKAPW010000096.1 GCA_021811935.1 archaeon | reverse complement strand
TCCGATCTTCCTCCAAGAGACTCACCTCCCCCTGAACCTGGGCGCCCGCTTTCCCAGGAAGGCGGCTATCCCCTCCTTCAGGTCTTCCGTGCCGTAGAGCACCCCGAGCGAGGCCGCCTCCATCTCCAGCCCTGCGTCGCTCCCCCCCTCCGCCGCCTTGTTGATCAGCCTCTTGGCGAGCATGACGGAGACGGGGGCGACGGTCGAGGCAAGCTCCTTCGCATATCCGACCGCGGCCTCTTCTATGTCGCGCGGGGGGAAGACCGCGTGGACCAGCCCTATCTCGTACGCCCTGGCGGCCGTCATGCGGCGGCCGGCGAGTATCAGCTCCGACGCCCTCGCGGCGCCCAACAGCTTCACCGCCCTCTGCGTCCCGGACCAGCCGGGGACCAGCCCGAGGGTCACCTCCGGGAGACCTATCTGCGTCTCGTCCGCGCACAGCCTCAGGTCGCACGACATCGCGAGCTCCAGCCCCCCGCCGAGCGCGTAGCCCTTCATCACGGCCACGGTGAGCTTGGGGAGCTCCGACAGCCTCCGAAAGACCCTCTGCCCCTTCCGCGAGAACTCCATGAAGTCGACGGAGTTCGAGAAGAACTGGGACAGCTCGGCCCCCGCGGAGAAGGTGTCCCCCCTCCCCCCGACAAGCACCACCGCGGTCTCCCTGTCGTCCCACAGCTCCGTGATGGCGCGGTCCAGGGCGTCGAGGGCCTCCGCGTTGATGGTGTTCCTCCTGGGCCTGTCGAGGACTATGCGCGCGACGCCGCCGCCCAGCCTTTCGACCGCCACGGGGCCCGCCTTGGCCTGCGCCGCGGGCTCCGCCTTTGGCTCCGCCTTTGGCTCCGCCTTCCTGTCCTCGATGGCCTCCCTGAGCTTCCCGCCGGCGATGGAAGCGGCCGGCGCGAAGACGGCGCAGCCGAACCGCGCGGAGAGCTCATTCAGCCTTGAAGCGATTTCAGAGCTGGTGAAGCTCCTGGCGACGGAGATGGGCCCGAAGGGCCTGTTCATCCCGAGCGTGACGGCCGTATCTATGTCCCCGGGCAAGGCCACCCCTTCCTCTATCAGCTTCACCGCCTCGTTTATCTCTATCGCGAAGACGTCCATCAGCGTGACCTTGTCGGTGGGGGCAGCCTGCTCTATCCTGGCCCTCCCCTCGACCCATTCGTAGAAGCCGCCGCCCGTCTTCTTCCCCAGCCTCTTCTCGCCGTACAGCCTGGCTATGCTCTTCGCCTTGCCGTATTCCGGAGAGATCGCCTTCGAAAAGTACTGCAGGGAATCGTGCGCCACGTCGATCCCGACAAAGTCCAGCAGCTCGAAGGGGCCCATGGGCATCCCCTGCCCCTTGGCGTACGCGTCCACCTCCGCAGGCGTGGCCACCCCGGCGTCCACCACCAGGCTGAAGAAGAGCATGTCCGCCGCGTTTATCCTGTTGACTATGAAGCCCGGGCTGTCCTTGAGCACCTTCACCGGGGTCTTCCCCAGCTTGCGGCAGACGTCGGCGGCATATTCGACCACGGACGGTTCGGTCCTGGGGTTCGGTATCACCTCCACCAGCTTCATCACGGGGGCCGGGTTGAAGAAGTGCATCCCGACGACGCGCTCCGGCCGCGAGGTCTGCTCTGCCATGTCAGAGATCCGTATGTTCGACGTGTTGGAGGCCAGCACGGCCCCCGCCGGAGCCGCCTTGTCCGCGTCCCTGAACACCTCCTTCTTAAGCTCGGGCAGCTCCGGCACCGCCTCGACCATGACGTCTATCCCCTGGAGCGCCTCGTTCATGTCCCCTGTGTAGGAGACCCTCCCGGCGCAGGAGCGCGCCTCCTCCTCCGTCACCCTCCCCTTCTGCACCAGCCGCGCCAGCCCTTCGGATATCCTGGACTTCGCCTTCTCGAGCGCCTCGGGATACTTGTCCATCAGGGAGACCCGGTAGCCGCCCTGCGCGAACACCTGCGCTATCCCGTGCCCCATCTGCCCGGCCCCGATGACTGCCATGCGCTTTGCTTCCAATGCGATTCGCTGATGGGCCTTGGCCTTCTGTTGCTTATATAATCATCTGATTGGACGGCTGGCATGATCCTTTCGGACGGGAAGATACTGGAGGCCATGCGGGCCGGCCGGCTGAAGATCGACCCCTTCGACGCCTCGTCCGTCACCCCGAACGGCGTGGACTTCCACCTTGGCGACGAGGTCGCGATGATCAGGCCGGGTGGAGAATACAGGGCGGAAAGGACCAGGGTGGAGGGGGAAGTCCAGGCGGAGAGCGACAGCCTGGTGCTCGCAAGCACCCTGGAGGCGATATCGCTTGGTCCGGACCTGGTCGGGCTCGTCAACCTGAGGAGCACGTATGCCAGGCTCGGTTACTCCATATCGCCCACCGTCGTCGATGCCGGGTACTCCGGCCGACTTACCATCCAGGTGAGGACGCCGCCGTACCCCGTGACCATGAAGAAGGGGGAAAGGATATGGCACCTTGTCTTCCTCGACTGCCACGCCTCTTCGAAGCCCTACGGAGGCAGGTACCAGAACATGTTCGGCCTGATGGAAGGCAAGTAGTGGCGTCGCAGTCCGCAGATACGGCAAGATTTCCTGTGGACAGTCTCATGTGTCCCCGAAGCCTTCGACGGCCGGTGTCCGCAGCGCGGCGAGGTTCTGTGCCAGTCCGACCGAGGCCATCACGGCTGCAAGTTCCCGTGCCGTCTTGACGCCGAGGATCTTGATGACGGCCTTTGCGACCGGGTGGGTGGATGTCGCTCCTCCCAAAATGCCGGCTGTGACGGGCAGCTCGATGCTGCCAACCAGGTTACCCTCTGAATCCTTGGCATATTTTGTGAGCGATTCATAACTTCCATTCCTGGCTGCATATGAATGGGCTCCAGACTCGATGGCTCTGGTATCGTTCCCTGTGGCCAACGCTACAGATGTTACGCCGTTCATGATCCCCTTGTTGTGGGTCGTGCACCGGAATCGGTCCGCTTCTGCGAATGCGTAAGCATCGAGTATTCCATCCACGATGTCGTCCCCTCCAAGGCTCTCCTTGTCGAAGGCCGCCCAGGCCCTCGCGAGTCTCCTTACGGCAAGATTCGAGACCACCTTCAGCCTCGCCCTGCCGCCCGTCAACGACTCCAAGTAGGGAGCGACCGTCTCCGCCACGGTGTCGACAGTGTTCCCGCCCATGACATCTCTGCAGTCCACCTCGACCTCCACTATCAGCATCTTTCCTCTGGTCGTGTCTCTCCGCCCTGATTCCTTTTGTGCCGCCGCCGACCTTGACCAGAGTCGGGTGTGACTCGTTGCAAATATGGAGTATCCTCTCGGATTGTTCCAAGACCTCCTGCGCCGCGGCGTAGGGGTCCAAGAGCCCCACGATCTGTATCTGTCCGGTCATTATCGGTTCCGTGGCCTCCGCATGGAAGCCGCCTTTTGCCCGCGCCATTTTTGCGGAGTTGCTGGCCGCTGCCACGACGCCCTGCT
>JAKAPW010000095.1 GCA_021811935.1 archaeon | reverse complement strand
TTTCCGCCGACGAAGGCCGTCACGCCGTCGAAGGCTATCACGCTGTCTCCCACGACCTTCACCCGCGCGGCCGGCCCGGGGACCCTTCCCCGTCAGGACACATCGTCGGTCGGCCACATGAGCTTGCGCAGCCGTCTTCCCGTCTGTTCTATGGGGTGGGCGTCGAGCTCGTCGAGGAGCTTCTGGAAGGCCTTCGTCCCTTCCTTTTCGTACGAGTCCTCCCACTCCTTGGCGAAGGCTCCGCTGCGTATGTCGGCAAGGACGTTCCGCATCGCGGCCTTGACCTCGGGGCCCAGCGCCTTCCCTCCGCGCGTCAGCCCCCCGTACCTGGCGGTCTCGCTGACCCTTCTGTACATGCCCGATATCCCGTACCTCTGTATGAGGTCGACTATGAGCTTGAGCTCGTGCAGGCATTCGAAGTACGCCACCTCCGGCTGATAGCCGCCTTCGACCAGCGTTTCGAAGGCGCTCCTGACCAACATGTCGACCCCTCCGCACAGGTCGACCTGCTCGCCGAACCAGTCGCTCTCCACCTCCTCCTTGAACGTGGTCTCGATCACGCCTGCCCTCGAACATCCCACGCCCTTCGATATGGCCAGGATCCTGTCCCATGCCCTGCCCGTGGCGTCCTGATGGACGGCGACCAGCGCGGGCACGCCGAAGTCTTCCAAGTAGACCTCCCTCACCCTCTGGCCTGGGGACTTCGGGGCGAGCATTATGATGTCGACGGACTTCGGCGCCTCTATCCACTTCCAGTGAATGGCCGCCCCGTGGGAAAAGCACAGGGCCTTCCCTTCGGTCATGTGCTGCTGTATCTCTGCCTTGTAGACCCTGGCCTGCTCCATGTCGGGTATCAGGACGTGCACCACGTCCGCCTTCGCGGCCGCCTCGGCCACCTCCATCACCCTGTGTCCCTCGTTTTCTGCCTTCTCCCAACTCTTCCCTCCCTTGCGGAGGCCCACGATCACGTCGAGGCCGGAGTCGCGCATGTTGCTCGCCTGCGCCTGGCCCTGTATGCCGTACCCGACCACGGCTACGGTCTCGTTCTTCAACGGGTCCATGCTCAACTCGTCGTCACGCCATATCCTGGGCATATCTTGTGTCAGGAGCCATTAAGATGAAAGATATAAGCCTTAGAGGTTGCTTCGGCACGTCCGGCCATCAGTGGCCGCCCGTGTCCACCACGCAGAAGAGGTTCCCGTCGGGGTCTTCGAGCACCACGAAATCGTCGCCCGGTTCGTAGGTCTGCGGGTGACGCTTGGCCCCCATCCCGAGCAGTCTCTCCACCTCGCCCTCCTGGTCGTCCGTGTAGAGGTCGAAGTGGAGCCAGTTCCTGCCCACGGCCCTCTCCGAATCCCGATTCAACGACACGTTAGCGTTCCTTCCGTCGGGGTCTCGAAGGATGGCCCAGCCGTCTCCGGGCGGCCCTCTGGTGACATAGTGGAGGGCCTCCCGCCAGAACGCGAGCATCTTGTCGAAATCGATGCAGTCGATGACGATGGAGCCGAGCCTCAGTCCGGACCTTCCGCGCGGTGTCCGTCGCTCGCCCGGCATCTTGATGACGGTACGCCGCCCACGCGGCGCCATAAGAATCTTTGCCGGCGCGACTGCGAAAATCCGGACTTCCACGGAGCCGTGGGCGCGTAGGTCGTCCCGGGCCGAGCATACGCCGGGTCGGGTCCGCGAGGGACGCGTCCGCGGTCCGGTGACTTCGCGGACCTGCCCTCTGGGCATGGCTTGGCTGCCGACGGGTGCGATTTGCGGCCACGGCATGTGATGTTGTGTTACGGGGCTTCCTGGAATGTTCGGCTTGGGGATTGCGCCGTCCTGGACTCATACTTTGTCTTCTACCTCGACGACAAGTTTCTTCTTGTCGGCAGGATAGATGACTATTGGGAGGTCACGCTTGATGCCGAGCGAGTCCACTATTTCCTTTGGTATGCGTATGACCAGCGAATTGCCTGACTTGGCGACTCGTCCCCTTCTCTCGAGTCCATACAGCCCCCTTCTCTTGACTTCTGCTTCGAGCTCTTCCATCACCTCCTGCGGGAGGTATTCCGAGCCACATTCGGCACAGACTTCGGACTTCCTCACGCCAAAGTCTATCCCGAAGAATTCCACTTCGGTTACGTCGTCTTTCAGAGTTCCGCCGCACTTGCATCTGATTCCTGACATGGTTGCCGGGCTCATTGCATCTTCACCGTCACGGGGTAGACCTTGCGGAGGTTCAATTTCTGGTAAACCTTCTCGTCATACACTACGAAATAGCGTTTGTACATGGCCTGCACCAGGCCAGTTTCCCGTTGCAGCACCTTCTTGCCCTTCGTTACGGCCTCTTCCACATCCCTGACGGAGACGCCTCTCAGCCACATCCGCTCAATCGCATGTTTCACACGCTTATGTTCCCAGTTGATCTTCAACTTCATGTAGGTTCGTGTAATACGTGTATTATTAAGGATTGTCCGCCTCCCGGCACTTCGCCATGCGTAACAAAGTAGGCCGGCGCTCCCGTCCGAACTCCCTGAACCGTCCGCCACGAGTCAGGTGATGGTGCGGGGGGTGGGATTCGAACCCACGAACCCCTACGGGATGAGGTCCTAAGCTTCGTGGTGTCTAACACTCACGCCTTTGGCCAGGCTGGGCGACCCCCGCTCGGCTCCCAGCTGGGTCGTGTTTCATATTTATCGGTTCTCCGCGTTCCGGTCGCCCGCCCAACGCATATTTAGCCCCGGCGCCGCGGCCAGCACACCTTTGCAGCAGTCGCAGCGCAGGATAATACTGGCCATCGACATGGACTACTTCTACGCGCAGTGCGAAGAGCTGAGGAACCCGTCCGCAGTGGGAAAGCCGGTGGTCGTCGGGATGTTCTCCGGCAGGACCGAAGTGTCGGGCGCCGTGGCCACTTCCAACTACGAGGCGCGGAAGTACGGCGTGAAGTCGGGCATACCCATCGCCGCGGCGAAGAGGCTGCTCGAAGGTGTCGATGCGGTACTCGTCCCCCCCGATTTCCCGTACTACGAATCCGTCTCCGACAGCATAATGACCATCATCAGGAGCTATTCGGACAAGTTCTCGAAGGAGAGCATAGACGAGGCATTCATAGACGTCACCGAGCGGTCGGGCTCCGACTACGCCGCGGCGGAGAAGCTGTCCATGGAGATCAAGGAGAGGATAAGGCGGGAGACCGGGATAAGATGCAGCGTGGGCGTCGGCCGGAACAAACTGATATCCAAGATGGCCTGCGATGCCAGCAAGCCGGACGGACTGATGGTCGTGAAGGAGGAGGGGCTGGAGGACTTCCTAAGGGAGAAGCCCGTGGACAGGCTGTTCGGCGTGGGCCCGAAGACCGCGGAACGGCTGGGCGCGATGGGGGTAAAGACTGTGGGAGAGCTTGCCGGGCTGCCATTGCATGCGCTGCAGAAGGAGTTCGGCAACAAGCTGGGGCTTTACTTCTTCCTCTCCGCGAAGGG
>JAKAPW010000032.1 GCA_021811935.1 archaeon | reverse complement strand
CCTGGACGGCATCTCTTCGGCCGCCCTGATGGTCCGGTACGCCGCCAAGCACAGGCTCTCCCCCTTCTACCTGATGCTGAAGGACTACTCGGACGAGCTCCAGATAGTGGAGGACAGGGTGCTCTCCGTCGAAGGGGCGGAGTTCATGCTGGCCGACCTGGCCACCGACCAGAAGTTCATCGACGGCGTGGCCGACAGGCTCAGGACGCTGAAGTCCAGGGGGAACAGGATAACCTGGATGGACCACCACCCGACGAAGGATTCGATAGTCAGGGAGCTGTCCTCGGTGGTGGACGTGCTGGACCTCAGGGAGAGCCGCGTCACGGGCTCCATGATAGTCCACGACAGGCTTTACGAGAAGAACGGCATCAGGGACCCGCACGCGGAGATGCTTTCAAGGCTGGGCAGGGACTCCGACCTGATGGAGCTCAAGTACGACGTCACGCCCAAGCTCGTTTCGCTGATAGACTACTACCATTACCTCGACGGCGACAGCGTGTTCTACCCCGACCTGGTGCAGCTGGCGCTCCACCTTGCCTCCCCCAAGGTCGAGGCAGACGAGCGGCAGCTCCTCGGGGAGCACCACCTGAGGCAGGTGGAGTACTACGAATCGCTGAAGAGGTCGGAGAAGGACAAGATATTGCGGGGGGTGGAGACCTTCCGCACGGGGGGGCTTTCCTTCGCCATCTTCCACTACCCGACCCTCTTTTCCGGGTCCCAGATATCCGCCCATGTGCTGGAGGCGAACGACGTGGACGCCTCCGTCGGCTTCAACGAATCAGGGACGGGGAGCGTCAGGAGGAAGAACGAGCGCGTGAGCTGCAGGCAGATCGCGTCCCTGCTGGGCGGAGGGGGGCATGAATTCGCCGCAGGGATGAACCTGGGCTTCGAGATAGCCGACGAGAAAGATATCGAGCGGGCCAAGTCGGTGGTCAAGGAGAAGCTGAGGGAGGTCTACCCCGGCTAGGGCCGGCGGCGTACCTGGTCTCGTCCTTGACGCCGGCCGCTTCGAACGCCTTCCTCCTGTTGTTGCACGATTCGCATTCTCCGCAGTGATACCTCCCCGAGATGTAGCACGACCACGTCTTGCAGAGGCTGTCCCCCATGACCGAGTACGACCTCCTGATCAGCTCCGCCTTCGACCACCCTTCCTTCGCCGGGCTGCTTATCCAGAGCTCCTTCCCCCCGAGCCGCCCCCTGTTCACGGCAGCCTCCAGCGAATCGGCGAATTCGGGGGTGCAGTCCGGATACATCGGCTCCCGCGCGCCGGGCCGGGGGGCCGCGTCGCTGGTGTGCGCGCCGTATATCACGCCCTCCGCCCCCACCGTGTCCGCGTACGCGGACGCCACCATGAGGAAGACGCCGTTGCGGAGCGGCACCACCACGTCCGTCGAGTATTTTTCCTGCACCCGCACCTTGGCGTCTGTCAGCTGGGTCCCCCTCCAGACCGCGGCGAGAGAAGAGATGTCGACCAGCACCGGCTCCATGAAGCCGAGCTCCTTCGAAAGCGACCGCATCACCTTCACCTCCTTCCTCCCCTTCTGGCCGTAGAAGAAGGAGATGGGATACACGTCGTACCCCTTCCGTTTCCATATGGCGGCGTACCCGACGCTGTCGGGCCCGCCTGACATCACGCCGACCGCTTTCCTGCTCATCCCCATGGCCTCCCGGCGGCGGCAGATAAGAGCGCTCCGGCCGACGAGGCGGGAGCCCGGCGTTAAACCTTTAAAACGTCTGCGGAGGCTTCGCTGCATACGCAAGTTGTCCTCCAAGGATACCCTCAGGCGACGCTTCTCCAGCGACCCCGAGAAATATTACAAGGTGAGGCTCTTCGAAGAGGAGGGGTTCTCCCGCCTCTCCTGCGGCAGGTGCGGTTCCTCCTTCTGGACCCTGGCGGAGAGGAAGCTCTGTCCCGGTTGCGAAGGCTACAGCTTCATCTCCGACCCGCCCACCCGGAAGAAGCTGGGATACACCGAGGCCTGGAAGGAGGTGGAGGCCTTCTTCGCGAGCGAGGGGCACGCCAGCATAAAGAGGTATCCCGTGGTGGCCAGGTGGAGGCCCGACCTGTACTTTACTGTCGCTTCGATAATAGACTTCCAGAGGGTCGAGGGGGGCAAGGTGATCTTCGACTTCCCCGCCAACCCGCTGATAGTGCCTCAGATGTGCCTCAGATTCAACGACATAGAGAACGTCGGGGTGACCGGGCGCCACTACACGTCATTCTGCATGGTGGGGCAGCACGCGTGGCACGACCAAAACGGGTACTGGAAGGACAGGACCATCGACCTGGACTTCGGGATGCTCACTAAGGTCTTCGGGGTGAAGAAGGAGGAGGTGACCTTCGTCGAGGACGTCTGGCTGGGCTACGGCGCCTTCGGATATTCGCTCGAGTACTACGTCAGGGGCCTAGAGCTCGGGAACGCTGTCTTCACCGAGTTCGAAGGGACGCCGGAGGACCACAGGACCATGGCCAGGCCGGTGGTGGACATGGGGGCGGGCTTGGAGCGGCTCGTGTGGCTCACCCACGGCACGCCGACCAGCTACGAGCCGGTCTTTGGGCCGGTCTACGACAGGCTGCTGAAGGCGACGGGGGTGCGGCCGGACGCTTCGGTGCTGGCCAGGTACTTCGGGCTGGCGGGGACGCTCGACATAGACGAGTCGCAGGACGCCGAGCAGGTGAAGCACGACCTCTCCGGAAGGCTGGGGCTCTCCAAGGAGTTCGTGTCGGAGCAGATAGCACCCCTCGAAGCCATATTCTCCGTGCTGGACCACTCCCTCACCCTGCTCTTCGCGATGACCGACGGCGCCCTCCCCAGCAACGTGGGCGGCGGATACAACCTCAGGGTGGTGTACAGGAGGGTCAGGGGGCTGCTGAACAGGTTCGGCTGGAACCTCTCCGTGCCCGAGGTGATGGAGCTCCACGCCGAACACCTCAGGGAGATGTATCCGGAGCTCCGGGAGTCCGTCGGGCAGATTCGCGAGGTGCTGGAGGTCGAAGGGAAGCGGTACCAGGCCAGCAGCGCGAGGGCGTCGGCCATGGTCAGGGAGCTCAGGAACAGGAAACTCACGGTGGAGGACATGATAAGGCTCTACGACTCCGAGGGGATAACGCCCGAGCTCCTGAAGGAGGGGGGCCTCCCCGTGGAGGTGCCGCGCGACTTCTACGGCAGGGTGACCGAGCTGCACATGGAGCAGAGGCAGGCGGAGGAGAAGCCGCGCTTCGACGTCTCCGGGCTGCCGGACACGGAACTGCTCTACTACGAGGACCAGGACATGTTCGATTTCAAGGCGGCGGTGCTGGCCGTCTTCGGGGGGGAATGGGTCGCCCTGGACAGGACGGCCTTCTACGCGCGGGGCGGCGGGCAGGAGCCCGACCGGGGGACGATGGGGAAGGAGGCCAGGGTGGTCGAGGCGATAAAGTACGGGGGCGTCGTGCTGCACAAGATAGAGGGGACCCCGCCGAAGGTCGGCTCGGCGGTCGAATGCCGCGTGGACAGGGACAGGAGGGAGACCATAATGCGGCACCACACGGCCACCCACATAATCAACGGGGCGGCCAGGAGGACCCTGGGCCCCTGGGTCTGGCAGCACTCCGCCTTCAAGGACGTGGACGGGGCGAGGCTCGACATAACCCACCATTCCCGCCTGACGCCCGACCAGCTGACAGGGATAGAGCAGCTGGCCAACGAGGTGGTCAGGCAGAACATCCCGGTCGAGCTGCATCTCCTCCCTCGGATGGAGGCGGAGAAGACCTACGGCTTCAGGCTCTACCAGGGAGGGGTGGTCCCGGCCGGCACCCTCAGGGTCAGGAAGATAGGGGAGTTCGACGTCGAGGCGTGCGGAGGGACGCACTGCGTCCGGACGGGGGACGTCGGCCTGATCAAGATAACCAAGACCGAAAGGCTCCAGGACGGGGTCGAAAGGATAGAGTTCCTGGCGGGAAGGCCGGCGCTGGACCATGTGGAGACGCAGGAAGACAGGATCAACAGGCTTTCGGCCGGCCTGGCCACGCAGCCGGAGAACGTGGTCAAGGTGGCCGAAGGGTTCAGGGACTCCCTTGAACAGACGCGGAAGATGTACAAGGGCATCTCCAGGAGGCTGGGCGAGGGGCTGGGTGGCGGCGCCGAGCGTGTGGGGAAGGTGAGGTTCCTCTTCCTGTCGCAGGACTACCTGGACGACCAGGCGCAGATAGCCGTGGGGGACGCCGTGGTCCAGGCGAACCCCGACGTGGTATACGCGGGCGTGTCGACGAGCAACGGAAGGTGCAGGATAGTCGTGTTCGCAGGCAGGGAAGCCGTGGCGCTGGGGATGAACGCGGCGGAACTGGCCAGGCAGGCGTCGAAGGCGCTCGGCGGCTCCGGGGGCGGGAGGCCCGAGATGGGGCAGGGAGGGGGGCAGGCCCCGCGCTCCGTGGAGGAGGTGGAGCGGCTCGTGAAGAAGGGGGTAGAGGACGCCCTCCGGACGAAATAGCGCTCCGCAGGTTTATATCGTGAAAGTTGTCCACTACCGCCGATTCGGTGGTTGCAGTGGACGAACTGGCTGAAAAGTGGGTGAAGAAGTGGGAGGAGGCGGAGCTCTTCAACGCGGACCCCAGGCCGGACAAGGAGAAGATATTCGTCACCTTCCCGTTCGCGTACATGAACGGCCCGCTCCACGTGGGCCACGCGTTCTCGGCCACCAGGGTCGACGTCTACGCCAGATTCAAGAGGATGCAGGGATACAACGTACTCTTCCCCTGGGCCTGGCACTGGACGGGCCAGCCGGTGGTCTCCGCGGCGCAGAAGATAAGGGAGGGGGACGAGCGCCAGCGGAAGATATTCGTCGAGATGGACGGGGTGCCCGAGGAGGAGGTGGACAGGTTCGTCGACCCCGTCTACCTGGCGTCCTACTACACCAGGCTGAACAGGGACCTCGTCAGGCGCATAGGCTTCTCCATAGACTGGCGCAGGGAGTTCCACACCACGAGCCACGAGCCGCTCTTCAGCAGGTTCGTCGAATGGCAGTGTGTCAAGCTCAGGGAGGCGGGCTACGTCGTGCAGGGGACGCACCCCGTGGCCTGGTGCCCGAAGGACAAGAGCCCCACCCAGGACCACGATAGGCTGGAGGGGGAAGGCGTCTCGCCCGAGCAGTACACCCTGGTCAAGTTCAGGCTCGACGACGCCACCCTCGTCGCCGCGACCTTCAGGCCGGAGACCCTGCCCGGCGCCACGAACGTGTGGGTGAACCCCGAGGGGACGTACGTGAAGGCGGAGGTGGACGGGGAGGACTGGATAGTTTCGCGCGAGGCGGCCGCCAAGCTCTCCGAACAGCTGAGGAACGTGACTGTCAAGCGGGAGCTGAAGGGTTCGGAGCTCCTGGGCAGGTATTGCAAGGCCCCGGTCACCGGCAGGGAGGTCCCCGTCCTGCCCGCGCTCTTCGTCGGGATGTCCGTCGCGACGGGGGTGGTCTACAGCGTCCCCGCCCACGCGCCGTACGACTGGCTCGCCCTCCGCGACCTGAAGTCAGGCGACGCGAGGCTCAAATACGGAATACCGGCGAAGACGCTCTCCTCCGTCGAACCGATTTCCATCATCTCCCTCCCCGGCTTCGGGGAGTTCCCCGCGGTGGAGGCCGTGGACAGGCTGAAGGTCACCGACCAGCTGGACAGGAAGGGGGAGGCGGCCACGAAGGAGATCTACACGAAGGAGTTCCACCAGGGCCGGATGAAGCAGAACTGCCTGAAGTATTCCGGCATGACCGTCTCCCAGGCCAAGGAGGCTGCGGTGCTCGATCTGAAGGAGAACGGGGACGGCGGCTCCTTCTACGACCTGCCCGACGCCGTCATATGCAGGTGCGGGACGAGGTGCATAGTCAAGATACTGCAGGGGCAGTGGTTCCTGACCTATAACGACGAAACGTGGAAGGAGAGGTCCCTGGCGGCGATAGAGCGGGCGAAGGTAATGCCCGCAGAGGCGAGGCAGTGGTTCGTGGAGACCGTGCGCTGGCTCAGGGAATGGCCCTGCGCCAGGAAGACGGGGCTGGGGACCCCCCTCCCATGGGACGCCGAATGGCTCGTCGAAACGCTGAGCGACTCGACGATATACATGGCCTTCTACACGATAGTCCACATCCTCCGCGCGGAGGGCGTCAGGCCCGAACAGCTGACCGTCGAGGTGTTCGACTACGTCTTCCTGGGCAGGGGCGAAGCAGGCGAGCTCTCCCGGAGGGCCGGGGTGAAGGAAGGGCTGCTGGGCAGGCTCAGGGCCGAGTTCCTCTACTGGTACCCGGTCGACCTCCGCAACTCCGGCAAGGACCTGGTGGCGAACCACCTGACCTTTTTCGTCATGCAGCACGTCGCGCTCTTCCCCGAGGAACACGCGCCCAGGGGGCTCGGCGTGAACGGCATGATACAGCTCGAAGGCGCCAGGATGTCCAAGTCCCACGGCAACTTCGTCGCGGCGAAGCAGGCGGTGGACTCCTACGGCCCGGACGCCACCAGGGCCACTCTGCTGGCCAGCGCCGAGGGGATGGACGATCCCGACTGGAGGGCCAAGAATGCGCTGGACATGAAGGAGAAGCTGAACTCGATGCTGGACATGATGACGAAGTTCCTGGCGAGCTCCGCCGACAGGCCGGAGGCGTCGCTGGACAGGTGGCTCCTCTCCGTCATGCAGCAGAGGATCAGGGACACGGGCCGGGCACTGGAGGAGCTGAAGACCAGGACGGCCTTCCAGAGCGCCTTCTTCTCGACGTGGAATGACCTGAGGTGGTACGTCAGGAGGACCAAGCCGAGGAGGGAGACGCTCCTTGAGTTCTTCAGGACGTGGCTGCTCCTCCTGGCGCCGTTCACGCCCTTCGTGGCCGAGGAGATGAACGAAAGGCTCGGCGGCCGGGGGTTCGTCTCCGCCGCCCCGTGGCCCAGGGACGGCCAGGAGCGCGTCGACCCGCGGGCGGAGCTTGCGGAGTCCCTGGTGCAGGGGGTCGTGGAGGACATCAAGAGGATAAAGGATGTCGTCAGGGACACGGTCGGTTCGGCGGAGATATACGTGGCCGACGGAAGCATGTCGCGCCTCCTCGAAGACGTGCACGCGGAGCTCGGCTCCGGCAAGAGAGACGGCGAAGTCATCAGGGAGGTGCTGGCGAAGGCGGCCCAGAAGGACAGGCAGGGGCTGGCCGGCACGGTCCAGGCGATCATCAAGTATTCGAGGGACGCGGGGCAGCAGACGATGTCGAAGATAGTGTCGAACAGGCTGGACGAGGCCTCCGTCCTGACGGAGGCGCTGGAGTTCATCTGCGGCGAGACTGGACTGAGCAGCGCGGTCGTGCGGACCGAGGGCGGCGGCGTCAAGAAGGGGAGGGTCCCGCTGCCGATGAAGCCCGTCATAGTCCTGAGCTGACCGGCTCGAAGCTGACGAGCGCCTGCCCCCTCTTCACCGTGTCCCCCGGCCGGACATGGACCTTGGCCACCCTGCCGTCCACGTCCGAACGGATCGCCGTCTCCATCTTCATGGACTCGATGACGACCAGCTGGTCGCCGGCCGAGACCGTCTTCCCCTCCTCGGCCAGCACGGAGACCACCCTGCCCGGCAGGGGCGAATGGAGGCCGCCGGATGCGCTCCGTTCGGCGCCCGGCCGGCCGGAGACGGTGCCCAGCTCCAGCTCCTCTCCGTCGACCCTTATCCTGAGCGCGGAAGGCCCCTCTTCGACTATCTCGACCCGGAGGTCCTTCCCGTCGACGGTTATCACGGCCCCGTCTCCCTCCACGCTCTTCACCGCCGCCGCGTACCTGACCCCGTCCACCCTCACCGACATACGACCGCCTCCCCCTTCGACGTCTACGGAGAACCTCCTCCCTCCGACGGAGAGCTCATATCGCGTCAAAGTGCTTCCCCCTCGACGCGGCCCGCCCGCCGTCCTCCAGTTCCAACACCTTGTGTATCCCCATGTCCATCAGGATGCCGGCCACCGCCGCCCCGAGCCGCATCCTCCTTTCCTTCTCCGCGGCTGCCTCCCGGACCATCTTCTCGATTATGCCCGTCTCGGCCAGGAAGTCCGTCGAGAGCCTCCACGCCGCGAAGGCCTCGCTGTTCATCACCTCCCGGTGGAAGCGGACGGTGGTGCTGAACCCGGAGATTTCGAATTCCTCCAGGGCGACGGACATTCTGCGGCGTGCTTCGTCCAGCCCCCTTCCCCAGGCCACCAGCTTGGCCACCAGGGAATCATAGTGCTCCGGCACCGCCCACCCCCGGTAGAGCGCCGTGTCCACCCTTATCCCGTTCCCGCCGGGTATGCGCAGGCCTTCGACCACCCCGGCGCTCGGCGCGAAGCCGGCAAGCGGGTCCTCCGCGTTTATCCTGCACTCTATCGCGGCGCCGTTCATCCTGACTTCGTCCTGTGTCAGCGACATCCCTTCTCCGGCCGCCACGGACAGTTGCTCTGCCACCAGGTCCAGGCCCGTGACCGCCTCGGTGATGGGGTGCTCAACCTGCAGCCTGGAATTCACCTCCATGAAGTGGAACCCGCCCTGCGCGTCCAGCAGGAATTCGACGGTCCCCGAGTTCCTGTAGCCGATGGCCCGGGCCACCTTTATGGCGTACTGCCCGATCCTGTCGCGCATCTCCCCGTCGATGGCTGGGCTCGGCGTTATTTCGACCAGCTTCTGGTGCCTCCTCTGTATGCTGCACTCCCTCTCCCCCAGATGGATCGTCCTGCCCTTCCCGTCGGAGAGTATCTGCACCTCCACATGGCGCGCGGGCCTGATGAGCTTCTCCACATAGATGGAGGACCTCCCGAAGGCGCCGGCTGCCTCGTTGACTGCCCTGCCCCAGCTCTCGAATATCTCCTTCGGACCGCCGACCTCGCGGATTCCGAGGCCGCCTCCCCCGAAGGCGGACTTCAACAGGACGGGATAGCCGAACCCCTCGGCCGCCTCCGCCGCCTCCTCCGCGCTCCGCACGGGTCGCAGGGTGCTCTGTATCACGGGCACGCCCTCCGAGCCGGCGAGCTTCTTGCATTCGACCTTGTTCCCCGCCGCGGTCAGGGTCGCCGAGGAAGGCCCGACGAAGACGATCCCCTCCTCTTCGCACGCCCTGGCGAAGTCGGAGTTCTCCGACAGGAAGCCGTAGCCCGGGTGGACGGCCTCCGCCCCCGCCTTCTTCGCCAGGGAGACTATGGCCGCGGCGTTAAGATAGCTCTCCGCGGGAGCCGCCCCGCCCACCCTGTACGCTTCGTCGGCCAGCCCGCAGTGCAGCGCCTCCCTGTCGGCGTCCGAATAGACCGCGACCGTCTTCACGCCGAGCCTCTTGCACGTGCGGATCACCCGCACCGCTATCTCTCCCCTGTTGGCCACCAGGACCTTGCTGAACATGGTCCGACCGCCTACAACGGGATGTTCCCGTGCTTCTTCGAGGGCCTGAATTCGCTCTTGTTCCTGAGCGAAGATAGCGCCGCTATCAGCTTCGGCCTGGTCTCGGCAGGGTCTATCACTTCGTCCACTATCCCCCTGCCAGCCGCCACGTACGGGTTGGCCATCTTCTCCCTGTAGTCGGCGAGCAGCCGCTCCGTCTCCTTCGCCTTGTCCTCCGCCTTCTCTATCTCCTTCCTGAAGATTATGTTCACCGCCGCCTCGGGGCCCATGACCGCTATCTCCGCGGTGGGCCAGGCGAAGTTGAGGTCCGCCCTGCCGTACTTCGAGCCCATGGCGCAGTAGGCCCCGCCGTAGGCCTTCCTGGTGATCACCGTGACCTTGGGGACGGTCGATTCACAGTAGGCATACAGCAGCTTTGCCCCGTGCCTGATGATTCCGCCGTGCTCCAGCTCGACCCCGGGCATGTACCCCGGCACGTCCACCAGCGTTACGATGGGTATGTTGAAGGCGTCGCAGAATCTGACGAACCTCGCCGCCTTGTCCGAGGAGTCTATGTCGAGGGCGCCCGAAAGGTAGAGCGGCTGGTTGGCCACGATGCCCGTGCTGTATCCGTCGAGCCTTGCCAGCCCGACGCAGATGTTTTGCGCCCACTCCGCGTGGAACTCCAGGAACTCGCCGTCGTCCACCACGTTCCTGACCACCGCCCTGACGTCGTACGGGTCGGACGGCGCCGCGCCCCTGAGCCAGGCGTCCGTCCTGGACGGGCTGTCTCTCGGCTCGATGTGCGGGGGGAGCTCCGAATTGTTCTGAGGCAGGTATGTCAGCAGCCGCCTGACCAGCCGGAAGGATTCCGCCTCGTCCTCGGCCATGAAGTGGGCCACCCCGCTCTTCTTGGTGTGCACGGCGGAACCGCCGAGCTCCTCGAGGGTCACGTCCTGCCCCAGCGCGGCCTTCACCACGTCGGGGCCGGTGATGAACATGTTGCTTATCCCTTTCACCATTATCACGACGTCGGTCAGTGCCGGAGAATACACCGTCCCGCCCGCCGAGGGGCCCGCTATGACGCTTATCTGGGGGACGACGCCGGAGGCCAGCGTGTTCCGGAAGAATATTTCGGTATAGGCGGCTAGGCTGACCACGCCCTCCTGTATCCTGGCGCCACCGGAGTCGTTCAGCCCCACCACGGGCGCGCCGTTCCTCAGCGCAAGGTCCATCACCTTGACTATCTTCTTGCCGAAGGTCTCGCCCAGCGAGCCGCCCAGGACGGTGAAGTCGTGGGCGAAGAGGTATGTCAGCCTTCCGTTGACCCTGCCGTAGCCGGTGACCACGCCGTCGCCGAGGGCGGTGTTCTTTTCCATCCCGAAGCCCGTGGCCCTGTGGGCGACGAACTTGTCGAGCTCTTGGAACGTCCCAGGGTCCAGCAGCCTCTCTATCCTTTCCCTCGCGGTCAGCTTCCCCTTCTTGTGCTGGGCGTTGACCCTCTCCTCGCCGCCCCCCGCTTCGGCCCTCCTGTTCATGTCGTACAGCCTGGTCAGCCACTCGGGCTCTGCCATCTCACCCTCGTGCCTCGGATAAGCCGATTAAACCTTTGTGGCTACCGGCTCACGTTCGTTCGTCTATTGTCTTATCCGCACGGAAGGTTTAACAGAAAACCGCTCGCACCGTCCGCACCTTGCCCGGATTCTTCACCCAGGACTTCTTCGCCGACTACGCGCGGCTGCTGAACGCCGACCCGCAGATGCGCGAAGTGACGAAGGGGATATCCACCACCATACTCCTGCGTTGCGAAGACAGGGGGGTCGGCTTCAGGGTGACCGTGGACGAATCCGTGATCGGGGCCGAGGCCGCGGGGGAGGGCTCCACGGCGGAATTCTCCTTCTCCGCCCCTTACGACGAGTGGGTAAGGATAGCCCGGGGTGAGGCCAAGTTCCAGGGAGAGGTGGTCTCCGGAAGGATGAAGTTCGGCGGTTCGATGCCCAAGATGTTGCTTTACCTGGGCAAGATCCTTCGGCTGGAACGGAAGATGCTGGCCACGATGCAGGGCATGGACCTGGACTTCTGACCCCCCCGGGGGGAGAAGAAGCCCTAAATACGCCTGCACTCGCCCGCCTCTCATATGAAGAAGCTCGTAATCTATACGTCGTTTTCCTTCCTCCTGGACAGCTTCGACCTGGCGCTCAGGGGGAGGTACAATGACGACCACTTCCACACCATCACCTTCCGCGACCACCCCCAGCGCATCTTCGACAAGATCAAGAGCGAGACCGAGGCCGGCATGCAGACCGCCGACATAGTGATCGGTCCGCACTGGCTGATCCTGGACCTGCAGAGGGGCGGGCTCCTCAGAGGGCACGAATCTCGGGAGTTCGACGCCTACTCCGACGGGTTCTTCGACGCGAAGGCTGGTTGGGGGGCCATGGCCCTTTCGCCGGTCGGGTTTACGTACAACACCCGGCTGGTCGACCCGAAGGAGGCGCCGTCTTCGCTGGAAGGCGTGACGCAGCCCAGATGGCTGGGGAGGCTGGCCGTCCACTCGATAATAGAAAATAGCGAAGGGAGGATGGGCCTGATCTACCTTACTGCGCTGCGCAGGCTGCTGGGGCCCGCCAAGTGGGACGAGCTGGTCGGGCGTCTCGCCGGGCTCCGGCCCACGGCCTATGAATGTATGCCCGACATGGCCCTGGCCATAAGCAAGGGAGAGAAGCAGGTGGGCTTCCCGACCACGCTGTCCTGCATATCGTACTACCTCGAAGTGCAGAACAGGCCCATAGTCCACAGGATGCCGGAGGACCTGCCCTACCTCGCGACGTTTTCACCCAGCATGGCCGTGACGGCTGGAGGCGAGAATGAGGAGATAGCGGACAGGGCCTTCGACTACGCCATGTCCGAAGATTGGCAGCAGAGGGTGGAGTCCTTCGGCGGGAAGACGTCCCCTCGCCGGGACGTCTCGGACGGCAAGAGCATCCCGGAAGACGCGGAGTATTTCCCCGTGATGCAGGACCTCCAGAACCAGGAGGTCTGCATGGACATGCTGAGGAGAAAGCTGCAGACGGAGGCCCCGGTCAGGTAGGCCGCAGGAAGCGACGACCGGCCCGCCGACGACCCGAGCGCTGCATCACCGGAGGGAAGAGTTGCCAGACGGACCCTCCATGCGAAGGTGCCGGTCACCTTCGAAAGAGGCCGTCCTGGCGTGGAGTCCGGGATAGTGGACTTCCGACTGCATTTCTCTGACCGCCCCCCAGGAGGGGGCGCGGTCGGCATCAGGAGGAGGCGCCCTTCTGGCCTCCCTCCGCCCTCTCCAGGGCGAACCTCATGGCCCGGCCGACGCATCTGGGATCCTTCACGACCAACTCGTGGCCCTCTATCATGCCCAGCGCGCCTCTGACCATGCCCACCAGGAAATGGTCCACCGACGGCTCATCAGACTCGGACGAGACGGTATCCGATATCTGCACCTGGTATCCCCGGCCCGTTTCGGACAGGTCCAGGACACCGAATCCGCTGGCCCTGAACATCCCCCTGAGGTTGTCCAGCAAGGCCTGCTTGTCCTGTTTCTTCGACAGCCTTTCCGCGATCCTGGCCGCCTCCTCTCTGCCCACCGCCATCCCGCCCTGCTGGAGTATGACGCCTCCCGCGGAGCCCAGCTTCGTGGCCAGGGACTTCGTGAGGCTGGCCCATGCGGTCCCCCCGATGGCGAAGACCCTGTGGTGTCCTTCGCTGGTGAGCGGAAACATGGCGTCTTCGAAGAATATCTTCCCCCTGCTTTCCACCCTGGCCTCCGTGACATAGTCCAGCCCCTTCAGGGCCTCCAGAAGCGCGTCGGCGCCTATCCTGCCCAGTTGCACGTAAAGCACGGCGTGGGCGACGGCCGTGTCCCGGGAGGTCTGGAAGTGGGCCTCGACCACGTGCACGTCGTTGCTGTCCATGACCTCCGAAATCCGCAGCAGGGCCGACGGTCGGAGTTCGATCGTAAGATAGACTTCATGGACATCACCGCCGGCGGGCGGCGATATTCCGAGGGACCGCGGCACGCTCATGGAAGGCATCAAGCGCGTATCGTAATTAAGGTTTGCCGAAAACATGGAAACTACAGGTAGAAGTTGTGAAAACGCAAAACTTAACAGAGGGCGGCCCTCGACTGTCACCCGACGCAGCATGGACATCGACACTAAGATGAAGATCGCTCTGCTGGCCGTCGTTCTGGCTGTCAATGTGGCGCTCATCCTGGGCGGCATCATCAGCCCGATGGACGGCATCGGCGGAACCGTCCACTAGACCGGCGGGCCGTCAAACGGCCTATCGGGATAACACAATTTTATTTTTCATCGGTCCAGGCCAAGGGAAGACAGTGCTCCTCTCTTGAGGGCGTCGATGTCGAATCTCCATCCGCCGGCTGTGAACATCTGATACGGTATGGTGTACAGATAGGCGTCCCGCGGCTTCAGGAACCCGATTTCGATTTCGTCGAACGACGGGAGATGCCTGTGGACGTAGTCGAAGGTGGTTTCTGCCTCTTCGACGGGGACGCAGAGCGTCGATATGTACGTCCCGTCCTTCAGTATGTCCTCCGCCCACATGAACGGCAGCTTCGACAGGGCGGCCCTGGCCGCATGCTGCTCCTTCAGCCCCCTGACCGTCAGTCGGGTGAACAGGACAGAATGAGCCCGGGTGCTTTCTATGTCCTTCATCCACCTGATGACGTACCGTGCTATCAGCCCTTCCACGTGGCTCTGCATGTGGTACCTGAGCACCGCCCCTGACAGCCCGAGCCTGCTCCCTATGTCGGCCACCCGCTGCATGGCGTCCTTCTGCAGCTCCTTCACCAGCAGCAGGTCATATGTGTCTATGCCCGCTTCCTTGGCGGGGCGGGCCTCCGTCCTTGCCGGTTCCTCCCTCTCCAGCCGTTCCCAGTCCAGTTCCCACCTGCCGGAGTCGAAGTTGAAATACCGCGGATTCATGGAATAGTGCCTGCTCGAGACCACCTCGTCGAGGCTGAATTCGGAGAGGACCCGTCTGCCCGCCAGATAACGCAGGAACTCTTCGTAGTCCGCCCCCTTCGGGAGCGCCAGCAGAGCCGCGTAGTAGCCCTGCGGGAGCATCCTGCCATAATACGTCAGATAGCCCGCTTCGTGGAGCCTGTCGAACAGGTTCCATATCCGCTCCGGGGAGTATCCCAGTCGGAACTTGAGGGTGGCCCAGTGAGGGACGAGCCCCAGCCTCCGGAAGTCCACCTCGGCGTGCACCCTAATCCCGAGCTGCCTGAACTGGTTCTTGATCTTGTAGCGGACCGTCTCGGCCGGGACGCCGGTCATCCTGGAGATCAGGCTTACGTTCCGCGGCCCCACGCTCTTCATGGCCTGGACGATCCTGACCTCCGGCCGGCCCTCCCTGCCGCCGTGCACAAGGCGTTGTCTTACCAATTCGTAGTGATTTCTACCATGGAATTATTAAGCGTTGGCGTCCCTCGGCTCGTCCCGCCCGCCGCCCCGGCGAGTCTTCTCGGGGACGAAGACGATGTGGTTCGCCCCGAATCGGGTTCTAGGAACGGGCCCGATTTCCCCACCTTTACGCCAGAGGATCGCGAAATGACACCTGACGACCCTTGAAGCTAACCTTCCCAAGAGCCAGCAGGCCTGTATCATGGGTCAACACGGAATCCACGCCGTTGGCCGCGTAGCACCCCACTATGAGCGCATCTCTACCACCCATGTTGAACTCCGACGCCATATCCAAGGAGTAGAGAGATATCGACCTCGTGATATTGAAGAAGCGTGTTCGCCTGTCCCCCACAATGGCTTTGACCTTGGACTTCGCGTCGCGTGGAATCATCCCCCTCTTGAAGACCAAGGTGTGGTAGACCTCGTGTACCACGGTAGGATTCACTGCTAACACCTGTAACGAGAGCACGACGTCCCTCGCTGTCTCGTGTTCTTTGGTCTCCGGGTCTAGGGCGTAGACGAGGATGCTCGAGTCAACCCCGTTCAACCCCACATCTCCTTGATCTCTTTCTCTCTGATTGGTTCTGGTTTTCTGACTCTTTTGGGGTTCCACGACATCGCCTGACGGAGCGGATCCTCGTTCTCGCCCACCTTCTTCATTATCACCACGCCCTTCCTATTCTCGAAGGCTACTTCTGAACCCTCCTTCAAGCCCAGCTCTTCGACCACGTCCCTTGGCAGAACTACTCTTCTTTTGTCGTCCAGCACCGATACCATGTCCCACTGCATGGTGTGGGACACTATTATAGATTGCCCCCCCACGTTCAACGGACCCATGGTATGCGACGGGCATTCTAAGCGTGCCCGACAGAGCCGCGCGACTTCGATGCCGTCGTAATCCATTAAAACCGCCACCTCGTCCCAGTGTGCAGTCCACATTCCCCCGGATAATTTCGTCCTCCCCGGCGTGTCTTGCCCAAATATCGCTTCTCCGAAAGTGACGACGGGTGTCAATGATTGAGGCTCGCGTACATTGGAATAAGGGTCAGCGGCCTCGACGGATCGCTCAAATTCTATGTGAGCTTGCTTGGCCTGAACGTGGTAAGCAGGGGAAAGATGAATCGCGGCGATATCTACGTCTTGCTCGAAGACAAGGCGGCGGCTGGAGCTGAACTGGTACCCTAGTCCGTTCTACGAGGAGTACGAAGTCGGGGAAGGAATCGACCGCTTGGGTTGGTTGTTGAAGACGTGACATACGACGAGCTGGTATCCGAGGATGTGATGCCTGCGGCGAAACCCTGGAAGGAAGTCGAAGGGGACGTGCAGGGTTGAATCGGATTCGTGAAGGATCCCGACGGCATCTGGATGGAACGGATTAATCACTGATGCTGTTCGTAAGCCGGGACGCGCCCAACATAGCTCGTCACAGTCCGGTGAACCTGCGAAGTATGACGAAAACTCTGGCAGGCGTCACTTGTAGCGCTAGGCGGGCCCGGTGGGATTCGAACCCATGACCCCCGCCTTAGAGGGGCGGTGCTCTAATCCATGCTGAGC
>JAKAPW010000094.1 GCA_021811935.1 archaeon | reverse complement strand
TCTCTTCTGTTGGGTGCGGGCGTGGCATCGACCGCCTCCCTCTGGCGCAAGGACCTCAAGAGATGGCTCTTTCTCAGCGTCGCATCGACGTCTCTTATCGGATACTCCGCCCTGGTGGGCGTCCTGAACATGACGGCGCTGTCCGACGGCGGCTACCTTGTATTCCTCGTCGTCCCGATGCTCTCCGCCGCCGGATTCATGGCGTCGCTCCTCGCTTCCGTCCTGCTGACGACGGAGGTGCACGGTGCGTCGGCCGGAAGGAGAGCGATGCCCTAGAAGACGAAGGTGGCTTTTGACACGGAAGACTTCGTCGAAAATTCGACGATGCCGCTCACCTTCACGCCAGGAAGGAGCTCTTCCTTGCTCACCGCCTTGACGGACGCCCCGAGCGCGCATGCCGCCAGCTCGACATCCCCCCCGCCCAACCCCATCAGGTTGTCGACGTAGTACCTGAGCGGCTTGGCGTTGGGCAGTGCGATGTCGTCGACCTGTCTTGTCGCCCCTTTCAGCCCGTCCATCGTGAAGAACATGTAGACCTTGCCGCCCAAAGTGACGATGCCTATGGCGGTTATGAAGGCCATGTAGATCCTTTCTGGTTCCCCGGAAAGGACCATGAACGAATACAGTTCATCCATTGGAGCTACTCTCCATGTATCTGGCGTACTGCACCACGTTGTACCAGAAGATGAGGAGGGCGGAGAAGACCGTGATGTAGCACAGGACGGCCGCCGTGGACAGGTACGCCCGCATCTGGTCCATGGAAACGTAGACGGCGAAGTCGCCGCTGGCGAACACCGCCCGATTAGCGCCGTCTATGTAGACGGCGGAGAACACGTACCACCCGATGGCGAAGAGCGCGAGGGCCACGGGCGCCAGGAGCCTTCTGGCGGGCGGGGGGGGCATGTCTATCTCCTCACAGCAGCCATCTGCCCTGGATCCTTACGGCGGTGTATACCCCCGCGAGCATGGCGGGAAGGAAGAGCAGTCCGTCGTAACCGAGCTGCGCAAAACTGGTCCACAGCAGGCCGATGTTGCAGCCCAGAGCCATCCTGACTCCTATTCCTACCAGAATCCCGCCGAAGAAGCCCACCGCGAGCCTCCGCCTTTGCTTGGGTATCCTTATCTTGAAATCGCCGCTGAGAAACGAAGCCATGAAGGCACCGACACACAGCATGACAACCATGAGCGTGCTCGTGTCCACTATGGATAGCTGCGTGCTGTACCAGGGGGTGTCCGTGGCAAGGTTCACGCCGAATGGGAAGAGCAGGTATTCAAAGAACCTGCCCCCGTCCGACGAAGTTATGACCAGGTAGTTGAACGTGTAGCCGGCACCGACGGCGAAGACCAGCACCATGTCGAGCGCCAATATCGCGGTAGCCAGGTTCACGCCGTACGGCTTTCTGAGGAGTATCCTGTCCCTGGCGTCCGCGAGGCTGAACCTGAAGCGGGGGGAGGGAAGGGGGCCGGGAACATGCAAGGCCGGCCCCTGCAGGGCGAGCCTCTGCACCGCGACGGGCTGCGCGACCTGCGCCCATTTCCTCCTTGTCATCCCCTGCAGAAGCAGGCCGAGGAGCACAAAGGGGACCCCCAGCAGCACGGCCGCGGCCCCGATGGCCGCCGCCGAGACGGAATGGAAGAGGACGTATGGAAGGTATTCGACGAAGCCTCCGGCCGTGGTCGAAAGTATCCCTTTCTCCATGGTGTAGAATTCCGGGGGCCATATGAGCACCGCGAAGACGTACGTCCCCACCATCATCCCGAAGAGTTCGAGCCAGTTCTGGACGTATCCGCTGGACGCCCTGTAGAGCATGGACAGGTTGCAGCCGCCCGCCAGCGCCGCCCCGAGGCCGAACACGTATGCTCCCAGCACTACGTACCAGCCGGCGAAGAAGTTGAAGTGATACTGGTCCACCGCAGGAACAACGCCAACCGCCACCAGGGCGCCCGGAAGAAGGGCGGAAAGACCGAAGAGCAGGAGCAGCCCGCCGAACCTCTCGTAGGACTTCGTGGTGAAGATGGAAGTCATGGAAGACACGAAGCAGTAATTCCCTCTCTGCGCCACCCAGCCCAGCACAAAGCCCGAAAGGGCGAAGACGGCAAACACCACGTCATAGCCGTAGCTGGAAATGGGCTGAAGGATGCTTGAAGGTTCCATCGGCTCACTTTACCTTAAGGATCTTCACTCTGTAGAGGTCTCCTTCCCTGACGACCAGGAGCGGAAAGCCGAAGTTCCTGCTCAGCGCCGGGAGGGTCACTTCCGCGGCCGGCGCGTGGTCCGTCAGCACCTCCAGCAGCCCGCCCGGCTTCATCTCCCTGAGCCTCTTCGATGCCGCCATCTCCGGGATGGGGCAGCTTTCGCCCGTCACGTCCACGACTTCGTCGGCCTTGCGCAGCGCGAATTCGTGCTCCATCCGGGTCACCCCAAGGCGTCAGCAGTGAAGCCCCGCGACCGGCGGAGACAGCACGTTCTCGGCCAGGTAGGTCCCTGCGGACGCGGAGACGGGTATGACGAAGGCAGGCGCGGTGGTCATGGGTATGGTGTTGACGACCTGGTAGTTGCTCAGAGATATGACGTAGATGACGCCGCCGGTGGCCACCGTACCGGGCTGGACCGCCCAGATGTACGAGCCGTCGGGGGTGATGTCCATGTCCGTCAGGCCGGCAGGCACGCTAGCCGGGGCGGGCAGGTCTATCACCTTGACTATCTGGAAGCTGGAGGTGGATATCACCACCAGTTGGTCGGTCGTGGCTGATTCTTCCACCAGGTACTGGCCGTCCGGGGTGAACATCCCCCTGACAGGCAGGAACTTCGGCGACACAGAACTGAAGTTCACGGTGCCGAGGTATCGAAGGGAGGGGAATGAGTAGAAGACGTCGTTCTTGCTCGCCAGGTTCTCGACCACGATCATGGTCCCCTGGGCGTTTATGGACTGCATGTATGCGACGCTTCCGCCGTACGGCACGACCGACGCGGTGCTCAGCAGCGCGCCCGTGGAGGCGTCGAGTATGTCGATCGTATTGTTGGCCCTTGTGCTCACGGTAAGATACCTTCCGTCTGGGCTCCAGAACGGATGGCATGGCTTGGCAGCCGTAAAGTTATCCGTCCACATGACTTTCAGGTCGCTGATCCTGATGACCTCCACCACGCCCGAACTCACGACCACCGCCGCGTACTTCTGATTGGGAGATATTTCCAGGCAGTTCCACGGCAGGTTGCCCAGGCCGATCTTTATGCGCGCGGTCAGGTTCAGCGTCGTAGCATTGATCGCGTACACGGTGTCGTTGGCGATCGGCACGAGGTAGTTGGACGTGTTAGCGGTGTATCCCACCGGCACGTTCCCCCAGTACCACGACCATGTCTTGACGGACGAATTCGAAGGGATGCCGAAGACCCGATAATACCCTAGCAGGTTGTTGCTCGAAGACGTCGGATTCCCGTACAGGAGGAACATACCCTTCTGGGTCGCCACCAAGAAATCGTAAGCCGCGGCGTTCGTCGTCACCGGTGGGGGGGATTGCTTGG
>JAKAPW010000093.1 GCA_021811935.1 archaeon | reverse complement strand
TCGGCGTAGCTGCTCCCGCTCGCGTTCTTCTGCCCCGCCATGTTCTCCAGCAGCAGGGAGACGCGCGAGCCGCTCTGGTCGTACGCCTTCCTCACGGCGGCCGCCAGCCTCTCCTGGCCGTAGCCGATACCCTTCCCCATGTGGCTGCCAAGGTGCGCCACGACGTGCTTCAGCCCCAGCACCTCCGCCCTCCTCAGCTCCGCCGTCAGCGCCTCCACCGACTTCGAATAGATCTCCTCGTCGGGGCAGGCCAGGTTGGGCAGGTAGGGCATGTGGGAGACGACGACGGAGATACCTGCTTCCTTCAGCTTGGCCCTGAACGCCTCCGCCGGGCCCGCCGGGAGCTCGGAGAACTTCCACCCGCGGGGGTTCCTGGTGAAGATCTGGAAGGTCCCGCAGCCGAGCTTCACCGCCCTGTCGACCGCGAGGTCGATGGAGCCGCCTATCGAGACGTGGACGCCCACCAGCGGCCGGGTCATCGCATCTCCACCTGCGCCCGCCTCCTCTTCGCCGCCAGCGTCGCCGCGACGTACGCCACGACCACCCAGAAGGCCATGTCCACGATCAAGTTCGGCAGGGAGAGCAGGTAGACGTACGAGGGTATGCACTCGGCGGGGGCCGGCGGGCAGAACGAAAGCTCCCTGTTCAGGTACTGCAGGGGGAGGCCGTGCCCCTGCATCGAGTAGACGACGCTCGGATAGACGTAGTTCGAGGCGTGCCAGGCGTACTGCGTCGTGAAGAGCAGGGAGGCGAGCAGCAGGCCGAGGGCGAGCAGAGAAACCAGCGTCACCCGCGACAGGCGGACCATGCCTACGCCACCCTGAAGCCCGGGGCCTTGATGCCGTTCTTCTCCGCCAGGTTGAGCAGCAGCGGGAGGCTGGATTCGAGGTACCTGGAGAGCGTCAGGGGGCCGGCGTACAGGAAGCGGAGCCCTTCGATGCACTCCAGCGCCGCCACGACCGAGTCCACCGCCTTCCTCTCCCCCGCCATGGGGACGTCGTAGCCCAGCCGCGCCGCCGGGTCGGCCAGCCTGGCCGCCGGGACCATCTGCATGCCAGAGACCACGGAGGCGCCCCGAAGCCTGGCCTGCACGTATTCAGCCGCCGAGACCTCGACGCCCCCGTCCAGGAAGGGCCTGTAGTAGAACACCCCGTCCCTCCTTTCCATCCTCGTGGCGACCGAGAGCACCGCCTTCCCCTCCCAGGCGTACCCCGCCGCGTCGCGGGCGAACTCTTCGAGGGTGTCCGCCTTCACCGCGAGCACCACGACGTCGGACGCGGCCACGGCCTCCCGGTTGGCCGCCCCCTCCATCGCACCGCCGCCGGCCGCCAGCCGGGCGCACGCCGCCGCGGCCTCCTTCGCCCTCTCGGCCGACCTGGACCCGAGCACCACCCGGTGCTCCCCGCAGAGGCGCAGGGCCAGCCCCTTGCCGAACTTGCCCGTCCCCCCCAGTATCGCCACCCGCGTGCCGCATCCCCCCTGCCGTCAGGCCCCGCCCAGCACGTGCCTCTTGACCGTCTCTTCGTTGTTCTCCGTCTCGATGAAGACGGGGACGTTCTTCTGCTGCGTCGCCTTGTAGCTCAGGAAGAGCCATTCGCCCGTCTGGAGCTCCGCCGTCCTCTCCAGCACCGACAGGTCCAGGCTGAAGGAGTCGGCTATCACCAGCCTGTCGTACACCCTGGGCAGGGTGCTGACGAAGTAGCTGTGGAGCTGCTGCAGAGCGTTCGTGTTCATGTGCGCCACCCTCTGCGTGCTTATGACCGCGTACGCCCTGTACTTCCTCCCCTGCCTGAGCAGCGCCTCCACCGCCCGGCTCGACTTGCCCTCCTCCCCCTTGGCGTCCTGGGGGGCGAACTCCTGCGCCTCGTCCAGGACCACGAGCACCCTCTGCCTGAGCCCCAGCACCTTCTTCAGGTAGAGCAGCCTGCTCAGGTACCTGCTGGCCAGGTCCCTGGCGCCGGAGGGATTCGGCGCGTAGAATATGTAGAGCCTGTCCTTCCCCGTCAGGAACCTGTACGCCGTCTCCTCCGGCGTGTCCAGGGTCACCCCCTCCTCCGGCTCGGGCATCCTGAGAAGCTCTATCAGGGAGTCGAACGCCTTCACGGCCGAGCTCTTTTCGTGCACCTTCCCCTTCAGGGATTCGAGCCTGCCTATCAGGAAATCCACCTCTTCCGGCGGGAGCCTCTTCAGCTCCGAGTCGGCCGAGAACCCCGCCTTGCTGAAGCGGGCCACGATCTCCGACCTCGCCACCTCTATCATCTGGTAGCCGGCCTTCCTCTCCCCGATGACGTCCGCCAGCGCTTCGTAGACGCTGCCGAGGGTGAACGAGGACGCGCTCTGCTCCATGCTCAGGACCTTTATCCTCCCGTCGGCCAGCAGCCTCTGGAAGATGCCCAGGAGCCAGGCGTCGTCCTTCAGCTCCTTCTCCAGGGTGGAGGGTATGACCTGCGAATGCGTGAATATCTCCGCCTTGTTCGAGAAGTCCTCCGTGGTGTACACCATCCCGGAGCCGAGCTTGTCCACCAGGTGGACCGGGTACTCCCCCGATATGTCCAGGACGCAGACCTTCAGCTCCGGGTCCCTGTCCATCATCTTGCGGATCAGGTTGGCCGTGAGGTTGGACTTGCCGACCCCCGTGAAGCCGAACACGCCGATGTGGTACCCCAGCAGGGAGTCGGCGTCGACCGTCAGCCGTATGTCCTGCCCCTTCACCTTCCCCAGCTCCAGCCCCCCTTCGACGCAGAGCAGCCTCTCCACCGCTGCCTTGGAGAGCCTGTGCGCCACCGACCCCTGCAGCGGCGTCAGCCTGCACCTTTCGAACTTCATCTCGTCCCCCCCGTCCGCCAGCCTGTAGCCCGTCGAGACGGCGTAGAGGTCTATCCACGTCTCCTGGCTCTCACCCCACCCCTCGCTCACCCGTTCCAGGAACTCCTCCCGTATCTGCTGCGGGATGCTGGAGCTGACGCCCAGCATCTGGAAGTGCATCGGGTAGAGGGACGTCACCTCGTACACCAGGTAGATCGGCCCGTCCGTCGTGGAGCGCTCTATCGCTATGAAGGTGGGGTCGTGCAGCCTGTCGAACACCTCCAGGTCGAACTTGGCTTCGAGGACGGCGAAGCTGCTCGTGGCCTCGTACTGCCCGCCCTGCACCTGTTTGCTCACGGTGCGCGTCCCCTTCAGCCTGGCCTGGAACCTCCCGCCCATGTCGTCGAAAGCCGTCTGCAGCTGCAACGTGGCCATACGCCCGCAGTTGCTTGCACTCGTTATAAGTTTGTCTTCGAAGAGGTATACTGCGTGGTGAAGGACAGGAAGAGGTGGCCGTCGGTGACGGCCAGAAGGGCCGTGGTGGGCCGCATCGTCCATGAAGGCCACCTTGAGCCCAGGCGAGCCTGTCGTTCCTTTGGTCGTGCGCGGCATAATGGACTGTGCCGTTCCATAGCCCGTGTCTGACGAAGTCTCCGGATCGGATGCGAGGCTATGGAGGACCGGGCGGGAGTCGTGCAGGCGGGCCCTCCGTGGCTGCGGGAGG
>JAKAPW010000092.1 GCA_021811935.1 archaeon | reverse complement strand
CGATCTCTTGCTCCGCCGTCCCGAATGTCCCGAGCAACCTCCCGCCTGCAAGGAAAGCGAACTCCCCTCGATGCCCGGCCAGGATTTCGTTTCGGTCCTTTTCGCAGGCGTCGTTGTCGCTCTGCGAACGCTCTTTGAGCTGCAGCCGATCGTCCAGCGCGCTGCCTCCGGCCCGGTGCACGCCGTGTCCACGACCTTCGGCGCGTCACGGTGGGCGTACATGGCGGGGGGGCCCGACTTCGGGAGGTCTTCCAGCCCGCCGATCTCTCTCCGCGGACCTCCTCTTCTACTTGCGGACCGCTTGCAACAATGATTTCGTCCGTCGCCGACGCCGTCGGTAGCGCGTAGCGGCACAGGACCATCTTCCGCAGTGACGTTCGCTCGGAACCGCTGTGAACGGCCGGCCTCGCTGTCAGCGACATGCGGCAGGCTCGAGGCCTTGGGGGCCCAAGCGCAGATTCGTTGACCCGAAGGATGATTCCACGGACTTTCTATGCATCAGAGTCGGCACCTGAATGGACGGACGAGTGCTTCGCATCGACGTTTGACATGTTGTTGAAAACGTGTCAGGACGGGTCTCGTATGACAGGCGCCGGGTCAGCCGAGCAGAGAAGCCAGACCAGCCTTGGCCTTGGCAAGCTTGTCTGTGGAAACCCTGCCGAGGCTCTTCAGGATCAGTCTCTTCTCTAACGTGAAGACTTTGTCGTACTTTATGCGGCTTCGCTTCGGAATGGAGCCCTCCGCCATTTCGGAGGGGTCAAGCAAGACCGAGTTCCGACGATTCCCGAGGTTCGACGTAATGCCACAGCAGACGAAGTCACTCGAAGTTCTGTTGTGACCGCCGCTTGACAAGACGAGCACCGGGCGACGCTTGGCCCGAGATAGGTCGGTGAAGGGAAAGGGTACCAGCACGACCTCTCCGCTCTCAGGCGTTGTCCCAGATCGCATCCTCTTCGTTCTCCCACAACTCCCTCCCGCTGGACTCGGACAGCGCGAGCAGGTGCCTGAAGCCGTCTTTTATATCGCGTGAGACATCGTCCGATTTGACGATCAACAGCTTGTCCTCGCTGACCTGGAGCACCAACGTCTGTCCCTTCCGAATGTTCAACCTTTTCCTTATGTCGACCGGAATGGCCACCTGTCCTTTCTCCGAAACGGTAACAGTCCTGAGCTCGGAGGTTTCGCCTGACACGGCCTTGGAGTAGGAAATTTCTTACACATAAACGTTCGCGACAAACCGGCACATCCGCGGGTAGTCCCCGAGATATCCGCCGGAGCAGGTTTCTGGCATGTTCGTGGACACGTTGCGGACGCCATAGGTGCTGTCCCCCTCACGCGCGCAGCCTCCCGACCGTCAGGGCGTGGTCGTCGAGCCGGGGACCGTGGACATTGTAGCCCTCTTCCCGTCCTCGACGACTTCGGAGGCGCGGGTGCAGAAGAAGTCCTTCTTCGACCTCCCAATCTTTGCCATAGTGCCTGTCGTCCGAGGAGTCGACCGCAGCGAGGACGGCCTTAGAATGAATCGGCTCCTTGAGCCGCGATTCCACAGCGCCGATCATCGGCTTCCTTCGATACTTCGGGCACCACACGTAATCCATGAAATGAATCGAGGTCTCGGAGGCGAGATACCCTTTTGGCATCGACATAGATGCTGGTATCGTCTCCATATAACACCCCGCGGCTCGCCGCTGAAGAAGGTTGGATTGCGCTCGCAAATTGGTCGTCGGGCGTCTGGCATGCCTTCCCAAGCAGAATCAGGCCCTCAAACCATTCGCCTGGAATCCACCTGCAGAACTACTGATTTGGCCGGCCGGTGACGAGCGGCCGCTACGAACCCTGGCGTCCCGACTATTCGAAAGCTTAATCCGTGCCTGGCCGAGCATGCCAAGGGCTTGACCTACAAGCTTCTCCTCGACGAGGCAAGGAGGCTGGTCGACGCCTCGCTGGCCACCTTCGGGATACCTCCCGCCCAGCAGTCTTTCTCCAGGCCGCCTGACCCGGCCATGGGCGAGGTCTCCAGCAACGTAGCCTTCAGGCTGGCCAAAGGCACGGGGAGGACGCCCTACGAGGTGGCAACAGACGTGGTGGCGCACATGGACAGGTCCTCCTTCGACCTGGTGGCCTCCGCGGAGGCGCACCCGGGAGGCTACGTCAACTTCCGCGTCTCCTGGGAGAGGCTGGCCCCCCTCACGGTCGGCTCCGCGCTCTCCGACGACGGCTACGGCATACCCAGGACGGCGCACCCGCTCAGGGTCGCGGTGGAGCATACGAGCGTCAACCCGAACAAGGCGCTCCACATCGGTCACCTGAGGAACGTGGTGGTCGGCGACGCGGTCGCCAGGCTGATGGAGGCCGCGGGCCACGGCGTCACCGTGCTGAACTACGTCGACGACACGGGGGTGCAGGTCGCCGACGTCGTCCTTGGCTTCCTCGAGCTCGGCCTTCCCCAGGAGCCGTCGGCGGGCAAGAAGCTGGACCACTACTACGGGGACGACGTGTATGTCAGGGTGACCGCGGAGTACGAGAAGGACCCGGCCCTGGCCGCGAAGAGGAAGGACGTGACCAGGCAGCTGGAGGAGGGGAGGGGGCCTGCGGCGGAGCTGGCCTCGAAGGTGGTGGAGAGGGTGCTCAGGGAGCAGCTGAAGACGTGCTGGCGCGTCGGCGCGGAGTACGACCTGCTGAATTACGAGAGCCAGATACTGAGGAAGAGGTACTGGGAGGAGGTCTTCGGGAGGCTGAAGGCGGCGGAGGTCGTCAGGCTGGCGCGGGGAGGGAAGTTCGACGGATGCTGGGTGATGGACGGGGGGGAGGAAGAGGAGGAGAAGGTGCTGGTCCGGAGCGACGGCACGGCCGTGTACGCCGCCAAGGACATACCGTACGCCGCCTGGAAGCTGGGGCTGGTGGCCGACAGGTTCGCCTACTCCCCCTTCGGCGTGCAACCCTCCGGGAAGACGCTGTGGGCCGCGTCCGGCGGAAAGGCGGAGGGTGAGCACCCAGCCTTCGGCGGCGCCGACCTGGCCGTCACCGTGATCGGCGTCGAGCAGACCAGGCTGCAGAAGTTCGTCACGAAGGCGCTGGAGCGGCTGGGCATGGAGGGCGAAAGGTACCTCCACCTGGCCTACGAGAAGGTGGTGCTGGGCGGGGGGGCCCGCGAGGACAGGAAGTTCGTCCAGATGAAGGGGCGCACCGGCGTCTACGTCGGCGCCGACGACGTCGTCGACGCCCTCGCGGCGAAGGCGAAGGAGGAGAGCAAGAGGAGGAACCCCGGCAGGGACGAAGCGTGGCTCTCGGCCGTCGCCGAAGGGCTGGCGGTCGCGGCCATAAGGTACGAGCTGCTGAAGCAGGACCTGAACAAGCTGATAGTCTTCGACATGGACCAAGCCCTCAAGCTGGAGGGGGACACCGGCCCCTACCTCCTTTACACGTATGCCAGGGCGGCGAGCGTCCTGAAGAAGGGCGGGCGCGCCTCGGCCCCCGGGTACGAAGGGCTGCACGACAGGGAGAAGGAACTGGTCCTCCTGCTGTCCCGGATGGAGGGCGAGGTGGAGGCCGCCGTCGAGAACCGTTCGCCGAAGGGGGTGTGCAGGTACGCGCA
>JAKAPW010000091.1 GCA_021811935.1 archaeon | reverse complement strand
CTCGACGCTGGGGTAGGTGTCCCCGGCGTCCCTGAGCAGGACGGCGTTGGCCGGCTTCATCCCCCTCCCGACCCTTGCGCCGTTGACCGGGCTGCCGTCGAGTATCTCGTACGCCTTCCTGGTGAATTCGTTCACCATCGAGGCGGCGCGGGCGGAGGCCGGGTCCGGCCCCAGGGGGGCGCACTCCTGGATGCTGCTTGCCGTCTTCCCCTGCACCGCCACGCCCATCGCCCCCACCCTGGAGTACGCCGGGTCCGTGTTCGATATCTTCCCTCCGAGGCCCGCCGGGTGGCGCAGGAGCAGCACCCCCCTGTGCCCGGCGGTGTGGACGAAGCCGAACGACCCTTCGCCGAGCCTCACCCTGCCCGACAGCTCCTCCGCCAGACTCCTGCCCTCCTCCTCCGACACGTTCCTCCCCGCCCGTCTGTCCAGTATCCTGCCCGAGGCGTCGGCCGTCGCGAAGTTTGCCCTGAGCGCGACGTCGCCCGTCCTGAAGTCCATCCCCGCCCCTATCGACTCTATCACGCCCCGCCCCGGGTACTCCCCTTCGAGGCCGTATCCCAGCATGTGGAAGACCGCGACGTCGGACTCCGGCGCCATCCCCTTCCCGACGGTCTGCACCGTCCCGAAGACGGACTTGGCCGCCAGGGCGTCCAGGTTCGGCGTCTTCGCTGCCTCCAGCGGCGTGAGGCCGCCGAGCCGGGGGACCGGCCTGTCGCCCACCCCGTCGAGGAGGACGTAGAGTATCTTCTTCATGGCCGGTGAGGGAGGGCGGAGGGCATGGTTAAAAGCGTTGGAGGGCCGGCGGCCAGAACTATAGGGGCGGCGCGTTCAGCATGCTTATATCGCCCAGAAATTTGTGCGTGGATGTCACCATGCAACTGAAACATGTCGCCGCCGTCCTGGTGCTGGTAATCGTCGTGCTCGGAGGCTCTTCGGCCTACCTGTTGCAGTACGCGTCTTCGCTCCAGACGGAGAACAGGTCCCTCATGGCCAACAACACCGCGCTGAACGGCGAGCTGGCCTCTATCGCCACCCACTACGCGCTCGCGGCGGTCAACGTCACGCTCTACGCCCCGGCGGGTTCCGATGCCCAAAGCGTGTCGTCCTACATATTCGCTGCGCCCAGGGCCGGGATACTGATACCCAAGGGGCCGGCCAACTACACCGTGATAATGGACGCCTATCGGCCGTATGCGAACGTGACGGCGGGCACCTTCACCTTCATGGTGGGGACGCTCGAAGGGGTGCCGGTCGTCATGACGATAGAGCAGCTCGGCGGACTGGCCTCCAGGTCGCTGAACGCGGAGAGGATGGTCACGCTGTTCAACCTGACCATGCTGATATATCCGGGGACGTCCGGGGCGCACCTGCCGCCTTCGGAGATGAAGATAGGCGACATCGTGGTGGGCGCGAGGCTGGTCGACTTCGGCAACTTCTACATGGCGCCGAACGGGGCGCTGTACGCCGGCGAGTTCTCCGGCGTCTCGTCGCTGGGCAAGTTCCTCTACCTATACTCGAACCCGGCGCTCGTGAAGATCGGGGCGGCCGCGGCTTCGGAGGTGGCCAACCAGACGGCGATACCGCAGTGGGTCAACAACATGTCCGCTCCCTATGAGCCGAAGGTCTTCTACTTCGGCACCCAGGGCTCCTCGGAGATGTGGCTGACGAACACCACGTTCATCAACGCGACGAACAGCGTATTCCACGAGATAGATGAAGACGGCGACTACCCCTCCGCGCTGGCCGTCGTCCTCGGCACGGCGAGGCCGACCCCGTTCATAGAGATCAGCACAATATCCGACAGCGCGTTCGAATATTCCACGAACAGGGGCATCCCGTCCACGCCCCACGGGGCCATGTCGGCGAGCGTCTACGCGCAGACCGAATCGGACCAGGTGCTGCTGCTCATGCTCCAGACGATGAAGCAGGACAACGTGACCACGGTCCCGTACTACAGCCCGACGCAGTCCTACTTCCCGTCGCAGTGGTACGACACGCCCACGAACCCGCAGACCCTCCTGGGCAATTCGACGCCCTGATTCGGCCGACACAGAGGCGTGATACACAAAACGTGTATGACCCGGACAGCCGCAGCTTATAAGTCCCCCGTGGTGTCCTCTATGCATGTCCGGGAATATGATTGAGAGGATAATGATATTCGTGGACGGACCTAATATCTACTGGGGTTTGAAGAACCACAATCAAGAAAACGAGACCAACCTAAGCATCGATTACAAGAAGCTAATTGAACATCTCGCAAACGGTCGTCGCCTTATCCGAACCACGTATTATTGCAGCAGGCCGGTACCCGCAGACGTAAATCATATCAAATTCACGGACTACCTCAGAAGCGTAGGCGTCAAAGTCATCGAGAAAGATCTCAAGAATAGAACTGATTCCGTGACTGGGAAGAGCAAGAAGATAGAGAAGGGCGTGGATGTCGCTTTGGCTACTGATATTCTCAGTTTAGCATGGGAGAACGCATACGACACGGCCATCGTCGCGTCTGGTGATGGCGACTACGTGGGAGCGGTGGACAAAATCATGGACAAAGGAAAGAGCGCAGAAATGGTATCATTCCGCAAGTCTCTCAGCGGCGAACTCAAGAAGACTGCTATGAAAGTCACGTATATGGACGACATAATTCAGCAAATACGTAAAGTTTGAAAATGCAGACCGGCGCACAAGGCGCTAGGAGCTAAAGATTGCCCCCGGTCTGCCGGCTTGCTCAACCCCCACTATGTCTGACTGCCTATAACCTTAATGTATTGAACATATATAACGAGAATCTACTTCCAATGGCAGTTGAGACGGGTATGGTCACAGCGCAGCATTATGGTAACACATTTAAGCGTCCTTGCATAGAACCGTGGCATGACGCTGGTTACCGACGAATCTGTTCCCAGACGTATCTCATTCATGGCCAAAATCAGGAAAGTGCATACGAGGAAGGGCAAGTCGTATTTCATATACCGCCTTACCGTGCCGAAGCGGATACCCGAACATCTTTCGGTGCGGGATGGGGACGTCCTGCTTGTCACCGTGAAGAAGGCAGACCCTGAAGACGTGGAAAAAGCGCGACGGGCCGACCTGCCCGGCGGCCCATCGAGGGACACGGCGCCTCCAGGGTTTGCGACGACGGCATCAACCTCCCCGCACAGCGTCAAGAGGTCGCCGCTGGAAGTCCGCATAGACATATTGAGGGCGGTGAAGGAAGGGGCTCGGCGCCCCACGCAGATAATGTTCAGGGCAAATTTGTCGTGGGCTGCGCTTGTGCGGCATCTGGAAGGCCTGGTGGAGGGCGGATACCTGCACGAAATGAAGCGGCAAGGGAGCAGAGAATATGAAATCACAAAAAACGGATACAACGTTCTTTCTGCATTCCAGGACACCTACAGGCTCCTGGCTTCGCCTTGGCGGGAGTGATTTCGAGAGAACGCGCCGGACCGAAGCCCGTGATTTGGCTGCCACCTCCGTGGCGATCAGGGGAAGACGGCGCGTCGGCAAGACCTCCCCCGCCGGCATTTGTGCGAGGACAGGCTCGAAGTCTTCACGCCGTCGCCCGAACCGATCGAAGGCCTGGACATGCGGCCGAAGACAAACTTATAACGAGTGCAAGCAACTGCGGGCGTATGGCTACGTTGCAGCTGCAGACGGCTTTCGACGACATGGGCGGGAGGTTCCAGGCCAGGCTGAAGGGGATGCGCACCGTGAGCAAACAGGTGCAGGGCGGG
>JAKAPW010000031.1 GCA_021811935.1 archaeon | reverse complement strand
CGCCAGCCCCTCCCCGAAGTTGTGGAGCCCTATTCCGACGGCTATGAGAAACGAAAGCCGGAACGGGTCGGAAGCCCGCTCGGAGTGCAGCCTCTTGGCATAATATGCAAGGCCCAGGTAGGAAATGCCGAATCCGCAGAGCAGTGCGAATACCATGTAGAGGTACGCCGGTGCTGCCTGGGCGGAGATGGCCGAATCTATCGGCTCCACCGTATTCGACACCACGTCAAAGAACAGGAAGGCAAGTATCCCCACGGCCAGGCCATCCGCCAGGCCGCGTGACATATTCGAAAGGTTGCGCATGCGACCGGCCGGGAGGCTTATGAAGATGGTCAGGCCTGCTATCGAGCCGGTGATGGCGGCTTGGGTCAGGTCCACGAACCATGCGGTCGATCATCAGGGATATGTGTCTTGTCATGACCCCGCGGCCGGCTTCCCGCCGCCGTCGACCGGGGGACGGGCCCGTCCTTCCACCTTCAGTACCTTGAAGAGTGCGTCCAGGGTGCGGTAGACCTGTTCCCGGTCCACGTTTCCCATGTGTCCCACCCTGATCAGGTCTTTGCTGCGTTGTGAAAGGCCGGTGGCCACCATCACGCCGTGCTCCTCCAGGACCGCCTTCTGCACGTTCGGGGCGTCCTGCACGCGCAGGGCCGTCATGGTGGGCGCGGGGCGCTTGGAGAAGACCTCCACGCCGGATTCCTCCAGGGCGCGCCGGAAGGCGTCCGACAGCGTCCTGTGCCTCCTTATCCTGTTCCCGATCCCTTCCTCCTTGACCAACCGGAGGGCCACGCGCAGCGCCCGGAGGGCCGCCGTGGAGGGCGTGGCCAGGTAGATGCGGGGGTCTTTCATGACCTGGAGCCATCTGGACAGGTCGTAGTAGTACGAAGAGATGGGTGAGCGCCTCTCCTGCAGCCTCTGCACCGCGTTGTCCGACAGCGCCATCAGCGCTGCACCCGGGGGGGCGGCGATCGCCTTCTGGGAGGCCGTGAACGCCACGTCGATCCCCCATCCATCGAACGCCAGTTCGCAACCCCCGAGAGAGGCGACGGCATCCACCAGGGTGAGCGCCCCGTGCTTCCTGGCCACGGACACTATCTCCCTGACCGGATTTTCCACGCCCGTGCTCGTCTCGACATCGGTGATCATCACGGCGTCGTACGACGACCTCGAAAGCTCCAGGTCCACGTCGGCCGGGTCGAACGCCTCGCCTTCCGGCACCGCCATGGTTTTCACGTCCGCTCCATGCAGCCCCGCCACTGTGCTGAACCTCTTGCCGAAGAACCCCGATTCGAGGCTCAGCACCTTCCTCCCGGGTTCCAGCACGCTGCACGCCGCGGCCTCCATCGCGGACGTGCCCGAGCCCGAAAAGACTATCACGCTCCTGTCGGTCTGGAAGACGTATTTTGTGAGTTCCAGTATTTCGAGGAATTCGGAGTAGAACTTATGGGAGGTGTGGGCCACCTGCGGCTCCGCCATGACCCGCAGGACGTCAGGGTGTAGGTTCGTCGGGCCCGGTATCATGAGGAGGGGGAATTCTTCGTCCGAACGAGGCATGTGTCGGTCACGTCGGAGACGGGTATTAACCTTTTGACCCGCCGTCCGGCGGCGCTACCGCCGCCCTGAAGCCGAATGGGAGTCGGACATCGACCAGGCTGCCTGCGCGCAGTCGCACGTCTCCATGAGCCAGGAAGAAACCGTCGGCTTCGCTTATGACGCGCTTCGAATGGCTGGAGACGGAGAACGGCTTCGCATGCAGGCCTCCCTTCACTACGCGAAGGCCGACCCATATGGCCCTGGCGAAGGAGGGCGACCATGTCGTCTCCACACCCCGGTCAAGCCTGGCCTGCACCGTAGCCAGCCCGGCACCCCCGAGGCCCTGCATATGGCGAAGGGTCGGCAGCACCAGGCTGCAGACGGCCACTATGCTCGACTGTATCAGCCCGGAGAGGACGAAGACGGGCCTCCCGTTCACCAGGGCCGAACCGGCCGTGCTGGACGGCCTGAGCCTTATCCCGTGGAACAGCTTCGTCCCGTCGAGCCTTTCTATGGCGTCCGCCACCATGTCGCGTCCTCCCACGGACGAGCCGCCGGTGGTTATGACCGCGTCGTACCTCGCCGCCCCTCCCCCGATCGCCTTGGAGATAGTAGCTATGTCGTCCTTCACGAGGCCTCCGTCGTGGGCGGAGAAGCCCAGCCCGGACAGCAGTGAGAGCAGCACCGCCCTGTTCGTCTCCAGCACCTTTCCTTGCCTCATAGCCGACGGCCTCTCCACCAGCTCGCTCCCAGTGGCCAGCACCCCTATCTTCAATCTTGGCGCGACCTTCAGGTCATAGATGCCGCAGGACATAAGCAGGCCCGCGTCCTGAGGGCCGACCACATGCCCCCGCCTGAAAATGGTCTCTCCTCGCCCGACGTCGGAGCCCGCACGATATACGTTCGCCCCGACCGGTGCGGGCTGCGAGAATGTGGCGTTCGCGCCGTCTACCACGGTGTCCTCCTGCATGACGACGGAGTCACACCAGGCAGGCAGGTACGCGCCGGTCAGTATTCTGACGCAGGACGCGCCCCGTCTTGCGACCTTCGGTTCGACGCCGGGGGCGCAGGTCCCCACCACACGCAGTTTCGTCGGCCTGTCCTTCGAAGCCGTCTTGAGCAGCGCGCTGGGGACGCCGAACCCGTCCTTGTCGCTGACATGGTATTTCGGATAGGGTTCCGCCGCGACGACGTCTTCGGCCAGCGTGCAGCCTACGGAAAGGCGCGTGGGGCAGCCGACGGCCGGTGCCGGTTTCGTGACGGCCCGGAGCATCGACAGCGCTTCGTCCAGGGCTATGCGCGAGACCTTGGCGGGCAACGCACAGCGTTTCCGTCGGCCTGGTTAAAACCTGTTTCCTCGCGCTATCGGGAGTCCATCCACGGCATGTTGTCCTGGTCGCCGGCGGCCTTCAATGTGACGCACAGCGTGCGCTCTCCGGAGCCCACCTCTCGGATGAATATCATGCTCGGGCGGAGCCCCATCTTCATCACGTTGTCGCGCATCTTGATGTAGGATTCGTCGGTCAGGGTGTGCGCCACGACCAGCCATATGCCGTTGAGGTACGGCGGCCTTATCACCCTCAGGACGTCTATCCCTGCTTCAGAGCAGACCCCGGCGATGCGGTCCCGGCTGGCGATATATTCCTCCGTATATCGCAACCTGTTGCTGGGCATCGATTGATGGTTATCAGCCAGCACATATATCATAGGTTGATTAACAATCAGTTGACTAAAGCGTCTAAAATTGATAAAGGTCCAAGGATTCACGGCCCGCGATTGACGCTCGTATCGGCTGGCATAATGCCGCACGGCTTCGAGGCCGTCTCGTCGCTTTCCCGCGACGCCCCGCCCGGTCTGACCGTTGCCATGCGCTCCGTCGCTGGAGCGATAAGGAGGTCCGGCGCGCGGACCGTGGTGCTGGCTACGCCGCACAACGTGCGCATACATGGAATGATGGGGGTCGTCATGGCCGAGCACTACGCGGGAGCCGTGTCGAACGGCAGAGAGAGGATTTCGGTCCGCCTGTTGGGGGACAGGGAACTGGCGGAGGACATATACAGGCGCGCCCATATGAAGGGCCTGCATGTGGTGTCCGTGAACTACGGCACGGACGGCGGCCCGGAGTCAAAGATGCCCCTCGATTGGGGGGCGGTCATACCCCTCTGGTTCCTCCGGCCGAGGCCGAAGCTGGTGCTGGTGACGCCATCCAGGGAGATACCATGGAAAGAGTTGGTGGCGCTGGGCGGATGCATACGCGATTCCGCCGCGGATTCGAAGAAGAGCATAGCCTTCGTAGCGAGCGCGGACCAGGCGCACGCGCACCTGGAGACGGGCCCCTACGGCCACGACCCCGCCGCGGAAACCTATGACTCCCTGGTGTACGGCATGGTCAAGGAGGGAAGGTTGGGCGAACTGCTGCGGCTTGACCCGTCGCTGGTGGACCATGCCAAACCCGACAGCCTGTGGCAGATGCTGATACTCCACGGCGTAGTCAGGGGGATGAGGCTGGAACACCTGTCCTATCACAGGCCGACATATTTCGGCATGTTGTGCGCTTCCTTTCTTCATGTCTGAAACCTGTTTCAGGAGGTGTCGGAAGTGAGGCGCAGGGCCACGAGGAATTCCACAGCCGCGACGGCCAGGCATGCGAGCAAGGACAGTTGGTGGAAGGCCGCCTGCGCGAAGCCGAAGGCCGCGAGCGGGAGAGCGGTAACCAGCATGCCCATGGCCATCGCCGTGAAGAAATACGCGGTGCCCGAGCTCGGGTTGAAGGCCACTACCTCGCCACGGTTCGCCATCTTGTAGAACATCCTGATCCCGAGCATCGCCGACGCCGCCACCCCGAGTATTTCGATGTATGGTACCGGCAGGAACGCGAGGTCGCGTACCCGACCCCACGCTGCCAGCACTATGAACATCGCCGGCACCGGCAGGTAGCTCAGCGTGGCGACCAGAGACTTGGACCTGATGGTCACGCTCGTGGGGATCGGGAGCGCCCTGGTGTATTCGAACCCCGTCCCCTCCGCGTTCAGCAGTGCGAACGTGGTGAAAGACGAAAAGGCTCCCCCTATGAACGCCCCTATGAGCAACGGAGCGAAGCCGACGGCCGTCGACGACGAGACCGTCAGGGTGACTATCACGGCTTCCAGGACGGGGGCCGCGAACGCGAAGGCGACGGCGGGGTTCCTCGACGCTACCCTGAAGTCCTTCACCGTGTAGGCCATCAACGGGCGCCGGACGCGCAGGCCGAACTCCTTCACGGCGGTCCTCGCAGCCCTGCCCGCGCCCGAGACAGGGACCCTGCCCGCGGTCTTCAGGATCCAGGACCCGGCGACGGCCGCCAGCGCGACGTAGAAGGCCGCCGCGCCGAGAGACTCCGCATGGCCCAGCGGGCTTCCACCTCGCAGGAGCAGGACGACGCCGTATGAAAATGGTAGTGGATGAAGCAGGACAGCCAACGCGGGAAGGCCAGTGCCGTCGAGGACGTACCCGAACACAGGCGCCATGTAGTTCATCAGATAGTAAAAGAAGCTCATGCTCATCACGACCAGCCCCCACGCGAGCATGAACGTCAGGCGGATAACCGTCTGCACCTTGGACCTGCCCCCTGCGGCCATCCTGTTGCTGAAGACCCTGGCGAGCAGCAGCGAAATCGCAGTGGCGAACACCATGTTGACGGACGAGCCGGCCAACTCTACGAGGGCCGCTCCGGCCGACCGCGTCACCACGGCCAGGGCGACGGTGGGGGCTATCACGGCTGCAAGGACGACGTAGTTCAGCGCCCTTGCAAGGGACATGGTCGCGATCAGGGACAAGCCTTCCCGGGACAGCGGGAGTTGTGCCAGGGGAGCGAGCGACTCTCCGCTGAAGAGGGAAGGGAGTACCTGTATCTGGTAAAGGACGACGAAGCCCAGGGGGACGAGGAGGCTCAGGGAGGCGCCGCTGAAGAGCGCGACATCCGACCGGGCCCCCCCTGCCTCCACCACGGGCAGAACGGCCGTCGCCGCGACCACGAGGGTGACGATCAGCTTGTTCCATCTGGCGTTCCGAATCATCCTCCTGACGACCTTCTCGTGTGCAAGGGCCCGACGGCCAGGGTCCAGGTTGAGGAACGAGAAGCCGGCGGTACCGCCTCTCATCTGCAGGAACGACTTGAAGACGAGCTCGTTGTACGGAACCCTGCTCAGCCGCCATGCCTCCCTGGCGTCCAGCCCTGCCCCCCGGCTACGGGGCAGCCCCGAACGCCTCCCTGAGCGTCCTTACGGTGTCCCTGACCTCCGATTCTTCATGGGTGAGTTTCAGGAAGACCTCCTCAAGGGTAGCGCCCTGCCTCCCCGCGAGATCCCTCAGCTCGGCCATGTTTCCTTCGGCCATTATCTTTCCCTGGTAGATTATGCCTATCCTGTGGCACACGTTCTCGGCCACCTCCATGATATGCGTCGAAAACAGGACCGACCCGCCCCTCTCCGTATGATACAGCATGATCTCCTTCAATATCCTGCTGCTCTTGGCGTCGAGGCCGTTCAGCGGCTCGTCCATGAGGAGTAGTCGCGGCTCGTGTATCAGCGACGCTATGATGGTCACCTTCTGTTTGGTGCCCATGGAAAGCGCCGAAATCGGAGAGTCGTAATACTCGCCCATGTCAAACGCATCGACCAGCCTGGCCACCCTGGCGCCGGCGGCTTCGTCGTCCAGCCTCCGGACGGAGACCACGAATTCGAAGAACTCCCTGGGGGAGAGCGAATCATACAGGGTGGGGTTCTCGGGCACGTACCCTATCTTCGCCTTCACCGCGACGGGGTCTGTACCCGGGTCCAGACCAAGGACCCTTATCTTCCCGGCCGTAGGCTGGAGCAGCGCCGATATTATCTTGATGGTGGTGGTCTTCCCGGAACCGTTGGGTCCGAGCAACCCGTAGATTTCACCCGGCTTCACAATGAAGCTCAGGCCCGAGAGAGCGTACGTCGTCTCATATCTTTTGACCAGTCCCTCTGCCTCGACGGCCTGGGCTGACAACGGGGTATCGTCGGGGACCCATTCCTTAAATTTTTTGAATGCAGACCGCGAAAGGCAGACAAGACTTATACCGAGCAAGAAGGAGACGTCCCAGATACACGGCAGGGAGCAAGCGAACATGGTAGAAGACCGAGTCGAAGAAACAGACGCGAAGACAGTCTCCGCCGGGCAGGAAGGCGCGGAAGCGAGGGCGGAGGAATACCTGAAGCGCCTCAGATACCTGCAGGCCGATTTTGAAAATTATAGGAGGAGGGTCGAGCGGGAAAGGGACGAAACGAGCAGGGCCAGCCTTCAGAAGCTGATCTCGAACCTCCTCTCCGTGATGGACGAGTTGGAACTCGCCGCCCAGATGGCCGCCAAGAGCGACGACAGGGAAGAGGTGGCCAAAGGGATTAAAGTGGTCCTCGGCAAGCTCTACGACACGCTTTCGGCCGAGGGGCTGCAGGCCATGGAGTCGGTGGGGGGCAGCTTCGACCCGACCCTTCACGAAGCCGTGGAGAAGGTTGAGGTCGAAGACGAAAGGGTCGGTAAGGTAGTCGAAGAAATGCGTAAGGGATTTATGTTCGACGGGAAGGTGCTAAGGCCCAGCGCGGTCAAGTTAGGCATTAGAGGTGTACAAGATGAGTGATTCTGAAAAGATAGTCGGCATAGACCTGGGTACCACCAATTCCGCCGCCGCGATCATGGAGGGGGGGAGACCCCTGGTGATACCCAGCGCCGAGGGGCCCACTTCCTCGGGGAAGATGTTCCCGTCCGTGGTCGCCTTCACCAAGGACGGGCAGCTCCTGGTAGGTGAGCCGGCCAAGAGGCAGGCTACCGCCAACCCTGAAGGAACGGTATATGAAATAAAGAGGAAGATGGGGACCGACTACAAGGTCGCGGTGGACGGCAAGAGCTTTGCCCCGCAGCAGATATCGGCGTTCATACTGCAGAAGATAAAGAAGGACGCGGAGACATACCTGAGCAGGCCCGTGAAGAAGGCGGTCATCACCGTCCCGGCCCACTTCAACGACAACCAGCGGCAGGCCACCAAGGACGCCGGAGAGATAGCCGGGCTCGATGTCGTCAGGATAATCAACGAGCCTACGGCCGCCTGCCTTGCCTACGGGCTGGACAAGGTGGACAAGGAGATGAAGATACTCGTCTTCAGCTTCGGCGGAGGCACCCACGACGTCACGATCATGGAGTTCGGCGGGGGCGTCTTCCAGGTCCTGGCCACCAGCGGAGACACCAAGACGGGCGGGGCGGACGTGGACAACGCCCTGGTGGGCTACATGGTCTCGCAGTTCAGGTCGGAGACGGGGATGGACCTTACCGGCGACCGGGTGGCGATGATGCGCCTGAAGGAGGCGGCGGAAAGGGCCAAGATAGAGCTTTCGAACGTCGTGACGACCGATGTCGACCTTCCCTTCATAGCCATGCAGAACAACGCGCCGAAGCACCTGCACGTCACGATAACGAGGGCCAAGCTCGAGGAACTGGCCTACCCCATAGTCAAGAAGATAGAAGAGCCGATAAGGAAGGTACTCGACGACGCCAAGTTCCGGCCCGGCGACATCGACAAGATAATACTGATAGGCGGCCAGACGAGGATGCCGCTTGTCAGGCGGTTCACCGAGGAGCTGATGGGCAAGCCGGCAGAAAGGGGGGTCGACCCGATGGAATGCGTGGCCGTAGGGGCCGCCATCCAGGGGGCGGTGCTGGCCGGAGAGGTCAAAGACCTCCTCCTGCTGGACGTGACGCCGCTTTCTCTCGGGATAGAGACCCTCGGCGGAGTGTTCACGCGCATCATAGAAAGGAACACCACCATACCAACGAAGAAGAGCCAGACGTTCACGACGGCTGCCGACTCCCAGAACACGGTCACTGTCCACATACTCCAGGGAGAGAGGTCCATGGCGGCCGACAACGTTTCTCTTGGCACGTTCAACCTGACCGGCATCCCCCCGGCGCCAAGAGGAGTGCCGCAGATCGAAGTCACCTTCGACATAGACGCCAACGGAATACTTAACGTCTCGGCGAAGGACATGGCCACGAACAAGGAGAACAAGATAACGATAACCGCATCCACCAAGTTGAACAACGAAGAAAAGGAGAGGATGGTCAAGCAGGCGGAGGAGTTCGCCGAACAGGACAAGAAGAGGAGGGAAGATGCCGAACTGAGGAACAACGCCGACTCCATGCTTTACACCACGGAAAAGATGAAGACCGACCTGAAGGAGAAGCTGAGCAAGGACCAGGTCGAAAGGATAGAAAAGTCGCAGTCGGAATTGCGTTCTGCGCTGGCGGGCCAGGACAACGAGAAGATCAAGTCTTCCGTCGACTCCCTCACCAAGGTCGTGCAGGAGATAGGGGCAACCATGTACCAGTCCGCGGGGGGGCAGGGAGAAAAGACGGAGGCCCAGGACAAGAAGGAGAACGTGGTCGACGCGGACTACAAAGTGGTGGACGAAGAAAAGAAATGAACGCTTCGTGATTCGCGATGAGCGGGAAGAGGGATTACTATGAAGTCCTGGGAGTGCAGAAGAATGCCACCAAAGACCAGATCAAGGGCGCCTACAGGAAGCTCGCTCTGAAGTATCATCCGGACAGGAACAAGGAACCGGGGGCGGAAGAAAGGTTCAAAGAGATGAGCGAAGCGTATGCGGTCCTGTCCGACGACCAGAAGAGGGCGCAATACGACAGGTTCGGGCACGAAGGGATAGACAGCAGGTATTCGCGGGAGGACCTGTTCAGGGGGGCCGACATAGAGGACATACTCAGGGGGTTCGGCTTCGGCGGCCTTGACAGCGTCTTCGGCCGGCTCTTTGGTTTCGGGGGGATGACGGAAGAAGCCGGAAGGGGGAGGGACATAGAGGTGGGCGTCTCGGTGACCCTGAAGGAGGTGGCCGACGGAGTGACCAAGGAAGTCCAGGTGGACAGGAGGCAGAAATGCGCCGTCTGCAAGGGCTCCGGGGCGCAGCCGGGCACCTCGGTCAACGTCTGCCAGGCCTGCGGGGGGAACGGGAGGGTCCAGAGGGTGTCGTCGGCCGGGTTCGCCAGGATGATACGCGTCGAAACGTGCGGAAGGTGCAGGGGGTCGGGCCGCATCGTGGAGCATTCGTGTCGGGCCTGCAGGGGGGTCGGGGTCGCCTCCGTGAAGAGGAAAATAAGCGTCCGCATACCCCCCGGCATAGAGGGGGGTTCGACGTTGAGGCTCAGGAACGAGGGAGACGAAATGCCCGGCCACGGCAGGGCGGGGGACCTGTACGTAAACGTCGACGTGCTGGAGGACGAAAGGTTCGAGAGGGACGGGGCCGACCTCTATCACGCGGTATTCATAGGCATGCCGAAGGCGGCGCTTGGCACGGCGTTGACTGTCCCCACTCTGGACGGCGCCACCGAACTCAAGGTCCCCCCGGGGACCCAGAGCGACACGCTGTTCAGGATCAAGGGGAAGGGCCTGCCGAAGGTGAACGGATGGGGGAAGGGCGACTTCTTCGTCAGGGTCCGGGTGAAGGTGCCCACAGAACTGAGCAGGTCACAGTTGGAGCTTTTGAGGCAGCTCGATGCGAGCGGAATATGAACACCTATTATATAATAATCTGACCCGTCCGCTGGCATGAGCATACGACCTGAAGATTTTGTCAGGTACAGGACGATTTCTGCGCCGTCGATGTCGCCTGACGGGCGGAAGGTGGCGGTATCCATCCAACAGGCCGACATGAAAGAGGACGGCTACTTGAGCGACGTGTGGGTGGTCGGAGTCGACGGGGCCGACATGGTCCGGCTTACGAGCGGCGCCAAGGACTCCGGCCCGGTCTGGGGGCCCGACGGCAACATCCTCTTCCTGTCAAGGAGGGGGATGCAGAAGGAAGAAAAGGGGACAGGGCTGTACGTGATAAGCCCCGCCGGAGGCGAGGCCACTCTGTTGCTGAGGAGGAAGGAGGGGATCGAAAGCCCGGAATGGTCCCCGGATTCACGGTCCATCCTCTTCGTTTCTTCGGTGACGGAGCAGGGCCAGGAAGACGTGAAGGTGGTCAGGCGCATGAGGCTGTGGTTCAACGGCGAGGGATACATATTCGATTCGACCAAACACCTGTTCAGGCTCGACGCGCAGACCGGGCAGGTGGAACAGGTGACTGCCGGGAATTTCGACGTCAGGAGCGGCCACTTCTCCCCCGACGGCAGGAAGGTGGGATATCTGCTCTCCTCGGACGAAACGAGGCCGTACATCGCGGACCTGTACGTGAAGGACCTCGCGACGGGCGAGGTAAAGAAGCTCACCGACTCCGACATGGGCATAGACGACTTCGACTGGTCGCCGGACGGCGCAGCCATAGCGTTCAACGGAGGCAGGCTGACATCGGGCTTCTCCTCGCACAGCCATATATGGGTCGTGGAGGCGGACGGAAGCTCGAAGCCGCGCCAGGTGGACCAAGTCGACAGGAACAAGGCAAACTCCCTGAACAGCGACGCCAGGACGGGCTCCCACGGCCCCACGGCCATAATATGGGAAGGCGAGCACATATACTACTGCCAGTCTGAAGGCGGGTCGGCCCATGTCTGCAGGGTCAGCGCCGGCGGCGACGTCGAGCTGGTGGTGGGCGGAGAGAGGAGCGTGGAAGGGATGGACGTCAGGGGCGGACAGATGGCCTTCGTATCGATGGACTCGCACCACCTGGAAGAGCTGTACATCTGGAAGGGGGAAGAAAGGAAACTGACCGACGTAAACGCCACCGTGTACAGGGAGCTCGACGTGCTGGAGCCGAAGGGGTTCAAGTTCAGGGCCAGCGACGGGGAAGAGGTGGAAGGATGGGTAATGCTGCCGGAGTCGGCCGGCCGAGTCCCCGGCGTATTATACGTGCACGGGGGGCCCAAGACCTCCTTCGGCCATTCATACATGCACGAATTCCAGGTCTTCGCTGCGGGAGGGTACGCCGTGATATACGTCAACCCCAGAGGGAGCGACGGGTACAGCGAGAAATTCGCAGACATCAGGGGCTCCTACGGCAAGAGGGACTTCCAGGACCTCATGGAAGCCCTTGATTACGCGCTCGAAGAATTTCCCATGATAGACGGGGAGAGGCTGGGGATAGCCGGAGGGTCGTATGGAGGCTTCATGACGAACTGGGCTATAGGCCACACGGACAGGTTCAAGGCGGCGGTGACCGACAGGAGCATAGCCAGTTGGCTGTCCTTCTTCGGGACCTCGGACATCGGGCCGGAGTTCACGAAGGACCAGATAGGGGCCGACCCGTGGAGCGACGAAGAGCGGCTGTTGGAGTTCTCCCCCCTGCGCTATGCCAAGGACGTCAACACGCCGCTCCTGGTGGTGCATTCGATGGAGGACTACAGGTGTTGGATGGTGGAGGGGCTGGAGATGTTCACCGCCCTGAAGTATCTAGGCAAGGAGACGGAGCTGGTGCTCTTCCCGGAGGAGAACCACGACCTGTCACGGAAGGGAAGACCGAAGCACAGGGCGGCAAGGCTCGGGCACTACATGCGCTGGTTCGACGCCCATCTCAAGACCTCCAAGTGAGGAAATCACTATAAATCATCGCAAGAAGCCATCGGGGACATGGGTTCTCGCAGATATTGGACCACCCTAAGGTCGAACGGCGTGGCCCTTCCTCCCCCATATGTGCCCAAGGGCCTCCGCATAGTCGTCGCCGGAAGGCAGGTCCCGCTGAGCCCCCTGGCGGAAGAAATGGCCTACGCCTGGGCCAAGAAGAAGGACACGCAGTACGTCGGGGACCCGGTCTTCGTCTCCAATTTCATGAAAGACTTCTCGAAGGAGCTTCCGGAACCTCTGAGGGGCGTTGGCTACGACCAACTGGACTTCCGGGAGTTCTATGAGGAGGTAGACAGGGAGAAGCGGGCAAAGGAGAACGCGACGAAGGAGGAGAAGAAGCTGCTGGCCCAGCAGAGGAAGAAACAAAGGGAGGAATTGAAGGACAGGTACGGCTACGCGTGGGCCGACGGAGAGAGGATGGAGATAGCGAACTGGCTGGTGGAGCCCGCTGGGATATTCATGGGAAGGGGCGCCCATCCGTTCAGGGGGCGCTGGAAGCCCCGCGTCGAAGCAGGCGATATCACGCTCAACCTGGACGAGAAGACGGAGGTCCCCGAAGGGAGTTGGGGGGAAGTGATGCACGACCATGGCTCCATGTGGCTGGCGAGGTGGACAGACAAACTGACAGGCAAGATGAAATACGTATGGCCGCACGACAGTTCCTCTCTGCAACAGGAAAAGAACAGGGAGAAATACGACAACGCCATGAAGTTGGAGACACGCATACACCGCATCAGGAAGGCGATAGAGCGAGGGCTAGCCTCCAGGGACCCGAAGACAAGGAAGATGGCCACCGTCTGTTACCTCATCGACAAGCTCGGGATGAGGGTCGGGGACGAGAAGGACGCGGACGAGGCGGACACGGTGGGCGCCACCACGCTCAGGGTGGAGCACGTGCACGTGTCGGGGACGACCATGGAATTCGATTTCTTGGGGAAGGACAGCGTGAGATGGAACAAGACGATCGAAAACGCGGAGCCTGCAGTTCTCGACAACTTCAGGCGGTTCTCCGCCGGCAAGGGGCCCCAAGACCAGATCTTCGACGGAATAACCTCCAGGACGGTGAACGGCTTTCTTTCAGGGGTGGCCCCGAATATCACGGCCAAGGTGTTCAGGACGTATCAGGCAACGAAGACCGTCCAGGAGTTCTTGGAGCGACACACGCACGACAGGCTGCCGGAGGCGGACGAGAACGAGAAGCTGTACTATGCCAGACGGGCCAACTTGGAGGCGGCCGTCGTCTGCAACCACAAAAGGACCCCTCCGAAGAACTGGGAGGAGTCGTTGAACAGGAAGAAGGAACTCCTTAAGGAGATCGAGGCCAGAGAGGGAAGGACGGACAAGGAGAAACACAGGATCGCCCAACGGACGTCCAAACTGAAGCTTCAACTCGACCTGGCCGTCCGCACGCGAGACTACAACCTCAACACCTCGTTGAAGAACTACATAGACCCCAGGACGTTCAGATCGTGGTGCGCATACGTCGACCTGGACTGGAAAAAACTGTACACGGGGACGCTCCAGCGGAAGTTCGAGTGGGCCTCAAGGTCGAGGCAGCCATGGAACTCCGCGGACCTGGGGCAGGCCCCCAGAATCCGAGCAACGTGACTCGGGCGCGGCCAAAGCCGGGCGCCGCACTTTTTATAAATGGCCATTAGAACCCGCCATATTCTGTGGGCCAGTAGTTCAGGGGTAGAATGCTCCCTTGGCATGGGAGAGGTCAGGGGTTCGAGTCCCCTCTGGTCCAGAACCATTCTTCATACGGCGAAGTATGCTAAGACGCCTTAACGGGCGTACCTTCGCGGCTCGCCGTCGAACTTCGCCTTGCATCCGGCACAACAGAAAAAGAACGTCCGGCCATCGTATTGCGAGGTGAACTTCGCCGCGGCCTCCTCCACCTTCATCTTACAGACAGGGTCCACGGCCGCCATGTTTCCGGTAGGTCGGACCGTCCCCCATAAGGTTTTTCCAACAACCTCCGGCGCCGCGCACGCGCGGTCTTACGCTTCCTCGGCTTCCTTGAAGTCCATGGGCACTTCGGGGAACTTCGACTTCGTCTGCTCTTCTGCTATGCTGGTGGCCTCCATGATTATCTTTTCGGCTTCGAGCGTAGCCAGCTCTATGTTGGGCGAGTCGCCGGACAGCCGCCCGGCCTCCTGCATCATGTTGGTCATCTCCGCCAGACTGTTCATTATGGTGTCCGAGGCCTCCGGCATCGCCCGCGTCAACTGACTCTGAAGCGTGGAGGCCAGTTGCACGGCCGGGGCCAGGTTGGAGGTGAACTCCTGCAGGTCCCTGGTGCTCTCCAGCCTCTGGGTGAGCGTGAATATGGCGAGCCTGGAGCCGGTCACCGTCTGGAGTCCGCGCCTGAGCTGGACCAGCTCGTTCGCCAACATTGCCGCCCTCTGTCCTTCGCCATGCTGTTTCGCCCTCACTACCTCCCTGAACAGCATGCCGTCCTTCTCGTTCAACGCCCTTTCCTTGGCGTCCAGGACCCTGTCCACGGAGGTCAACGTGGTGATCGTTTCCCTTATCATGTCACCGAGAGGACGCGGCTTTGCCAATTTTGGTCACCACAGACAAGCCCCGCGGTCTCTTAACGGTTTTGAACAGGCCCTTGTCAGACGGACGAATTGGACACGAAGAGCGTCAGGCTGGTCATCAGGTTGGGCCTTCCCGACGACTCCGGAGGGAGCGATATGTAGAGCGTGTAGCACCCCGGCCCCATCTTCTTGATCATAGGCGCCATGTTAAACGAAATCGTGAAGGAGGACCCCGAGAGGTCCCAGGCGGACGGCGTTATCGTAATCCCCTGCGCGAATTGCGTTCCCGGGGGTGGGACGCCCCCGGCGAAGGTCCCCTGCGTGTACGAGCCGCTGTACGGCAGCTGCCCCAGCTGAGCTACGGTGAGTGCGGTGGGAAGGGATTCATAGAAGATCTGCACCGACTGGATGTCTTTCGACATGGAAAAATCCCCGGTCATGGTGACCTGCCCCGAGCTCGAAAGGGTCACGGGTTCCGTCCAGTTGATGTATTTGTTCTCGAAGTCCTGCACCAGGTAGATGTTCGCCGAGTCGTAGGCTACACCGATCGAGACGTAGTTGTGGTAGGGGTCCAGTATGTTGTATTTGTGCTCATTTCCGTGTGCGGCGTCGTTGTACACCATCTCATACTCCAAACTCTTCAAAGCGGCCTCCTCCGCCTGTACCGACGTAAACTGGCCGGTCTGGTGGGCGAACGCTATGTTCTCTTCGACCGCGCCGGTGCCGCCCGCTATCGTGTAACGCATGTATGGCTTGTAGCCCTGCGTGTCCCAGTGGCTGAAATAGTCGTTGAGCAGCATGCTGTAGGCGTGCTGCTGGGCAGCCGGGTTGAAGTCCAGCGACACGTTGGAGGTTACCCCGTTGGCGATTCTGTCGTTGTTTATGAGGGTCAGCACGTAGTTCGCCAGCGTGGCGTAGTCCGACGGCTTGGGGGCGCCGTAGTAGAGCAGCGTGAAGCTTCCACTGCTTATGTTGATGCTCTGCCCAGCTCCGTTGCTGAGAGCCGTGTCCACGCTGTTGTACAGGCTGTTCGCTATGGTCTCGAGGGCCGGTTCCCCCGCAAGAGATACCACGAGGAGCACCACAAGCAGAGACCCGAGCAGTGCGAACGCCATCCCTCCCAGTCCGCGACGGCTGCGCAAACCGTCCGCATCGCTGCGCCACCTGTTATTTAGTACTTCGGCGCAACCGGTCCCTCATGGCATATGAGGCCATGGTCTATGGGAGGATAGGCGCCCTGGGCGAGACTTTCAGCGGCCTTGGCCACCTTTGAACTCGCGTCGCCCGCGTGACAGGCGGGCATACTAGACCGAGTTATACGGGCCGCCACGAAGGCCCTCTATACTACCAGGGCACCTTTTCCTGCGTTTCTTGATTCACGTTTTAAACCTTTGGGTGACAGCGGAGGCAACCTCTATAAAGCCAAACCTCATGCCGCAAGGTCATATTTGAAGAACGTCTTCTTCGACATCGGAGGGACGCTGCTCGCGCCCAGGAGGATCGAGACGCTTCACTCCCTGCTGAAGGAATGGGGTACGGAGAGGCCGGTCGGGGACGTGAGAGAGGCCTACCGCCAGGCGGACCTCAGATGGGAAGACGTGTACGGTCGCAACGCACTGCTCGGACAGGAGGCGGAGAAGTCGTTCAACGAGCGCAACAAGATAGTCTTCACGCTTCTCGGGCTCGGCGACAGGGCCGACCTGATGGAACGTTTCGACAGGGATGCCAGGAGGAGCTGGGTGAAAGACAAACTGTACCCGGACGCCGAACCGTGCCTCAGGAAGCTGAGGGACGAAGGCTTCAGGGTCGGGTTGATATCGAACGCCTCCCCCCCGATGCAGGGCGTGGTGGAAAGGCTGGGGCTGAATCGATACGCCGAGGTGGTCGTGATATCGGAGCTGGTGGGGATGGCCAAGCCAGACCCCGCCATATTCCATCACACAATGCGCCTCTCCAACGTCGACCCGGCCGATTCCGTCTATGTGGGGGACTTCTACAAGATAGACGTGGTGGGCGCCAGGGGGGCCGGGATGGAAGGGGTGCTGATAGATCGTGAGGGAAGGTATGATGGCGGCGTCGACTGTCCGACCATAGCGTCGCTGGACGGACTCAGAGAGCATCTGGACGACTGAAGGCTAACGGTCTGATGGGGTGGATTCTGCGTGCTGGTTCAGGAGCTCTCCGCGGTGCAGGCTGTCATGGCAGCGGCCATCATAGTGGTCGGCGGTACCGTGGAAGGGTACGGATACGGCCTTTCTCTTGGGACCAAGTGGCCATACACGCGCAGCATGCCGAGGCTGGCCAAGGCGGGGGACCCGGAGGTCTGGCACAGGTTACTCTCCACCCTCCTGGGGCTCAATTCGTTGTTGATACTGGTCCTCGACCCCTCCCAGCTGGAATGGTCGGGTTTCATCCTGGTGGTGATAACGGCGCTCCTCGGCCTAGCCACGCTGTACGTGCTTTCGGGGAAGGCACCTTCCATCTTCCAGGGGCTGCATGACGTCCTTGCGTACTCGACCCTGCTGGCCTACATGATGATAGCCGCAGGCATGGGCATGGGGTTCCCACAGTACGTCGCAGGCATGGCGCCCATCCTGCTCTTCTACCCCGTCATATTCATGGGGGGGGTGGTCACGGGGCAAAGGGGCTTTCAGAAGGCCATAGGATACTTCATGGTGCCGAGGACCAAGGCCCAGCTCGTGTGGGTGGTGCACGGCCTCTCCGTCCTTGCGTTCATCTTGGGTCTCGCAGCCTTCTTTCCGCTGTATGGCATGGCGCTGGGCCTGGCCGCCGTCCAGGT
>JAKAPW010000030.1 GCA_021811935.1 archaeon | reverse complement strand
CGAGCATCACCCCCATGCTGCCTTCGGCGCTGGCCGACACGAGCCGGGGTGTCGGACCCCGGCCTTGACGGTCTGCTCGACCGGGCCCGAACGAGGTTGACTGCTCCTCCGGTCGGGCGCCAGGCGATTCTATGAGCTCAAAGTGAGCTGGGGTTATCATCATGAGGTTCAGGTACCCCAGAAAATATCATCGCTCAGGGTCCCCGGTCGGCCCGGGAGCTATTAAATCGCACTTCGGCATTCGCAAGAGATTTTATAAAGACCCCGCTTGCCAGGCCAACATGAGATGGCCAGCCCGGGCGGGACGTCGCAGGGCAAGAAGACGCTCGTTTTCAGCGTGGGGGACAGCACCGGGGCTGCGTTCGTGGGACGGCTGGGCGAAGCGCTGAAGAAGGCGGTGGAAGCCCCCTTGGGCTACGTCGTGAACTGGGGGAGGCTCTATTCCCTCTGGCCGGTCCACATGGAGACCGGCTGCTGCAGCACCGAGCTGGGGGCGGTGTCCGGCTCCAGGTGGGACATCGAAAGGTTCGGGCTCCTTGAGGCCTTCGGCTCGCTGAGGCAGTGCGACCTTCTCATAGTGCTGGGTACCGTGACGCGCAAGATGATACCCCGCCTCAGGATAGTCTGGGAGCAGATGCCGGAGCCCAAATGGTGCATGGCCGTGGGTGCCTGCTCGATAAGCGGCGGCCTCTACATGGACAGCTACAGTGTCGTGCAGGGGATAGACCAGTACATACCGGTCGACGTGAACGTCCCCGGATGCCCGCCGACGCCCATGACGATAATAGACGGCGTCTTGGTACTCATGGAGAAGATCAGGAAGAGCGACCTGAAGGGAAGGTACCAGGCAGTCGAGCCGGTCCCGGGGCGGTCTGACGATTGAAGCCGACCACCTTCGCCAGGGGCTTCCTGGTGGCCACGTGGGCAGGCGCGAAGCACCTGCTCAGGCGCAGGATGACCTTGATGTATCCACACGTCGAGAACTACCCGACGCAGCAGATGTACGCCTACGACCCAAAGAAGAACGTCGCGGTCAGCGGCTGGAGGGGGAGGCACTACCTCGACATGGACAAGTGCACCGGCTGCCAGCTCTGCTTCATAGCCTGCGAAAACATATCGGAGGCCATAGAGATGATACCCCTGCCGGAGACGGACTACCCGCAGAACAAGAAGAAGATCTTCCCGTCCGTGGACTACGGGAGGTGCGTCTTCTGCGGCTTCTGCGTAGACGCCTGTCCGTTTTACGCCCTCTACATGACGCCGAACGACGAGCTGAGCGAAACGGAGAGGAACGACCTCTATTACAGCCCTGCGGAGCTGTCGAAGCCTCCGCCGCTCTTCCCCGCCCCCCGCGTGAACATGAAGCTTGACCTGAAGAGGGGTGCCCACGATGAAAGATGATGAAGCGCTGCGGCTGGTCCAGGCCGCGCTCGGTGCTCTGGGGGAGGTCTCCGCCGCCGACAGGAACAGGCTCCGGGTCAGGACCACCGTGGAGAAGCTGCCCGACGCGGCGGCGAGGCTGAAGGCCGCCGGCTTCGACTACATGCAGACCATAATCGGGACGGACTACCCCGCGACGGGCGAGCTCGAGCTCTGCTACGTGGTCGGCAGCGTGAAGGAGGGGATGAGGAACAACGTAGCCATGGTCTTCCTCCGCCTCCCAAAGGAGAGGCCCGTCGTGGGCACGCTGAAGGACGTGTGGCCCGCCGCCCTCCTCTTCGAAAGGGAGGAGTGGGAGATGCTGGGGATACGCTTCGAGGGGAACCCCGACCTGAAGCCGCTCTACCTCCCGGAGGACTGGAACGAGATACCGCCGCTGCTGAAGGACTACAGGCTGAAGCGCTGGGTGGAGGACGAAAGGAGGAGCCACGGCCTGGTGGTGGAGCATGTCGAGCACGAATGAGTTTGCGGCCGTCTTCGAGCGGGAGGAGCCGCCCGAGGGCAAGCTGAAGGTGAGCTTCGGGCCGCAGCACCCGGGCTCCGGCCAGTTCAGGATAATCCTGACGATAGACGGGGACATAGTGGAAGAGGCCGTCCCGGACCCCGGCTTCGTCCACAGGGGGGTAGAGAAGATGTGCGAATACAAGACCTACATCCAGAACATACCCCACATAGAAAGGCCGGTCATACACGACTCCTCCGGGGTCCTCTTCGCCTACGCCCTGGCCGTCGAAAGGCTGCTGGGGATGTCGGAGAAGATACCGGAGAGGGCGCAGTACATCAGGGTGATAATGGCAGAGCTGAACAGGATAGTCAGCCACGAATACTTCCTTGCCATACTGGGCATCTTCCTCGGGCACAGCACCGCCTTCACGTGGTGCATGGGGGACAGGGAGGCGCTGATCGACGCCGCCGGGGCGCTGACGGGGGCCAGGGTGACCTTCAGCTACCTTGTCCCAGGCGGGGTCAGGACGGACACCCCTCCCGGCTTCGAGGAGAAGCTCCTGAAGGCGTGCGACTACATAGAGAGCAGGATACCGGTCTACAAGCAGATGATGTTCGACAGCCCGTTCATGAAGATGAGGATGGAGGGCGTGGGCGTCATCGGCAGGCAGGAGGCGATAGACCACGGCCTCGCCGGCCCCACCCTGCGCGCCTCCGGGGTGGACTCGGATGTCAGGAAGGACGAGCCGTACTCGCTCTACGACACGCTCGACTTCGCCGTGCCAGTCCGCAAGGAGGGGGACATCATGAGCAGGCTGCTCCTGCACATGGACGAAATGGAGCAGAGCATCGGCATAATCAGGCAGGCGGTGCGCAGGATGCGGCCGGGGCCCGTGAAGCTGCCGCTCAGGGGGCAGGTGCGCGGGGCGGTGGGCGACGCATACGCGAGGACGGAGGCGGCGAGAGGGGTCAACTCCTACTACATCATATCCGACGGCCAGATCCACCCCTACAGGGTCAGGATCAACACCCCCAGCGGCAGGAACCTGGCCATCATGGCCAGGCTGCTGACGGGGGCCAGGGTGGCCGACGTCCCGATATTGCACTGGAGCCTTGACTACTGGCCGCTGGAAGCCGACAGGTGACGCTTCGCCGATAGATGGGAACGCTTTATAAATGGCACAGTCGCGAGCAGGCGACAGGCATGCTGATCCCTGTGCGCTGCTTCACCTGCGGCTCTCTCGTGGGCGAGAAGTACGACACCTTCAAGGCCAGGGTCACGTCGGGGGAGGAGCCGGGGAAGGTCCTGGACGACATGGGGCTGAAGAGGTACTGCTGCAGGAGGATGCTCCTGTCCGGCTTCGAAATAGTGGACTACCAGGTGCCTTACTTCGAGGCAATCGAGCGCAGAAGGAAGGACCTGTAGGCTCCGGCCGGCCACGGCACAAATGTTAAAGCCATCCCTTTGGCTGCTCTTCCGCGTAAGACCGTAGTGTGAGTGTTTTGAGCGCCAAAGAGATCGAGGACGAAGAGGGAAGTTCCGAACGCCTGATTACCTCTCAGCTTTCTGAGAAGACGCTGGTGTCCACGGGTATCCGCATAGGCACCACCGTCAAGACGAAGTACATGACGGGCTACGTCGCCAAGACGCGCAGCGACGGCCTCCACCTGATAGACGTCAACAGGACGCTCTCCAGGATAGAAGTGGTCGGGAAGTTCATCTCCAGGTTCACGCCCGCCAACGTGGCCGTCTACACGGCCAGGGACTTCGCCAAGACACCCATCGAGAAGTTCTGCGAGCTGACGGGGTGCAAGGGGCAGACCGGCAGGTTCATGCCAGGGACCTTCACCAACCCCCAGCTCCCATTCTACACCGACACGGACATGCTCCTGGTGGTCGACCCCGCCCTGGACAAGCAGGCCATAGTGGAGGCGTCCAGCATAGGCATACCCGTCGTGGCCGTGGCGGACACGGACAACTCCACGGAAGACGTCGACATAGTGATCCCGGCCAACAACAGGGGCAGGCGGTCGCTCGCCGCCCTGTTCTGGCTCCTCGCGCGCTCCGTGCTCATCCACTCGTCGGCCATCTCGGCCGACCAGCCGATAAAGTACACCATAGAGGAATTCGAGACCAAGCTAGTCGCGGAGGAGGGGGAGGCTGAGGCGTAGACGGCCGGCCGTCGCCGGTCAGTTCTACAGCGCGGACAAGGACGCTCTCATAGAAGAACTGCGCGGTTGCTTCACGCACAGGCTGGGGCCGGGGGCCCCGCCCGCGCGACGCCCGTTCGGCGGCCGCATGGTGGCGACGCTGAACCCCCATGCCGGCTACATGTACTCCGGCCCGGTGGCCGCGCACAGCTTCTACGCCGTCAGCGGCGGGCGGCCGCCGAGCCTGTTCGTGATAGTCGGGCCGAACCACTACGGGGTGGGCAGCGGCGTGGCCGTCCCTCTGTCGGACGAGTGGGAGACGCCCCTCGGCGACGCGAAGGTGGACGTCGCGGCCGCCAGGGAACTGATGGAGCTATCCGGCGTGGTGGACATCGACGACGCGGCGCACGCGCAGGAGCACAGCATAGAAACGCAGGTCCCCTTCCTGCAATACATATTTGGGGCGGGGGTGAAGATACTTCCGGTAAGCATGGCGCTGCAGGACAGGGAGACGGCCGTGGAGCTGGGGGACGCGCTGGGGAGGCTCCTGGCCGGGAAGGACGCTCTGATGATCGCCTCCAGCGACCTGACACACTACGAGCGGGCCGAGGTCGCGGCGGAGAAGGACATGAAGGCGATAGAGCACATGCTCTCGTACGACGTGGACGCCCTCTACGAGTACATCGACGACGCCTCGCTTACGATGTGCGGATACGGGCCGGCGGCCGCGGTGATGGTGGCCAGCAGGGCCCTCGGGGCGAACAAGGCCAGCCTGCTGAAGTACGCGACGAGCGGGGACACAGGAGGGGACGCCTCCTCCGTCGTGGGGTATCCGTCGATGGCCTTCTACGGGTGATGCTGGATTGAAGGCGTTTGCTAGGGCGCCGGCGAAGGCGATACTTCTCGGCGAACACTTCGTCGTCCACGGGGGCGGCGCGATGGCCGTGGCGCTGGACAGGGGGATGGAGGCCACCGCGGAGAGGCAGGCGGACGACTCCCTGGTCTCGCTGGACACGGGCCACAGGGTGGCGCTCAGCCACGCCCGCGGGTTCATGCTGCCGGTGTCGGCTGCGCTGGCGGACTTCATGAAGGAGCACTCCCTGCACGGCGTCCGCGTCTCGCTGAAGAGCTCCATACCCTCGGCCGCCGGGCTGGGTTCCTCGGCCTCCTCTTCCGTGGCGGCGGTGGCCGCGGCGGCGGAGCTCTTCAGGGTCCGCCTGTCGCAGGACGAGCTCTACGCCCACGCCATGAAGGCAGAGCAGCTCGTCCACGGCAACGCCTCCGGCACGGACGTCTTCGTCTCCGTGGCAGGCGGAGCGGTGCACGTAAAGGGGGGGAAGAGGACCAGGCTGGAGCACTTCCCGCGGTTCCAGCTGATGCTGTGCGACAGCGGCATCTCCAGGAACACGGGCCAGATGGTGACGAAGGTCTCCGGGTTCCGGTCGTCGAACGGCGAACTCTTCTCCGGGCTCCAGGCGGCGGTGGACTCCCTGGTGGAGGCCTGCGTGAAGGTGACCGGCGTCTCCGGGCTCAGGCTGCTGGCGCAGGCGATGAACCTGGACCACGAAGCGCTGAAGATAGTGGGAGCGTCCAGCCCGACCCTGGACCACATGGTCTGGGAGGCCAGGAGGAGCGGGTTCGAAGGAGCGAAGCTGACAGGGGCGGGGGGCGGGGGGTGCGTGGTCGGCGTCTCCGCCAGGAACGCCTCCAGGTCGCTCTCGAAGTTCTCCAAGCTCTTCGCCAACGCGTTCCTGTCGAAGGTGCCGGGGGAGGGTGTCACGTCTTGGAAAGGGAGCTAGTCGTCAAGATAGGCGGGTCCTTCGCCACGGACAAGGGGACGCCCTTTTCCGTCAGGAGGGACGCGCTGCGCTCCGCGGCGGAGTCCCTCTCAGGCTGGCAGGGGGGGATGGCGTTCGTGCACGGCGGGGGCTCCTTCGGCCATCCGCTCGCGATGAAGTACGGCCTCTCCGCCGGCCGCCTGTCCCCCGCGTCCGAAGGCGTCGCGGAGACCAGGGAGGCGATGCAGAGGCTCTCCGGGATAGTGCAGGAGCAGCTCCGAGCGTCAGGCTTCAGGCCGTTCGTGATACCCCCCGTCTCCGTCTTCGGGATGGACGGCGAGGCCAGGCCCGACCTGGGTCCGATGCTCCGTTCCCTGATGGGTTCGGGGCTCAACCCGCTGTCGTACGGGGACGTCTCGATATTCAGCGGCGGTTTCAGGATAGTCAGCGGGGACCGCCTCTCCTACCTGTTCTGCAGGGCGCTGCGCCCGGGCAGGATGGTCTTCGTCATGGACCAGCCGGGCATACTGCGGGACCCGGCCGACCCGTCCACCAAGCTGGACGAGGTGGCCCCGGACGAGCTGGAGCGTTTCGCGCGGGGAGGTGACGCAGACGCGACGGGTGGTTTCGCCACAAAGCTGGCCACGGCCGCCATGATAGCGCGCGACGGGACGGACGTCTGCTTCGTGAGCGGTTTCGACAAGGATGCGCTTATTAGGTCGCTCTCGGGCGAAAAGGGGGCAGGAACCGTGGTGAGGGGCCTGAGATGAGCATAGTCGATCGGAAGAGGGACCACCTCGAGATATGCCTGAAGGAGGACGTGAACGCCAGGCGGCAGACCACCATGCTGGAGGACGTCCACCTGCTCCACAACGCCCTGCCCGAGCTGAACATAGACGAAATAAGGCTCGACGTCGAGTTCCTGGGTCACAGGCTGAAGGCCCCCCTGCTGATCGACTCCATGACGGGCGGGACCCAGATGTCATATGAGATCAACCGGGCGCTGGCGACGGCCGCGGAAGAGGCGGGCATCGGCATAGGGGTCGGCAGCCAGAGGGCCGGTCTCAAGAGGCCGGACGTGGCCGAGACGTACTCCGTCGTCAGGAAGGCTGCGCCCAACGCCTTCATCTTCGGCAACGTCGGCGCCGCGCAGCTGGTCAAGGGGATGGGGGTGGCCGAAGCGAAGAAGGCGGTCGAGATGATAGACGCGGACGCGCTGGCGATACACGCGAACCCGCTGCAGGAGGCCGTGCAGGTGGGCGGGGACCCCCAGTACAGCGGCGCCACCGAGAAGATACGCCTCCTCGCCGAATCCCTGGACGTCCCGGTGATAGTGAAGGAGGTGGGGGCGGGCATCTCGGGGGAGGTCGCTTCGCGGTTGCAGGAGGCGGGGGCGAAGGCGATAAACGTCTCGGGCGTGGGCGGGACGAGCTGGTCCGGCGTAGAATCCATAAGGGCCAGGCGCGCCAAGGAAGGAAGGGTGGCCGGCCTCGGCGAAGCCTTCTGGGACTGGGGGATACCCACCGCGGCGGCCCTGGTGGAGGTCAGGAGGAGCGTCTCCGTCCCCGTGATAGCGTCGGGCGGCATCAGGGGCGGCATCGACATGGCGAAGTGCATGGCGCTCGGCGCGGACGTCTGCGCCATGGCCAGGCCGTTCCTGCTGGCCGCGGCGGACGGCGGCAAGGAGGGAGTGCTGGGCCTGGTCGAGTCGCTCACCTCGGAGCTCAGGCTGGCCATGTTCCTCACCGGCTCCCGTGACCCCTCGGCGCTGCGCCGGGCCAGGAAGGTCGTGACGGGGAGGCTGGGGGAATGGATGAGGGGGACGACGCCTTGACCTTCCAGGAGGAGGTCAGGCGCGTGGCGTCCATGGTCGACTCCTACCTGGAGGAGGAGGTGGACGGTGCCCCCCGGGACCTGTATGACGCCTCTTCCCACCTCATCAGGGCCGGTGGAAAGAGGCTCAGGCCCTTCATACTGGTGGAGTTCCATGCACTCTACAGCCCCGACGAGGCAGCGGTGCTGCCCGCCGCCGCGGCGGTGGAGCTCATACACAACTTCACGCTCATCCACGACGACATAATGGACAGGGACGAAATCAGGCACGGCGTCCCCACCGTCCACAGGAAGTACGGAGAGGCGCTGGCTATACTGGCGGGGGACGTCCTGTTCGCCAAGGTCTTCAGCCTCCTGACCAGGACACCCGCGCTCAGCCCGCCGTCCAGGACGGTCGAGGCGGTGAAGATAGTCGCCGAATCGCTGGTAACGCTGTGCGAAGGGCAGGCGCTCGACATGAACGCGCCCAAGATAGAGCAGATGTCCGAAGAAGGCTACTACTCCACCATAGAGAAAAAGACGTCCGCCCTCTTCGAGGCCTCAGCCTCCATAGGCTGCATAGCAGGCGGGGGCTCGCCGGAGGACGTCGGCCGCGCCGCCTCCTACGCCAGGCACCTGGGGCTGGCCTTCCAGCTGGTCGACGACGTCCTGGGGGTCGTCGGGGACCCGGGGGTCACGGGCAAGCCCGTGGGCGGGGACCTCAGGGAAGGAAAGAGGACGATGCCCATCATGCTGGCCGTCAGGGAGGCGGCCCCGTCCGACAGGGAGAAGATACTCTCGGTCTGGGGGAAGGGGAACGCAGAGCAGGGCGCGCTGGCCGGCTCGGTGGAGATAATCAGGTCGATGGGGATAGACCAGAAGGTCCGGTCCCTCGCCAGGGGGAACGTGGAAAGGGCCCTGGAGGCCCTGGGACCGCTTCCGGACGCGGAAGCCAAGCGGTACCTCGTTCAGCTCGCCCATTTCGTGATGGACAGAAGGATGTGAGCCGATGGCCTCCTCGAACGCAGGGGGGCTGGAGAGCACCATACGCTCCGACGCGCTCCTCAACGCCTCGCAGCACGGAGGGAAGGCCGAGCCGCAGGCCGTGCTCGGCCGCGTCCTTTCCCGGCTGCCCGAAATGCGGTCCAGGGCCAGGGAGCTCATCCCGCTCGTGAACAGGATATGCGGCGAAGTCTCCGCCCTCGCCCCGGAAGAGCAGAAGGCGGAGCTGGCCAAGCTCGGTCTGCCGGAGGAGGAGAAGAAGCAGAAGGAGCGGAAGTCCCTGCCGCCGCTCCCCGACGCGGAAAGGTACAAGACGGTGGTGACCAGGTTCGCCCCCAACCCCGACAGCGTGCTGCACCTGGGCTCGACCAGGGTCATAGTCCTGAGCCACGACTACGCGAGGATGTACGGCGGCAGGTTCATACTCAGGTTCGAGGACACCGACCCGAGGCTGAAGAAGTCCTCTTCGAAGTTCTACACCTACATACAGGAGGACATGGACTGGCTGGGCTGCGCCCCCGACGACGTCGCCTATCAGAGCGACAGGATGGAGACGTATTACGAGTACGCGGAGAAGCTCATCAGGCTGGGCGGGGCGTACGTCTGCACGTGCGGCAGGGAGGCGTTCCACTCCGGCGCGGAAGCGGGGAAGCCCTGTCCGTGCAGGGGGCTCTCCGCCTCCGAGCACGCCCAGAGGTGGAGCAGGATGCTCGCCTCCGGCTACGGGGAGGGGGAGGCGGTGCTGCGCGTCAAGACGGACATGGCCCACCCCAACCCGGCGGTGAGGGACTGGCCCGCCATGAGGATCATAGACACGGCCAGGCACAGGCACCCCAGGGTGGGTTCGCGATACGCCGTCTGGCCGCTCTACAACTGGTCGGCCGGGCTGGACGACCACCTGATGGGGGTGACGCACATCATCAGGGGCAAAGAGCACCTGACGAACGCCGTCAGGCAGGAGTACTTCTACAGGGCCTTCGGCTGGAGCTACCCCACCGCGATACACTACGGGCGGCTCGGGATAGAGGGGGGCGAGCTCAGCAAGTCGAAGATAGAGCAGGGTATCAGGGAAGGCAGGTACGCCGGCTACGACGACCCCAGGCTGGCCACCCTCCGGGCCCTGAGGAGGCGCGGCATAGACCCCGAGGCCGTAAGGAAGCTCATAGTGCAGATAGGCCTCAAGCCGGTCGACATAGTGGTCAGCTGGGAGAACCTGCTGGCGGGGAACAGGCAGATAATAGACGGGAGGTCTCCCAGGCATTTCGGGGTCTTCGACCCGGTGCAGATGCTGGTGCGCGGGGTGCCCGACGGCGTGGTGACGGTCGAGCTGCCCAGGCATCCGGAAGCGCCCTCCATGGGGACCAGGAGGTACAGGCTGGAGACGCGGGAGGGGACGGCGAAGGTGTTCGTCCCCCGGCAGGAGTTGGCCGGCAGGACCAGCGCCAGGCTGATGGGCATGATGAACGTCAGGGAAGTGGAGGTCAGCGGCGGCGCGGCTTCGGCCCGCTTTGCGAGCTACGCGCTGGAGGACGCGAGGAAGGAAGGGATCAGGGCGCTGGAGTGGGTCCCGGGGGACGAAAACGCGCCCATCTCCGTGGTGATGCCCGACGCGTCCGTGAAGAAGGGGCTGTCGGACGCGCAGATCAGGGAGGAGAGGGTGGGGTCGACCGTCCAGTTCGAAAGGCAGTTCTTCGCCAGGCTCGACTCCAAGGAGCCCGACCTGGTACTCTACTTCACGTCAAAGTGACGCCGGGATCAGGGCGCATGGACGGTGACCTGGCCCGACATCCATCCCGGCGTCACCATCGCCTCGTACCCGCAGGGGCACCAGCACATCCAGTAGAAGGTCCCCGTCTTGTCGAAGTAGAGGTGGGCGACGACCACGGAGAAGGGCGTCACGGGTATGCTGACCCCCAGCTGCGGGATGGTGAAGGTATGGGAGAGCTGGTCCGCCGGGACGGACGACAGGGGGACCGAGCCGTACGTCCTTCCGTCGTTGGTGTAGTTGAAGACCACCTTGCCGCCCACCGCGCCGTCGACCGCCCCCATGTCGTCCGACGCCGGGTTCGTCCGCGTGTCGTTGTTCACTATTATCAGCTCTATCGGCGTGAAGGCGGGAAGGCTGATGTTCGCCGAAGACTGCAGGACGCCGTCCACCAGCACAGAATACCGGGGCTGCGCTCCGACCCCCTGGCCGAACCCCGCGTCGTCAGACACGAACAGCTCGACCCGGTACACCTTGGCGACCGCCACGGGCGCCGGGCCGGTCTGCGACTGGTGCCACGAATACGCGGCGACGAACGCCAACGGAACGGCGATGAGGAGGACAAGGAGGAGCCTCCGCGGCCCGCCAGAAGATGGATTCCGACCCGACATGGCATCTTTATCTCGTGCGCAATATTTCTGGTTTTGTCATCAGCGGTACACTGCGCCTGCCCGTCGTTTCGTGCGGGGCGACGTCCCGCTTCGTTATCTGCATCCCGTGCGGTCAAGCCTGCACGAGGGTGTCCCTCTGTTTCATGCAGGGCGCCGCACGTCTCATTTCCCGGCTTTCCTGTGAATATTTACTCGTATACGCCCGTAAATTTATGGATATAGTGGCGCATGTACACTCTATTATTAATATCCCGACATAAAATATCTGCAAGAGGATGATCGACCGTGAGCGCTTCTAGACCCGTTCTGCCTCTGACGCTGTCCGCCTTGGCCATCGTGATAGCCCTGGTGTCGCTCGGTGTGCTGTTCGCCATCCCTGGTCCGCAGGGTCCCCCGGGGGCGGTCCCCTCCGGCATCAACAGCACCCTGTCTTCGCTGCAGCAGCAGGTCCTGGCCCTCCAGCGGCAGGTGGACGCCCTTCAGGGGGGAAGCGTGTCGTCCGGCAGCACCGTCATGCTGACGGTGGTTCCCGACTATGGAGGGGCCGGCTACGACGCCTTCGTTCCGACTTCGGCCACGAACGGGACCGTCCCCGCCTCGGGTAGCAGCGGACCTGGACCCGTCGACAACAACATAACCGTGAAGGCAGGCGTGCCGGTGACCTTCGTCATAACGAACATAGACACGGCGGTGCTCGAGAACTTCACCGGGGCCACGGGCGTCAACCTGGTGTTGTACAACGACACGGATTCCGGCATGGTGGCGCAGAGCTATGGGCCTTCGCAGGCCCTGAACGACGTCCCTGTGAGCCACACCTTTACGGTCGACTCTCTACACATCAACGTCCCCATCCCGCCCGACACCGTGGTGGCCTTCACCTACACCTTCAGCGCTCCGGGCGTATACCTGTTCTACTGCCAGACCCCTTGCGGGCCGGGCATGAGCCTGGCCGGATACATGCAAGGGTACGTCGTAGTCTCGTAGCCCTCGGGTCGAGGTGACAGGACGACCTATGAAGGTTACAAGGCGCAGGTTCATCGCGGGGACGGCCATGACCGGCATCGCCCTGGGGCTGGAACCCGCCCGGTCCTTCGCCCAGCAGACGGACGAGCAGGGCAGGATGTACGTCTTCGTGATAGACCTTGACAGGTGCGACGGCTGCAGGAAGTGCACGGAGGCCTGCCAGACGGAGATGTACGTTCCGCCGGCCTGGGGAGGCGAGCTCCAATATGACGGCAGGCAGCCATGGATACAGGTCTTCGACGTAGGCGGAGGCGTGTCCATGCCCATCCCCTGCCAGAACTGCCAGAACGCGCCCTGCGCGAAGGTCTGCCCGGTCGGGGCGACATATTACAGCGAGGATCACATAGTCCTGATAGACCAGAACAGGTGCATCGGCTGCAGGTACTGCCTGGCCGCGTGCCCGTACCAGAGGCGCTTCTTCAACTGGTCCGACCCACCCATGACGGAGCAGGAGAAGGAGATACCCTACTCGCCGGATTACAACATCCCCCACAGGAAGGGGGTGGCAGAGAAGTGCATCTGGTGCAGGCATAGGACAAAGATGGGGATGGTCCCCGCCTGCGTAGAGGCCTGCAGGAAGGCGGGCATGAGCGCCCTGTGGTTCGGCGACGCGTCCCAAGACACCGTCAGCGACGGCGAGCAGACGGTCAGCCTCAGCGCGTTGCTGAAGGGGAGGGGGGCATATCACCTGAAGGACGAGTTCGGGACTCTTCCGAGCGTCATCTACCTCCCTCCGAAGGGGGGCGTGAGCTGACAACATGGAGGATTCGGACGCGCAGGCGGTGCTCGCGCCCCTCAGGTGGCACGGCCCCAGATTCTACCTGCTCGCCTCCTCCCTCCTGGCCCTCGTGCTGTGGGGCGGCTACGCCTTCTACGTCGAATACGCGCAGGGGCTCGTGGTGACTGGCATGAGGACGCCCGTTTCCTGGGGCCTCAACATAGTCAACTTCGTGTACATAATCGCCATCAGCATGTCCGGGACGATAATCTCGGGCATCCTAAGGCTCACGAACGTGGGATGGAGGACGCCCATAACGAGGATAGCGGAGTCGATAACAGTGATGGCGGTCATCGTGGGCGCCCTGTTCCCGCTGCTCGACCTCGGCAGGCCGGAGCGTGGCTTAAACCTGATCGTCTACGCCAGGCTGCAGTCCCCCATAACGTGGGACACCATAGCCATAGGCACCTATTTCGTGGCCAGCCTCGTCTACCTGTACCTGCCCCTGATCCCCGACATCGCCATCTGCAGAGACTCCATCCCCGAGGCCTCCGGGCTCAGGAAATGGGTCTACAGGAACATGTCACTGGGCTGGGCCGGGAGCCCGAGGCAGGAAAGGACCCTCAAGAGGTCGATCAAGATCATGGCGGTCCTGGTCATACCGCTCGCCGTGTCGGTCCATTCGGCCCTTTCCTGGGTCTTCTCCAACACACTGCGAGACGCCTGGCACAGCACCGTCTTCCCCCCGTTCTTCGTCGGCGGCGCCATCTTCTCCGGCCTGGCCACGATAATAATAGTGATGTATTTCTTCAGGAGGGCCTATCATCTCGAGGGCCAGATCACCGGACGGCACTTCGTCAACCTGGGAAGGCTGATGCTCGTCGCGGACCTTGCGATGATATATCTTACAGTCAGCGAGTACATGGCTCCGAGCTACGTCGGCGAAACGGCCAGCCTCCAGTATCTTTCGCTGATCTTCACCGGGCAGTATGCGGGCTACTTCTGGTTCATGATGGTCTCCGGTTTCCTGGTCCCCGCGTTTCTCACCGCGTTTCCACGGACGGCAAGGAACGCCGACTGGGTCTTCCTCGCGGCCGTCCTGGTGGACGTGGGGATGTGGCTGGAGAGGTATCTGATAGTGGTCCCCGGCCTGGCGGTGCCCCAGCTGCAGTACCCTGTCGGCCAGTACGCTCCTTCCTGGGTCGACGTGTCCATGACGGTCGCGGGGCTGGCGGGGCTGGCGCTGCTCCTGTTGCTCTTTTCCAGGCTCTTCCCCATCGTTTCCCTGTGGGAGACGAAAGATGCGGAAACCGGTGCCGCCCCCGTCCGGGCGTCCGCCTTCACCAGGAGGGACTTCCTCAGGAACGGCGTGGTCGCCGCTGCGGGGCTGGCCGTCGGGCTGGGTTCGTTCATGCCGTATTCTCTCCCGGGCCGACGCTGGGCGCCGGTCGAGCTCTCCGCACTCGGCGAAGCGGTGCCACCGACCTCGGCCGGGTCTCATCTGGAATTCTCGCCCATGCTGCCCGGCTATCTGCCGGCGGGGGTCGTCCTGAAGGAGGCCAGGGTCGCGAGCGACGGGAAGATGTTGACGCTGGTCTATTCCGGCCCCATCCCACTGGAAACATATGGCCACGACATCGCGATGGTCCTCTTTCAGGTCAAGGAGACGGCTATCGAAGGCCCCCCCGGCTATCTCCCCTCGAATCTTGTTCGGACCAGGGTGAACGGGTCCGAAGGCTTCGCCGAGCAGGGAGAGCCGTCACAGATTCAATGGTGGGCCGGGGGAAGGAGATGCGTCCTGGTGGCGGACCTACCGGTCGCCGAACTGGGGAAGGTGGCGGCGTCCATGGGGGAGGCGTAGCGGATGAAGAAGCTGCTCGCCGTCGCCTTGGTCATGCTTCTGCCTCTCGCGTCGGCCGTCCTCTTCCTCGGGACGCCGCCCGGCCTGTCGATAGCCGTGGCGGGCCCCGCGGCCGCTTCTATCAAGTCGTTCACGGTCATCGTGAGCAGCCTTGGCTTCAACGGCTCTTCCGGGCCTCTTTACATAAACGTGAGCCAGGGAGACACGGTGCAGATAACCTTCATATGGGATGACGGCAACCTTTCATTCGACAACTCGCACCAGATACGGATCGAGGGGTACGGCCCGACGACGCAGGTGCTGAACAGGGAGAACCCGCGCGAGGTCGTCACATTCGTGGCCGGGCAGGCGGGGCTGTTCAACATCCACTGCATAATACCCTGCTTCGGCATGCAGAACATGCAGCAGGGTTGGCTGGCGGTCAAGGCCCCGCACGGCAAGGAGTCCACCGGCACGACACTCAGCATCGTCAACGCAGGCGTCAACCGACAGGGCGTCCTCGGGTTGGCCGTCAGCCTGAAGGACCAGCTGGGCAGCCCCGTGCAAGGGGTCCTCGTCGACTTCTATGCCGGCACGGACCAGGGACCGGAGCAGATAGGTAGCAGTTCCACGCAAGCCGACGGCACCGCATTCCTGTACTATCAGTTGCCGGCGGAGGGACAGGTCAACGTCACCTGCTCGTTCCCGGGGAACGGCGCCTACGGCGCGAGCAGCGCTTCCCAGGTCATAGACACAGGCATCCCGACCAGGACGACCACGTCCGCGCCTCCCTTCGTGGCCGGCCAGGCGTACTCGCCCGATGTCAGGCTCGTCGGCTCGCCCCCGCCCGTATCCGATGCCATAGCCGCCCTGACCTTGGCCGCCGTGGCCGCGGTATGGGCCGTCCTTCTCTTTGCGCTGTTCTCCGTCGTCAGAGGTGTCGCAAGGAATGCGTAATGACAGACGGCAGCTGGCCCTCGCGATGGTCCCGCTGCTGATCCTGGCGGTGGCGGTCGGCACAGCCCAGCTGCATTTCGACGCGACGGCGCTGGGCGGTCGGTTCGCGAACGCCGGGCTCGCCCACCTCCCGGGCAGATTCGCGGACCTGGCCCCCCACGGCGACCGGTACGACCTGCGGCTGGTGGGTTACAACTACAACCACGACCTGACGACGATAAGCCTGACGCTATGGAACGCGGGAAACGGGCCGCTGACGGTGCAGGGAATAACGTACGACGGAACGGGGCTGGAGCCCGGGCTCGTCGGCGGCGCGGCCACCATGTTCGCCGGCCCTTCGACCGGCTGCGAATCTCCGACCAACGAAATCATCTTCCCCTCGGCCGGCCACTGGAACATGGACACGGAGGGTCCGTGCACCGCCGTCATCGGGCCCGGCGGGATGGTATCCGTCTATCTCGGAGCGACATCGCCGGGCATGGGCCGCCATATCCTCTCGGTACTGACGACGGCGGGGAACTACACCTTCGTCATACAGAGGGCAGGGCCCTCGGGATGATGGCGATTTCGGACCGCAGGGTCTCGAAGGCCTTCAGGAAACTACTCCCCGGCAGCGATGCCCTGAAGTGGATGGCCATCAGGGAAAGCGCTCCGTCCAAGGCGGGTACCGTCGTCAGGGGCTTCGCCGTGATATACAACCGTCCGAAGAAGCTGAAGCTGATGACGGACTTCGAGATGACGGTGGACGAGGGCGGGAGGCCCGTTTCCCTGACCCTTTCTTACGACACGTTCCGCAGAAAGCAGGGGTCCGGGCGTGTCCTCGCCCGGCCCCAAGGCGGGGCCGCCGGCGACGCGCTTAATTATTCCGACGGGATGGAGGTCGCAAGATGGACTCCGAAACGGAGGCGAAGAGGGCGGCCTCAGCCGTCATATACGCGATGTTCGAGGCAGGGAAGAACAAGGACCTCTCCTCCCTAGCCCGCCTCCACTCCGACCTCCTGACCAAGTTCGACGAGTTCCCCCCCTATTCCAGGCAGTCCTACGACGACGCCCTGGTCTACGAGCAGGCGGCCTTCGCAAACATATCGGACTACGACTACAAGATCACGGAGCTTCGAGTGGACGTCGTCGGCGCCGCCGCCGTGGCCACGTTCTACCTGGAATACTCGGGCGTCTTCGTCAACGACTATTCCTTCGAAGGGCGCCCCGTCGGCTCCAGGTCACGGGTGACCATGGTGCTGGCCATGTCCGCCGACGGCTGGAAGATAGTGCACGAGCACTTCAGCGCCTTCCCGGAATGGCCGTCGAAGCCTCAGAAAGGCGGGCCCTGAAGCCTCGCTATCTGGGACGATATCCTGTCCACGTATTCGTTCAGGTTTCCGACAAGCGTCCTCGACGTCACCACTCCGACCACCTTCCCGTCGTCGGTCACCAAGACGCGCCGGATCCTCTTCTCCGACATCACCTTGGCCACCTGGTCGATCCCGTCCGACGCCTTGACGGTGACCAGCTCCTGCGTCATCATCTCGCCCAGCGTCGTCCTGGCCGGGTCCCTGCCTTCCGCGACCAGCCTGCTCACGTAGTCCCATTCGGTCACCATACCCTCGGGCCTGCCGTCCGAGGAGACTACCACCACGAAGCCGTGCTTCTTCTCTATCATGTGTCTGGCAGCTTCGAGGGCGCTGGTCCCCTTCGGGAGCGACACGAACTCCTTGTCCACGATGTCCCTGGCATACAGTACCATGCAGCTCAGCCGGGGACGGCGTCGCATTAATCCTTTTCGAATGATGTTAGTCTGTTATCCTGAAATTAGTTCACCCCCTAGCCAAGAGTGCTAGGTGGGTATGGAGCAAGGGAAGACGCTATCAGGTCTACATGAAGCTGGACCCCGTGAAGGTCGAGTGGATAG
>JAKAPW010000029.1 GCA_021811935.1 archaeon | reverse complement strand
TCTCTGAACATCCGTACCTGGAGGCCGTGATGGGCGGCGTCAGGGTGAACGTCGTCCCCTGCCTGGGAGTGAAGCACGGCGAGTGGATCAGCGCGGCCGACAGGTCCCCGCACCACACGCTCTACATGAAGCGGGCGCTCGACGGGGACAAGAGGCTGCAGGTGAGGCTGCTCAAGAAGCTGCTCAAGGCGCAGGGGCTGTACGGCGCGGAGGTGAAGGTGCGGGGGTTCAGCGGGTACGTGGCGGAGGTGGTGATAGCCGCCTACGGGAGCCTGGAGGGGGCTGTCAGGGCGGCGGCAGGATGGAGTCAGGGGACGGTGGTCGGCGAGGGGAAGGGCTCCGAAGGGGTGGGCATAATGGACCCGGTGGACGGAAGGAGGGACCTGGCCAGGGCCATATCCCCTGCGAAGATGGCGGAGTTCGTCCACATATGCAGGATGCTGCTGGCGGGAGAGGTGCCCGACCCCTTCGGCAGGAGGCTCCTGCGAGGCGCGGGCCCCGCGCCATGGGTCCTGAAACAGGTCGCGGTGCTCCGCTTCAGGTGCGGGGAGAAGACGGACGACATACTGTGGGGGGAGCTGCACAAGACGGCCAGGGGGCTGGCGGAGCACCTGGAGGAGGACGGATTCGGGGTCATCAACTTCGCGGCGGAGGCTTCGAAGGGGAGGGCGGCGATAGCCTTCCTGCTGTCGCGCAGGGAGAGGCCGCCCGTCCTGGCGAGGAGGGGGCCCCCGGTCTTCCTGGCGGAGGAGAGCGGCAGGTTCCTGGGCAAGGAGGGGGGGACCGCCTGGTGGTTCGGGGAGGACTACAGGAGCGTCAGGATGGAGAGGAGGAGGGAGACGTCCGTGGAGGACGTCGTGAAGGGCTACATGCGGGACCCCGGGCGCCTTGTGGGCTTCGCCAGGGGGCTGGTCCCGAAGGCCGGCAGGGGGTGGAGCATGGTGCGCGGGGAGGACGCGGCAGGGAGGGAGGACGCGGTTGTCCGGGGCGCGATCAGGAAGGTCTGCGGGTACAGGTCCGACCTGGGTACCGCTGGATGAGCTGGCGGGGGCGCCCTACAGGCGCGCGCTCTGCTATCCCGGCGGAAGGGGAGTCCCCGGGCGCCTCCGCGAGCTGCGGGGGCTCGGGGTCGACGGCGTCCTCTTTTCTGGCAGGACCAGGGTGGGGGGGTTGCCGGTGGCCGGGAAGGGGACCACTTCGATAGTGCTGCTCTGCAGGTGGCGCGGCGTAGATGCCGCGCTGAAGGTAAGGCGGACGGACTCGAACAGGCGGTCCATGCTGCAGGAGGCCGGGCGGCTGCTGAAGGCCAACGGATGCGGCGTCGGGCCGGTCCACCATGCGTCGAGCAGGAACTTCATAGTGATGGAGTACCTCCGGGGGGAGGGGCTGGGGGGATGGCTGGCGAAGGCCCCCGGCATGGACCCTGCAGGCGTCGGGGCGGTGGTCCGCGACGTCCTGCGGCAGGCCAGGCGCCTCGACGTCTGCGGCATAAGGCACAGGGAGCTCTCCGACGCCAGCAGGCACGTCCTCGTGGGCGAAGCGGGCGTGAAGGTGATAGACTTCGAGACGGCCTCCGACGACCCGAAGGGACGGAACGTCTCCGCCGTGGCACAGTTCATGCTCCTGAGGGAAGGGTTGGGGGAGCGGATGCGACGGCTGCTCGGCGCGGACAGGGGGACCCTGCTGGAGGCCCTCGGGGCGTACAGGAGAGACCCTAGCGAGGCGAAGTTCGAGGCCGTGATGAAGGCTCTGGACGGGCAGGGTTTAAAGGCGGGTTTCTGACAGGGGGAGTATGCAGTTCGAACGGCCGAAGCTGGTCTTCGTGACCGGCGGGGTGATGTCCGGGCTGGGGAAGGGTGTCACCGTCTCGTCCCTGGCGAAGCTGCTCTCGCTGGCCGGGTACGACGTCTCGTGCATCAAGATAGACCCGTACCTGAACGTGGACGCGGGGACGATGAACCCGCTGGCCCACGGGGAGGTCTTCGTCACGGACGACGGCGGGGAATGCGACATGGACATCGGCACGTACGAGAGGTTCCTGGCGAAGGACCTGGGGAGGTCGAACAACATGACCACGGGGCAGGTCTACCAGAAGGTGATTTCGCAGGAGAGGGAGGGAAGGTTCCTGGGGAGCTGCGTCCAGATAATACCCCACATAACGGACGAGATAAAGCGGAGGATCAGGAGCGTGGCCAAGGGACTGGACGTCCTGCTGGTGGAGTGCGGCGGGACGGTGGGGGACATAGAGAGCCTGCCCTTCCTGGAGGCCTTCAGACAGATGGCGTTCGAAGCCGACAGGAAGGACACGTTCTTCGCGCACGTCACGCTGGCCCCGATACTGGAGACCGTGGGCGAAGTGAAGACGAAGCCGACGCAGCACAGCGTCCAGGAGCTGCGCAGGATAGGCATCCAGCCCGACGCGCTGGTGGTCAGGGCGAGGAAGAGGCTGACGCCGGAAGCCAAGAGGAAGATGGCGCTCTTCACCAGCGTCCCGGAGCGGGCCGTGATATCCAACCCCGACGTGCCGACGGTGTACTCCCTCCCGGAGGTGCTGTACGACGAAGGGATAATGGACGCGGTTTCGAAGAAGATGGAGATGCCCGCCAGGGTCAGGTGGGGAGGCTGGAAGAAGGTCGCGGCGAGCTTCGGGCCCAAGAGGAAGAGGCGGAGGGTGGCGATGGTGGGCAAGTACGCCACCCTGGGGGACAGCTACGCCAGCGTCAACCAGGCGCTGCTCCACGCCGCGGGGGCGCACGGCGTAGGGGTAGATATAGACTGGATTGAGTCGGAGGGGCTTAAGGAGGACGCACTGGCCGGTTTCGACGGCATAGTCCTGCCGCAGGGGTTCGGCACCAGGGGGACCGAAGGCAAGATGATGTCTGCCAACTACGCCAGGGAGAAGGACGTGCCGTTCCTGGGGCTCTGCTTCGGCTTCCAGCTGGCCGTGGTCTCCTTCGCCAGGCACGTCTGCGGGCTGGCAGGGGCCAACTCCACCGAGATAGACCCGGAGACGCAGCACCCGGTCATAGACCTCCTCCCGGAGCAGAGGGGGGTCCGGGAGATGGGGGCCACCATGAGGCTCGGGGGGCACGACATCGCAATACTGGAAGGCACGAAGGCCCGCACCATATACAGGGCGCCCTCCGTCCGGAGAAGGCACAGGCACAGGTACGAAGTGAACCCGGCTTACAGGGAGAGGCTGGAGGCCGCGGGCCTGCGCTTCTCGGCCTTCAGCGACGGCGGGAGGAGGGCGGAGATACTGGAATGCCCGGAGAAAAGGTTCTACATGGCGACGCAGTTCCACCCGGAGTACAGCAGCAGGCCGGGCGACCCCGAGCGGATATTCTCGGCCTTCGTCGGCGCCATGCTTTGATGCGTCTTCCTGATATAGACCCGGCCCGGAGATCGACAGGATGCCCGAAGGTATACGGCGGGCCGCGCGGCTGACCGCGCGGCTGGACGAGGAGCAGTTCGCCGTGCTGGCGGCGCTCGCGGGGCTGATGGCCAGATACGAATCGGTCCCCGTCCAGCCGCTGCTGGCCAGGTCGGGGATGCCGGGGGCCAGGGTGGAGAGGGCGCTGGAGTCGCTGGAGGGGCTGGCGCTGCTGGCCGGGGGGGTGAGGGGACACCGCATGCTGACGACCGGGCTCGACGTGCTGGCGCTGCACGACTACGCGACGCAAGGCCTGCTGTCGGACCTGGGTCCCACCATAGGGGTGGGCAAGGAGTCCGACGTATACGAAGCGCTGGGGCCGGCCGGCGGGCCCTACGCGCTGAAGGCCTTCAGGCTCGGCAGGACGAGCTTCAGGGAGGTCAGGAGGAAGAGGGGGTACGCGTCCGGGTCGGGGCACAGGTGGCTCCTCTCCTCCATCGAGGCCTCGACGAAGGAGTCGGACGTCCTCGACAGCCTCCAGAAGCACTCCCTGGCCATACCGAAGCTCAAAGGGCGCTCCTACCACACGATCCTCATGGAGATGGAGCTCGGCGTGCAGCTGTACAGGGTCAGGGAGCTGGACGACGCGGACGAGGTGCTGGGGCGGGTGCTGACGGAGCTGAGGAGGGCCTACCTCGAGGCCGGGGTGGTGAACGCGGACGTGAGCGAATTCAACGTCCTGCTGACGGAGAGCCACGGCATAGTGGTGATAGACTGGCCCCAGGCGGTGCCCGCGCGCTCCCCGGAGGCAGAGGCGCACCTCAGGCGGGACGTGCACAACATAGTCTCCTTCTTCAGGAAAAGGTACCACGTGGCGGCGGAGGACGATGCGGCCCTGGAGTACGTCAGGGGCCGGGCTTCAGGCTGTCTTCTATCAGGAAGAACAGGACGTTATTCCCCCTGATCACTACCCTTCCGTAGTTGGTCACCATCGAACCCTTGTCGTCATACTCCACCGCGTCCTCCAGGAAGACGTTCATGTAGGGGTCTATGTTCACCATGCTTCCCCTGTACTCCTCCGAGTTCTTCAGCCTGACCCGGACCGGCTTGTTTATGGCCTTCTGCAGACTGGACAGTGGTCGCTTGATGTTTGGTCCCCCTTCGTTCAACGCGTTTCATCTCCTCATCGGGGAGGATAAAAACCTTCTGCGCCTGCATGAGGGGCGGGTATGATGGGCTACTTCGAAGCCGGGAAGGTGTCATCGCCCGCCCTCCGCATGGGCACCGGCAGCGCCGCCCTGGACAGGGCGCTGGGCGGCGGCGTCCCGTCTGGGGAGCTGGTGCAGGTGTTCGGCCCGGCCGCCTCCGGGAAGACCCAGCTCCTCCTTTCCATATGCCTGCGCCACGCCGGCTCGAGGACGCTGTACGCCGACACGCAGGGGAAGTTCAGGCCGGAGAGGCTGGAGGAGATGCGGACGAGGTCGGGGATAGGCGGGGCGGACATCCTGGACAGGATGGACGTGCTCTCCTCCGACGAGCCGGCCAGGGTCCACAGGCGCATAGGGGAGGCCTGCCTCTCCGGGGACTACGGCCTGATCTGCGTGGACGACCTGTCGGAGGCCTTCCTGAGGAGGGGATATGAAAACGCCTCGGTTTCCATGCTCTCCCTCACCGCGAGGACGCTGTCCGTGTGGAGCCTCGTCAGGGGGACCCACGCCGTGGTGACGGAGAGGGTCAGGTACGACCCTTCGTCGAAGTCCGAGAAGCCAGTCGGCTCGGAGTTCACCTCTCCTTATATAGGCACGAGCGTCAGGCTGCAAAGGATGAAATCCTCCTTCCACGCCACGGTGGACGGCGCGTCCGCGCGGTTCGGGGTGACGGCGGCCGGGGTGACCGACGTATGAAGCTCAAGGAGCTGGTCGAGCAGGCGGCGAAGGACAGGCAGTCAGCGCTGGCGAGCCTGCAGGCGGCGAAGGACAGGTTCGACGAAGAGGAGTATCTGGGCGTCGGCCGCGCGCTGAAGGGCATAAGCAACGCCGCGCCGGGGCTCGGGAAGGAGGCGGTGCGCCCGCTCATCAAGCAGCTCAGGGGGATAGCCTCCGGCATGCCGCTGGACCAGGCGGACAGGTCGTACATACGCGCGTGGCTGCTCTACCTGAGGCAGCGGCTAGTTGTAGACGAGGGTGACGAACAGGGTAAAGAAGACGAACCAGACCAGGAAGTAGGTGCCGATTCCGTGGATGTAGGCCTGGGTGCGGGTGATCCCGCTGCGGGACCGCCAGAAGACGGTGCTGACCAGGTAGATTGACACGACCAGGAAGATCCCGGTGTAGGCGTAGTTCGGATAGTTGGCCCCGGAGAGCAGCCCGGCCACGGCGGCCATCGCAGCCCTCGACCAGTACAGCTTATCTATGGGCCTGAGGCCCTTCGGCGGAGGGCCTGCGGGGTTGGAGCTGTCGGCCTTCGAATTGGGGGCCTTGTCGGTCAAGATCGATTCTGACCTGCGAGGATACTACGTTAATAACGTTTACGCGCTTGGCGAAGACGCCCTCCTGCTCAGGATGCACAGGTCCGAACGGCCCGACGGCAACCTCATCATGGACCTCAGGCACGGGGCCTGGCTGACCTCCAGACCCTACATGCCCGTCGAGACGGAGGGGTTCGTCTCCTCGGCCAGGCCGCTGCTGGTCAGGGCCAGGTTCGCAGGGTGCTCGGCGACGGAGGGCGAGAGGATACTCGACCTGCGGCTGGAGGGGGAGTGGGGGGTGAGGCACCTCCTGCTCGAGTTCTTCGGCGCCGGCAACGCGGTCGTCACGTCGGAGGAGATGGTGGTGATGGCCGCGATGAAGAAGGTGGCGGGCAGGGACAGGACGATAGCCGTCGGCTCGGCGTACTCCTTCCCGGTGAGACGCGCGCCCACGCTGGACGGGCTGGAGGCGGGCGCGCTCAGGGACGCGATCGCTCCTGACGCCCCCGTGGAGAGGGGGCTGGGGAGGGGGCTCCAGCTGCCAAGGCGCTTCGTCGAGGAAGCGCTGTTCAGGGCGGGCGTGGCCAAGGGGACGCCCGGTTCGTCCCTCGTCGAAAGGGAGCTGCTGGCGCTGAAGGAGGCGCTGGTCGGCATGCGGCAGGAGGCGAAGTCGGGCGGGGGGCTCTACATCTACGCCGGGGGCGACGGGGCGGCCGAGCCTTCGGCCGTGAGGCTGGGGCACCTGGCGGGGCGGGAGGAGCGGCTGTACCAGGACCCGTTCCAGGCCATGGACGAGCTCCTGTCGCGGGACGTCATGAAGAAGTCCGAGGACGGCAGGCTCGGAGCGCTGCTCAAGGAGGTCGAGCGCAAGAGGAGGAGGATCGAGGCCGCCAGGAAGCAGGCGGAGGCCCTCGCGGCGAAGTCGGAGGCGGTGGCCAGGATAGCCAGGGCGGTGGCCGACGGCTCGCTGGGGATGGAGGCGGCCGCGGCCGAGCTGGCGGCCGCCCGCTCCATCGTGGCCGCCAAGGACGGAAGATGGACCGTCGACGGGAGGCCGGCCTCCTTCTCCTCCCCGCAGTCGCTCGCCTCCGCCGTCTTCGACGAGTCGAAGGTGCTGGCCAGGTCGGCCGTCTCGGCCGGGGCCACCCTCAAGACGCTGATGAAGGAGGTGGACCAGACGGAGAGGACTGTCTCGGCCAGGAAGGAGCGGCTGGCCAGGGTGCCCAGGAAGAGCAGGAGATGGTTCGAAGCGTTCCGATGGTTCGTGACGGACGGCGGGTGCCTGGCGGTGGGCGGCAGGGACGCCGGCTCCAACAGCGTGCTGATCCGCAGGCACATGGGCGGGGAGGACCTGGTCTTCCACGCGGAGGTGCCGGGCTCGCCCTTCTTCCTGCTCGTCGGCTGCGGAGACAGGACGGAGGGGACACTGAAGGAGGTCGCCACCGCCACCGTTTCCATGAGCAGGGCGTGGAGGGAGGGCCTGTCCGCGGCGGACGCGTACTATGTCGTCCCCTCCCAGGTCAGGCTGGCCGCGCCGAGCGGCATGTCGATGCCCCGCGGGAGCTTCATGGTCGAAGGAGAAAGGAGCTACGTCAAGGGGATACGGCTGTCCCTGGGCGTCGGGATGGCGAACGCCCCGGAGGGGCGGGTGGTATTCTGCGCCCCGGTGGAGGCGGCGACGGCGTACTGCAGGACGGTGGTGGAGATAATGCCCGGCCACAACAAGCCGTCCTGGCTGGCGGCCAGGCTCCTCAAGGAGTTCTCGGCCGACCCGGAGTACTCGGCCGCGGGCCTCCCGTCGGCCGACGAGCTGGGCAGGGCGCTCCCGTCGGGGGGTTTCGTCGTGGGCAGGCTCCTCAGGGGAAGGGATAAAGCGTTAAAAATGGACTGGGGGTAGTCTCCCATGGTCAGGAAGGATGCAGGCAGACAGAGGTCTCCCGGTCAAGCTGCTGGTCAGGGAAGTGATGAACAGCCCGCCCATCACCGGGAAGGCCGACGAAGATGCCGCGTCGCTGGCAAAGAAGATGGTGGAGTTCAAGGTGGGCAGCGTGGTCATCATGGACGGGAAGGAAGTGATCGGGGTGGTGACCGACGGGGACCTGGTGAACAAGGTGGTCGCGAAGGGCCTCCCCCCCGAGGGGGCCAGGGCCAGGGACGTGATGTCGTCCCCGCTCCACACCATCGAAGCCGAGAAGGACCTCACCGAGGCCGCGAGGATGATGCGAAAGTTCGGGATAAAACGGCTGGGCGTCACGTACAAGGGGGAGGTGGTGGGCATGGTCTCCATGACGGACATCCTGTCCGTCACCCCGGAGCTCCTTGACATACTCTCCGAAAAGGCCAGGATACTGAGGGGGGGCCGCGGCAAGGGCGGCTTCGGCGTGTCCGGCTACTGCGACACGTGCAACCAGTGGTCCGACTCCCTGATGGAGATAGACGGCAAGTTCGTCTGCGAGGAATGCACGGGCGAGACATCGAAGGGTGAAAGTTGAGCGGACGGGGGCGGCGCTTCGTCGTGGACGGCATGCTCGGCAGCACCGCAAGGAAGCTCCGCCTCTACGGATTCGACGCGCTCTATTTCGCGGACGCCCCTGACGGCGAGATGCTCCGGATGGCCGGAGCGAGGACGCTCCTGACCGCGGACAGGGCGCTCGCCGCGGCCGCTGGCCGGAGGCGCCTGCCGGTCCTCCTCCTGGCAGGCGGGGACGACGCCGAGAGGGTGGGCGAGGTATTCAAGTTCGTTGGGCATGCCCCCAGGCTGGACCCGTCGCTGTCCAGATGCGCGTCCTGCAACGGGGAGCTGGCGGCGGCGGAGGGGGCGGGGGCGCCGCCGAAGGTGCTCGACTCCCACGACGAGTTCTTCAGGTGCACCGCCTGCGGAAGGATATATTGGGAGGGTGGTCACTGGCTGAAGCTCGAAGCCTTTGACAGGCGCGTGAGGTCTCTGATGGGGATGGAAGCATACGGACTGGCGGACGGGACGTGGATGGTGAGGACCGCGAGAGATGCGATAGCGGGGTACCTGAAGGAGGGCAGGAGGCCCAGCCCCCGCAGCGTCCCCGCCTTCGCGAAGGCGAGCAGGGGTGTCTTCGTCAGCATAAAGTCGTACCCTTCCGGGGAGCTGAGGGGATGCATAGGGAGGCCCATGCCCGACTCGGCGCTGGTGGATTCGCTGGTGGACTCCGCCATGGACTCGGCCACGGCGGACCCCAGGTTCCGGCCGGTCACGGCGGAGGAGCTGGCCGCGTCCACGGTCGAGGTGAGCGCACTCACGGAGCCCGTCCCTGTGACGGCGGAGAAGCCTCTCGACTACAGGAAGGAGATAGTGGTCGGCAGGGACGGCCTCATGCTGCAGTGGGAGATGGGCGCGGGCCTGCTGCTCCCCCAGGTGGCCGTCGAGGAGGGCTGGGACGTGGACGACTTCCTCTCCTACGTCTGCATGAAGGCGGGGGCGCCTCCGGACCGATGGCTTTCGGGCGGGGTGAAGCTCTTCCGGTTCGGGGCGGAGGTCTTCTACGAAGTCTCGCCCGGCGGAGAGGTGAGGCGGAAGTCCCTTGACCGATAAAGCGAAGGTGCATTTCGCCGTCTACGGCGCCGGCCTGGGACACGCGGCCAGGATGTCCCTCGTGGCCCGGCGCCTCCCGCAGTGCATCGAGCCGTACTTCACCTCCTGGGAGGAGGGGCGCGAATACGTGGCCAGGAAGGGCTTCCGGGTCTTCGACGTCGCGGCGGTGGACGTCAAGTGGAACGAGAAGGGGAGGATGGCGTTCAAGGGGACGGCCAGGAGCCTCCCCCGCCTCTATTCGGGGCTGGCGCTGCAGATCAGGCAGGAGAGGGCCATCATGCGCGCGATGCGCCCGGCGCTGGTGGTGTCGGACTCCAGGATGTCCGCCGTGATCGCCGCAAGGAGCCTGCGGATACCGTGCGTACTGGTCACTAACCAGCTCCGGGTGAACCTCCCCTCGGTCGACGGCCAGATGATGCGCCTCCTTGAGAGGGCGAACGGCGAGTTCCTCGCGTCGTTCTGGAACCTTTCGGACGCGGTGGTGGTGCCGGACCTGCCTCCGCCGTACACCATATCGGAGGACGTGCTCGACACGCTCAGGGTGACCAGGCGGAGGCTGCGGTACGTCGGCTTCATGCGGGAGGCGGACGGGGCGCCGGACGCGGCGAGGGAGGGGGGGAGGAAGAGGGTGGCGCTGCTGATCAGCGGCCCGCCCGCTTCGAGGGCCTCCATACTGCCACTGGTGGCGGAGGCAGCGAAGACGCTGTCCCGGAGGTACGACGTGGTGCTGAGCAAGGGGAACGCGGGAGCCCCGCAGGGGGAGGAGCGGGACGGCGGGCTGACGGTCTATGAATGGAACCCCGACCCCCAGGGCGAGATGCGCAGGGCGGACCTCGTGGTGGCCAGGGCCGGCCATTCCACCATCTCGCAGATAATAGAGGCGGCCAGGCCCGCCCTGCTGATGCCGATACCCTTCCACGGGGAACAGTGGGCCAACGCGGAGAAGTGCGCGAAGCTCGGCTTCGCCAAGGTGCTCGACCAGACCACCGGCTCTCCGTCAGAGCTGGTCAGGCTGGCCGAGGAGGCGCTCTCCGACCCCGGGATGAAGGAGAAGGTGGCCCGCATGCGCGACGTCGCCCGCGCGCACCACGGGATAGAGAGCCTGGTGCGGCTGATCGTGAAGGATGTCAGGAAGTAGCGGCCAGGCGGCGCAGCGCGGACACGGCCAGGTCGATGCTGCCATGGAAGGAGGAGTGCCGGGACAGGGGGATGGGGACGACGGCCGACCCCGACGCCGCCCGCCGGACCTCCTTGTCCGAAGGGAGCTCCCCCTTCTCTTCCTCCGCCTCGCGCGGTTCGGCCGCCCTGCGCAGGAAGGCAGGCAGGCGCCCTGCCGGCGCCCCCGCTTCGCCGCCCAGCAGCGGATGCTGCACGGGCAGGGAGCAGAGCCTGTGATAGGCGGCGAGCAGGTGGGCCCCCTGCGCGATGCCGGTGAAGACGGCGGAGGCCCCTTCGTCCCTGCCCACGCGCGAGGCGAGCGACGCGAGGTACATGTGGAAGGCCAGGTCCCTGGTCCGGCCGGAGAGCCCCTCCATCGATCCCGTCATCCCCGAGGAGTCGGCGAGCAGCAGCGCGCAGTCGTCCCTGGGGAAGCCCTCCCTGACGTAGCAGCCCGACTCGACCGCCCTGCGCAGCGCAGCGCTCCGCATCGAGTCGTCGTACGCCATCAGCAGCGCTGGGTCGAAGCCCGCCCTGGCCATCTGGAGCGTGGCCAGCACGCTCCCTGCCCCTCCGTCGAAGAGGGAGACGCCGCGGCCGCTGGCGCCGAAGTCCCGCCCACCGGGGCCGTCCTTCCTGATGTACGAAACGAAGGCGGACCCCTCCGCGACCACCACCTCTATCAGCCTGTCGGGGTGGCGGCTGTCCACCTTCGACCCCCTCGGGGCCATCACGTCTATCAGCCTGGAGGCGAGGGCCATCTCCAGGTCCGCTTCGTCCGCGTCGCCCGCCAGGCGCCTGACCCTGACGGAATACCTCTTCCTCGCGGGGACGACCTTCAGCGCGGCGTCGCGGCATGCCTTGGACAGCGATTCCATGTCGGGCGCTGTCGGCCTGCCCACCGAGACGGACTCGACCCCCGGAAGCCTGGCCGCCGCGTCTGCGAACTCCAGCGGAGAAGCCGCCCTGGCCATGACGCAGCCGTTCCAGGCGGACAGCGCCGCGCGAGGGAGGAGCGAAAAGCGCGACATCCGGGCCAGGAGGGCTCCCGGCCCGGCCAGGGGGGACGGTACGACCAGCACCCTGTACTCCTTGAGTTGGGGGTTCAAGCGCAGAACAGGCCGCGGCCTCCCGGCGCTATTTAGATTTTCGGAGGGCCTGAAAATCTCATATAAGCCAGGCGCACTGACCCGTGAGCGCCTCGAGGGATCGAAGTGGAAGAGTCAAGGACACATTACATATCCGAAGCGCTCGGGCTCCCGGCAGGGGAGAAGGTCAGGCTGCTCGGGTGGGTGGCCGTCAAGAACCAGGTCGGCGGGCTCGTCTTCCTGAGGATCAGGGACGGCTCCGGCTACATCCAGCTCTCCGGCAGGAAGGGCTCCATACCGGACGTGGCCTGGCGGGCGGCGTCGGAGGCGACCCTGGAATCGGCGGTCTGCGCGGAGGGGGCGGTCAAGGAGGACAGGCGCGCACCGGCTGGCAGGGAGGTGGTCCTCTCCGACTTCAGGATACTGGGCAAGGCGGAGCCGTGGCCGCTCAGGAAGAGCCTCCTCGAGTCGCCGAAGGCGCTCCACGACCTCAGGTACCTTGCGCTGAGGGGACCGAAGACGTCCGCGATAATCAAGGTCAGGTCCAAGCTGATGCAGGCCGTCTTCGACTACTTCTTCGGGAAGGGATACGTCTACATCCAGGCCCCCACCCTGGTCAAAGCAGCGGTCGAGGGAGGGGCGACCCTCTTCCCCGTAAAGTACTTCGGCGAGACCGCCTACCTGAGCCAGAGCGCCCAGCTGTACGAAGAGGCCGCGATATGCGGCGTCGACAAGGTCTTCATAGTGCAGCCGGCCTTCAGGGCGGAGAAGTCCAGGACTTCAAGGCACCTGACGGAATTCTGGATGGTGGAAGCCGAGCTCGCGTTCGCCTCCTTCCAGGACGTGATGAAGGTGGAGGAGGAGCTGGTCCATCACATGGCCGCGAAGGTTTCGGAGGAGTGCGGCGCGGAGCTGGGCAGGCTGGGCAGAAAGGTGAAGGTGCCGGAGCCGCCGTTCCCCAGGATATCCTACGACGAGGCGATCGCGATAGCCGGGAAGGGAGGCCTGAAGGTAGAGTGGGGGGAGGACCTGGGGACGGAGGCGGAGAAGCTGGTCGGGCAGGCCTTCGATGCCCCGGTCTTCGTCACGGGCTACCCGGTGAGCGCGCGCAGCTTCTATCACATGTCGCCGCCCGACAACCCGAAGATAACGCTGAGCGCGGACCTGCTGGCCCCGGGGGGGTACGGAGAGCTGGCCACGGGGGGGCAGAGGCTGCACGACTACGAACTGCTGGCGGCGAAGGTCAGGGAGATGGGGCTCGACGCGGAGAGCATGAAGTGGTACATGGACCTGAGGAGGTACGGCATGCCCCGGCACGCGGGCTTCGGCATAGGCGTGGAGAGGTCGCTCAGGTGGCTGCTCGGGCTCAAGCACATAAGGTCGGCGACGCTCTTCCCGAGGACGCCGAGCAGGCTCTATCCCTGATTCGAATGGCTCCCCCCTCGGCTGCGGATGCCTTCCCGATGAGCTTCGGGTGCAGGAAGACGGGGAGGCCTACAAGGACTCGGAGACCGATCTCGTCGCGGTCAAGGACGAGAAGTCGAGAAGGACGTTCCTGTGCATCACGAGCTACTGCAAGGGCGCGAGGTACGTCTGGGGCAGGTACTGCAGGAGGGGCGGGCACGAGAACGGGATAGGTCCCGCAAAATCATTGGGCCTTGAGGACAGGAGGCCATCGACCAGCCTCTTTCAGGTAGAGGGACAGCCTGCATCTGCCTGGTCATGCTCTTGAAGACCCTCTCGCTCTCGCGGAGCTTGAACCGAACGCCGAGCCCCAGACGCTCAGGAACTTGTTGAACAGGCAGTGCTACGTGGGATGGGACTCGTCGCGCCGGTCATCGTAAGCAGGTCCCTTCTCGAAAGAATAGGAAGACAACGAATCGAGCGGCTCGACCGACCCTGTATGGTATCAGGGAAGACAAGCCACGTGCCAAAGTTCCCTGACTCCGCAACCTTTTATAGCGGTCTCGGAGCCCAAGGAACCGATTCACATTGACCACGGACGAAGAGATGGAGCTGGACTCGCTGGAAGGTGTCGGCCCGGTGACCAAGCAGAAGCTGCACGAGGCCGGCATCTACTCTATCATGGACCTCGCCGCGCGGGGGGTGGGCGAGGTGGCCGACTCCATAAACGGGGACACCGCCAAGGCGAGCGAGCTGATAAACAAGGCGAGGACGAAGCTGAGCGACCTCGGCGTGCTGGCAAAGGACTTCGTGTCGGCAAGGGAGCTCTTCCAGAAGAGGCAGAGCATAGAAAGGGTGTCGACCGGCTCGAAGAACCTGGACACACTCCTGGGAGGCGGGGTCGAGACTGGCGCCGTGACGGAGTTCTACGGGGAGTTCGGGAGCGGGAAGTCCCAGATCTGCCACACCCTGGCCGTGATGGTCCAGGAGAGCAAGGAGAAGGGCGGGCTCTCCGCGGGCGCCCTCTACGTCGACACGGAGGGGACGTTCAGGCCCGAGAGGATAGCGGAGATAGCCGAGGCCAGGGGGACGGACCCGGGTAAGGTGCTGGACAACATCATCGTCGCGAAGGCGTACAACAGCGCCCACCAGGAGCTGATAGTCAGGGAGGTGGGCAGGCAGATAGAGAGGACCAAGCTGAAGCTGGTCGTCGTGGACTCCGCGGTGGCCCACTACAGGGCGGAGTTCCTGGGCAGGGGGACGCTGGCGGAGAGGCAGCAGAGGCTGAACAGGTTCATGCACATGCTGGTGAGGGACGCCGAAGTGTACGGGGTGGTGGTGGTGGTGACGAACCAGGTGCAGTCCAGCCCGGACTTCTTCTTCGGCGACCCGACGAGGGCCACGGGGGGGCACGTGGTGGCGCACACCAGCACCTACAGGCTCTACCTGAGGAAGGCCTCCAAGAGCAGGATAGCCCGGATGGTCGACAGCCCGTACCACCCGGAGGGGGAGGCCGTCTTCGTGATAAACAGCAAAGGGGTGGACGACCCGTCCGAAGACAGCCCGAGGAAGAGGTCCGGCTCGTAGACCGCGCGAGCGGACAGTCGATACGGTTGGCAGCCTTCCTTCCCTCCCTCAGAGGGATAGACCCGGCCGCGAGGAACCTGATCATAGCCTTCCTGCTTCCCAGCGCCGGAAACGGGTTCACCAGCGTGGGTTTCTCGCTGTACCTCTATTCGCTAGGGATGGGTACCACGCTCATCGGCGCCCTGCTTTCCGTCACCTCTCTGGTCTCCGTGGCCCTCGCGGTACCGCTGGGGATGCTCGCCGACGCGCACGGGAAGAAGAGGTTCGTGATGCTGGGACTTTCGCTCGACACCCTGGGCTTGGCAGCCGTATCGTTCTCGGCGAACTTCTTCGTCCTCATGACGGCTGCGACCTTCTTCGGGCTGGCCGGGGCCGCGCTCTTCTCTCCGGCGCAGGCCATGCTGGCGGACAAGTGCGCTACGGAGGCGCAGAGGAACAGCGTCTTCGCGCTCACAGCCTTCGGCGGCGGCCTTGCCTTCGCGTCCGGCTCGTTCGTGGTCGGCGCCGTCGGCGTCGTCCGGGAGACGCTGGCCCTGGGCGAGGGCGCTTCGTACAGGTCCCTCTTCCTGGCCTTCGCGCTCCTGGAGGTGGCAGCCGGAATGGTCGTCTGGCGGGGCGTCTCCGAGTCGAAGACCGGCGGCTCGGTCAGGTTCAGGATGCCGAGGAAATCATGGCGGGTGGTCAAACGCTTCTCCATCCTCGGGCTGATAGGGCTCGGGGCAGGGCTGATAATACCGCTCTTCCCGCTCTGGTTCCATCTCCGGTTCGGGCTCGATACGTCGGTGCTCGGGCCCCTTTTCGGGATAGCCGGAATCGCGATGGCCCTGTCGTACCTCGTCTCGCCGGCCATGGCGAAGGGGCGCGGGACTGTCTTCGCCATAGTGGCCACCCAGCTCTCGTCGGTTGCGGTGCTGCTCCTGATACCGTTGAGTCCCGGCTACGTCTTCGCCGGGGCTGCGATGGTGACAAGGGGGATCCTCATGAACGTGGCCCATCCAATCCAGACATCGTTTCAGATGGGGCTCGTCGACCCGGAAGAGAGGGCCACGGCGACCAGCATAATCGGCCTGTTCGACGCCGTTCCGAGGGCATACGGGCCGACGCTGGGGGGCTACCTGTTCTCCCTCGGCTTCCTCGACCTCCCCTTCTTCGTCACGGCGTTGCTCTACACCGCTTCGGCCGTGCTGTTCTACGTCTTCTTCAGGAACGAGAAGGCGCATCGGGAGGCAGCCTGACGCGCCGGGCCGGGAGCCTCATTTCCTGGCGAGTATCATTCCGTGGTCCCTGTCGTAGGGTTCCAGGGAGATGGCCTTCATCACCTGGAGGCCGGCCCGCCTGACCTTCTCCGCCTCCTCCGCCACGACGACCTTGGGCTCCTTCAGGACGTCGATGCTCCTGGCCTTCACCACGAGCAGCATGTGGCCCGCGGGGGCCAGGTACCTTTGGGCATTGGCCAGGGCTATGGGCGTCTGGTCGGACTGCGCTATGTCGCAGTAGAGGACGTCTATCCTGCCGTAGACCACGCCGTACCTGGAGCAGTTCCTGGCGTCTTCGACGACAGGTATGACGTTCCTCCTGTGCCTCGCCACGTGCTCGACCAGCTCCCTGGCCACCCGCGGGGAGACCTCGACCGCGAAGACCGTGCCTCCCTGCCCCACCATGTCCGAGACGTGGCTCACCGTCGTGCCCGTCGACGCCCCCAGGTAGAGCACCCTCGAGCCTGGCGATATCGGCATCGCCCCCAGGCCGAGCAGGAAGGCTGCGGCCAGCTTGCTCCTGCGCGCGTCCCAGAGCCTGTACTCGGCCCCCCCGAAGGGGATTAGGCGTTCGCCGTAGAGGGAGAACCCCGGGGCCAGGTTCCTTGTGGCCAGGAGGCGCCTTCCGTCCACGCTGGCCCAGAAGACGCCCTTAGCGCCAGCGTCTTCTTCTATTGTCCCGGACAAACCTGGGCTTCTCCTTTCTGGGTTTCGGCGCCGGGTACTTCTCCCTTATCTGCTGGACCTTCCTTTCCACACCCCCGGTGAGCGACTTGTCCAGGTCGCCGCGGAAGTAGTCTATCCTGGCTCCTATGGCAAGCTTGCTGGCCAGCGCCCTGGCCACCTTCCCCCTCTGCCATTCGGAGGCGGAGTGGACCATGGCGTGCTGGAAGAGCAGCCCGTGCTTGGGGGGCCTCCCCCCGCTCTTCAGCGCCCTGAACAGCGCCTTCTCCGCGCCGAGGACCTGTATCGTGCTGGACGGCAGCCTCGCGAGCTTCTCCTGGCCGCCCGCCTTCGCGATCAGCCTCGCCCCGATGGCCGCGCCCGCGATGGCCGTGACGTTGGGGGCCAGGGCCTGCATGTTCTTCTCCACGTGTTTCATCATCCTGTCCCTGAGCTTCGACAGAGCGACAGCTTCGGAGGCGAGCCCGGCCACCTCCTCTATGTCCTCCTGCCTCGCCTCCCCGCCCTTCGACCTGCGCGCCGCTTCGGCCACGGCGGCCGTCTTCGCTTCGCTGAAGCCGGTGGACTTCAGAGAACCCTCGTTGAACCCGTCACGCCTGCCCAGCTCCGCCACCATCCTGCAGTAGCCGATCGGGTCCTGGACCAGGTTGTCCAGCTCGGGGAAGTGGAGCCCGTACCACTCCCTCACCCTCGCCGAGACGAGGTTGATGGTCTTGTCCAGCTCGTCCACGGCAGCTATGGACTGGACTATCTGCAGGTCCAGCCTGGCCGACTTCTCCCTTATCTTCTGCTCGCTCTGCTTCACGGCGAAGTCCCTGACTATGTCCAGGACCTCGTCCCGCGAAAAGACCAGACCCGACTTAACCATGAGCTCCTCCTTCGAGGCTTCAAGGTCGGCCCGTCCCCCCGAAGCGACGGCTTCGACACCCGCCGCCTTCAAAGGCTGGTTCAGCTCCTCGTAGGGGTTGAGCAGCTCCGATATGCCGCTGGCCTTGGCCTGCTCCGTGAGCATGGAGAGCTCCTCCACCGTCCTGGAGGCCAGGACGTCCCTGAACTTGGCGTACATGTCCCCCTGGAAGCGGAAGCTCCCCAGAGGTTCCCCGGATTCGTCGAACAGGGCGAGCCCTGCCTCGCAAAGGAATATTCTTGCCTTCAAATGCTACAGCCCGCCCGATAGCGGACGCCGGGGATTAAAAACACTCGGACGCTAGGGCATGACCCAGTTCTGGCCGGCCCTTCTCTTGAGCTGGAAACGCTTCCTGAACTTCTCGCGGGAGCTGACCTTCGGGATGGGGAACGTCCTCTCCCTTGCCTGGAGCTTCG
>JAKAPW010000028.1:11596-18323 GCA_021811935.1 archaeon | reverse complement strand
CGGACTCTCTTGAGCACACAGGGAGGAAATGATTTCAGGATAACATAAAAGCGTCTCGATATCGAAACGTTTAGAAAGCCCCCAGCCCGGCTTTAAGGGGACGTACCATCAAGAGTGGTACGCCTTATATCCGCCTTGGTGTTCCTTTCGGGGGACGCCAATGATAAATCAAGTATGACTGGGTATCAAATACTATTGGATGTTGGGTAAGTATGCGTGTTGCCGTCTTCATAGATGGGGGATATTTCAGGTCGTTCTTGCGGTCGATAGGTGAACCGCGGATAGATTTCCTGAAACTTTCGGAGAAAGTATCCAGGCCCGATGATCGTTTCAGGACTTATTATTACAACTGTATGCCGTTCATGAGTCCGAACCCTTCGCCGGCAGATAGGCGATTGTACTCGGACATGGATAGGTTCATCAACTCATTGAGAAACCTACCCAGGTTTGAAGTCAGGCTTGGGCGATTGCGAAAGTATTTGAACGACAGAGGACAGCCCACCTTCGAACAGAAGGGGGTCGACGTATATTTATCGGTCGACATGGTCAGGCTGGCAGCGACGAATCAGATTGGGCGGGCTATACTGATTGGGGGTGACAGCGACTTCGTGCCGGCAATCAAGACGGCGAAAGAGAACATAAACGTGTCTCTTTACTACTATCGAGGCACAGTGCATAATGAACTCCTACAAGCCTGTGATGAAAGATTTGAGATGGACAACGGGTTTTGTTCCGACATACTAATGAACCGAGAGAGCAGCCCAACGCGAACGTCGAAACGTGATTCTCATTCTATAACATGAGACACTCTACGACATCCGACAGGCGACAGATGGATGTCGGGCTCCCCCCAGGGGGTATTCCTCCAGGGCCTCCACCGCGTCGACGAAGGTATAGAACAGCTGCCCGCTCTTCGGCCGGACGAACTCCACCCTGACCGGGCACTTCCCCGACTGATTCATCGGGGCCTCCGCGATCTGTGGATATCCCACGAAGCTGAACACCTCGCACAGCATCGAAGCGTCCATGCCGGACGACAGGGCGGTGAGGATCGCGGCCCTGTCCATCAGGGACAGCCTCCCCGCGGCCAGGGCCCGCCTGACGCATGCAAGGAACTCGTTGGCCGTCACCTCCCTGCCGACGGCGCATGTGTGGCTCTGGACCTTCGGCGCGACCATAGGGAGCGTTATGAAGTTGCGCCTTTGGAACGACCCAATCCGCCTGTACTGCTTCAGGTCCGTCTCCCTATTGTCCGAGGGATATTGCTGGCTGTATTCCATCGCCCTGCGCGCGTGCTCGACGAGGGTCCTGTTGTTCCCTTCGAGGCAGAGCTCTATCAGCCTGTCGGGGTCGCTCTCGACCCCTGCGTTAAGGCGGCGGAGATACTTGGCCAGGAGGTAGAGGGAGACCCTACCCGAGTCCCCTTCGGCCAGGTCCGAAAGCCATCTCCCGCCTTCTCCATGAGAGAAGCAACGTCGTCATAGACTGGGGGGCGTCCCCCGCGTTGCATCCCGCCATGAAAAACGGATTTGAACATTTGCGGTGGTGGGCGTGGAAGGATTTGAACCTTCGATTCCCGCTGTCTTCCCGGAACGAGTCCTGTGAGAGCGGTGTCTTAGGCCACTGGACCACACGCCCACTTGGCGGCGGGTGAAATCGCATTTCTTATGAATCTTCCGTCTGGATGGGATTCTTCTTGATGTGGTCCTCTATCGCGCGTTGCAGCTCTTCGCTTGCCTTCCTGGTGTTCCCGTACTTGCGCAGGCAGTACAGAAGGAAGGAGGTCCATAGCTCCCTGTCGAGGGAGACGCTGGTCTTCACCTTGGGCAACCGCGCTCACATTAGGCGGTATAACAGTACGATAGTATATAGGTTTCCACCGCTATACCGTTAGCCTTATATACGAAGACCGAAGATACGATCTCGTTGTCGAAGGCACCCTACGAGGAACGCCAGGCCGACCGGACACAGCACGACGTGCTCCTTGAAAGGATATCGGAAGTCCTGGACGACCTGAACATAATGGACATGGAGCTTCCGTAGCCGGACAACGTCTTTAACACGCGGGCACGGGGGAGCGTCCCGTGCTCCCTCTCGTGGTGCCGCTCGCCATATTCGTGGCCACCTACGGGCTGCTCTGGGCGAGGAGGAAGGGCGGTCCCCTCCTCCCCGTCTGGGCTGTCTTCGCCGTCGGGGGGGCGGCCATGGTGGCGGCCGGGGCGGAAAGCCTGCAGCAGGCCGCGTCGTCGGTGGACTGGCAGGTCCTGGCGTTCCTCTTCGGCATGCTGGTCATCTCCACGGGGCTGGAGCTTTCGGGGGAACTGGAGGCGCTCTCCGGCCGCATAGTGGGGCATGGACGCAGCCCGTTCAGGCTCATGCTGCTCCTCTCCTTCGGGTTCGGCCTGGCGTCCGCGGTGCTGATGAACGACTCCCTCGCGATAATGGGGACGCCGATACTCATCAGGTACGCGAGGAAGGTGAAGGTCAGCCCCAAGCCGTTCCTGTACGGGCTGGCCTTCGCCGTCACCATAGGGAGCGTCATGACGCCGATGGGGAACCCGCAGAACATGGTCGTGGCCCTCCAGAGCGGGATGGCCGAGCCGCTCTTCACGTTCCTCTACTATCTGCTGCCGTTCACGCTGGTCGACCTCGGCCTGCTGGCGCTGATTCTCTACTTCGCCTTCAGGAAGGAGCTGCTGCGGGCGCAGCCCCCGGAGCCCCTCCCGGGGGCGGCCAGGGACGCGACGCTGTCGAAGCTCTCCTGGTCCGCCCTGGCGCTGGCCGTGGCGGGGATGGCGTACTCCGACGTGTCCAGGATGACGGGGGTCGGGCCTTCGCCCGACATAGCGGAGGCCGCGCTGATCGGCTCGCTCTTCCTCCTGCTGGCGTCGAGGAGGAGGGCGGAGCTGCTCAGGAAGACGAACTGGGGCGTGCTGGCCATGTTCGTCGGCCTCTTCGTCTTCACGGAGGGTGTCTACCGCGGAGGGCTGCTGGATGTCTTCTCCTCGTACGCGGCCGGGGCGACCGGCTCGAACGTCCTCCTGCTGATGGTGACGAGCAGCCTCCTGCTCAGCCAGCTCGTCAGCAACGTCCCGACCGTGATACTGATGATGCCTTTCTTCGCCCCCATCCTGCCCTCGCCCGTCGCGGGGTACTGGGCCGCCTTCGCCGCCGCGAGCACCCTGGCCGGCTCCCTCACCGTCATGGGGGCGGCGAGCAACCTGATAGTGGCCGAGCAGTCGCGGAAGATGGGGGAGGGCTTCTCCTACGGGGGGTTCATGAAGTACGGCCTGCCGGTGACCGCGGTCGGCGTGGCGGTCCTCCTGCTGGCGCTGAAGCTGTACGGGGTCTGACCCGCCGGCGCGGCTAGGCCCTGAACAGGCCGTCCCGGCCGCGCAGAAAGGCCTGCGCCTCCTCGAGGACGCGCCTTGCGTTGTCGTAGCTTATCTTCCTGATGGCGTCTTCGTAGCCGAGCCAGAGGAAGCCCTGGTGCTCGTCCGAGACCTGCACCGTCGCAGGCTTCGTCTCCATGAGGAAGAAGAGCACCTCCTTGGGCTTCTCCTGCCCCCACTTCCTGTAGGTGTACCGGATCTTCGCCTTGAAGCCGGGCAGTATCTTCAGGTCGCCCAGCCCCGTCTCCTCCTTTACCTCCCTGAGCGCCGCCTGCTCGTCCGTCTCCCCTTCGTCTATGTGGCCCTTTGGGAACTCCCAGTAGCCCTTCCTGTTTACCATCAACAGGTACCTGGGACCGTTGCTCCCCGCCCTGTAGAAGATGACGCCGCCGGAAGACGTCTCCATGCCGGAACGGGGAAAGGTATCCACCAAACAATAAAAGGGTTTTCGGCGCCCCCGCCGCTACAGCAGCAGCTCCTTCAGCTCGTTGACGCTGTGCAGGACCGCCGCCGCGCCCGCCTCCATGAACATCCTCTTCGTCTGGTGGGGCCACAATGTGTGGCCGTAGACGCCCACGAAGTGCACGTCCTTCTCGAAGCCCTCCATCTTCGAAGCCATTATGAAGTCCTCCATGGAGTCCCCGACGTAAACGGTGCCCCTCCTCGGGGCGACCGCGGCGAGCGTCCTCCTCAGGGGGTACGGGTCGGGCTTCCCCGGCCACACGTCTGTCCCTTCCGCCTTCCTCCTCCTGTATTCCTGCAGGACGTCGTCCGTGAAGGTGGCGTTCGCCTCTGCGAAGAAGCCCTTCAGCAGGCCGGACAGCACGAACTCCGCCTCCAGTCTCGACCTTCCCGTGGAGAGGCCCAGGCGCGCCCCGTACCTCCTCTTCATGAAGCCGACCGTCTCCTCGTCGATTATCATCTTCTCGTTGGCGATCAGCCCCCTGCTCAGCCTGAGGAGCGGCCGCTCGCCCGAGGCCCTGCTGTAGAGCTCCGAGCCCAGGTACATCTCGTCGAATATCCTGGAGACGGGCCCCGGGTCCTCCTCCGAATAGCGCATCTCCTGGACTATCTTGGCGATGAGCTGCCCCTTCTTCTTCCCCCTGTACAGCCTCTCCACCCCCTCCTCGACGCTCCTGACACCCCTGTCGTCCACGTAGGAGAGGACGTCTGCGAGAGATTCCCTGAGGGCGTCCTCCCCGTATTCTGCCGCCTTGGGGCAGGCGAGCAGCGCGATGAGGGAGGGGTTTTCGTGCCAGTCGGACAGCCGCGACGCCACGGGGCCCAGGCGGGAGTCGGGGAGGCCGGTGAGCAGGGCGAGCAGCAGGCAGTAGACGCTGTCCGTGTCCCTGTTGAAGCCGCCGGACCTCCTGAGCTCGAAGAGCGCCTCCCGCAGCCGCTCGCGGGGGAGCATGATGCCGGTCAGTGCCCTGAATATGAGCGAGGTGGTGGCGAAGATGGCTTCGTCGTAGGAGTTCCTTATGTCGACGAGGGTGCCGTCGCAGTCGAATACCACAGCGTCGGCCGACAGCAGGGACTCCCTGGCCGACGCCCTGTATGAAGATTCGCCGCCGGCCGTGGCGAACGAAGCGTAGTCTTCCATCAATCCCTGCTTTGGTCGTTTCATATGCGTGACGTAATAAACCTTCTTCCGGTACCCGGGAGGCCCGCCGACGGGGGGATCCGAGACTTCCGGCTCGCACGACTTAAAAGCGGGGACGGCAAATAGACCGCGTTGCCGAGGAGTTTCAGGGCACCGCAGGGCATACTGAGGACCCTGATACTTGCCTACGCCGCCAGGTCGCCGGTGAACGGGTCGGACATAGCCCGAAGCATCTCGAAGGACACCGACGGGGCGTGGAACCCCAGCCCCGGGTCGTTGTATTACATACTCAACGAGCTGAAGGAGGACGGGCAGCTCCTGGAGATGAAGAGCGAGGGCGAACGCAGGTACATCTGCACCAAGAAGGGGGAGGAGGAGATGAGCAGGGCGCGCGCCGTCCTGAGGGACATGGCGCTGAGGTACATGGACATGCTCCACCTGCTGGCGAAGATGCTGAAGCACGAAGACTCCGAGCGCGTGGCGCTGGCGAAGAAGACGATGTCTGCGGGCGCACAGGGACACGAAAGGTTGGGACGCCCAAAGAACACGGCGGTCTGAACCGGCGCGCCGGGCCCCTTCACACCGCCTCCGGAGACCCGTCTCGGTATTCCGCCGCGCCGTACCTTCAATCGGCGGCCGACCCGCCCGGTCATCCGCGGCGCGGGGTCAAGACGGCAGGGCCCTGACGCCGAACCGCCTGGACGCTGACCGCAGCTCCTTGGCAATACTTCAATAGCCTCGGCGACTCCCCTTCCGCAATCGAGGTCCTGGGTTTCCATCTCCGGCGTTCGGCCCGGGGAAGGGAGTTCTGTCGGAGTGGCGACGCGGTGATTTCCATCGAGAAGGCCGGGAGAGCACACGCACCCACTTTTTCGCGGCTATCGCCTTCAATCTGCGGTACTTTTTCCGGTCGATCTGTCTGAGGTAAGTCCCTTTTTCCACATGGATATCTTGAGGCGTTCACCTGAACCGAATTCTCGTCATGCTCGGAAGGCGACCGTGGTGCGCGCCGTCGACCGTGCACCTATTCCCGTCGACCCCCCGCGGCCACGTGAACCCGGAGCGATCAGGTTCGGACTCCGACCCATGCCGACGAACTTCCGAGACCATAAGCCGGAAGACAGGGCAGGAGATGACCGCTTCCCACCCGCGTGGTTCTGGAAAACCAAGGGAGATGTGTCACCCCCCGTCCGCGCAGGACAAGGGCAGCACCGATTCCAATTTAAGGGCTGCTACGAGCTTCCTGTACCATTCCGGGTCCCTCCCTCCCGAGTACCTCTGCTCCGTCCTGTCGTGGACACCGTCTTGCCGTGATTGTACCAATGAAGGTAGGCCCCGATGCAGTCGTCCACCGCCTTCGCGTCCCTGCTCCTCCCGAGCCTGTGCATCAGGAACCTCTTCAGCCCCTTCTGGAAGTTGGACCGGCGTCTGTGGGTGATGGATGGAGGACCAGACGTGCCTCCCCGTGATGCTCGATTCGCAGTACCTCCTCATCGTGGAGTTCATCCTGGAGAACTGGCTTCCATTATCGGTGAGCAGGTTCTCGTACGCCGCCGGGTGGAGCGCCTCCATCCCCTTCACCACGGTGTCGTCCCTCTGCCTCATCGCCCACCCCTTCCTGGAGTGATCGTCTTCCATGGTGAGCAGGGGGAAGCCGTTGAAGTACGTCAGGTCGGACTGGACCAGCTCGTCCGGGCGGCCCCATTCGAACGACCCGTAAGATCGGAAGAGC
>JAKAPW010000028.1:0-11586 GCA_021811935.1 archaeon | reverse complement strand
TCTCTGCCTCCACCAGATGGTTCCTGGCGAGTATGTTGTAGCACGTGGTGTGCCTGGTGCCGCCCTCCTGTGAGAGGCCTTCGTTGACTATGAGGGCTATCTGGGAGGAGCCGAACCCCGTGGCCTTCCTGACCTCGACGATCCTCTTCTCTATGTGTTCGCGGCGACGTGTGGGGCCTCCTCGACCCGAGCCTGAGCCCCGGTATGCCTTCCTGGACGAAGCGTCTTACGATCCTCTGCGGCTGCCTCCTGCTCCTTCCGATCATCGGTGCGGCCTGTGCCCTCGGTATCCTCAGGACGGCGTCCTCCAGGACGGTCCTGACGACGGCGCGGTACCGCCTCCTGACGTATTCCTCTTCAGCCTTTAATAGAGAGACGTGCCAGGTACACCTCTCCTTGCACGATGATCGTTGTTTCTCACTTCGATTGTTGCGCTGGAGGGGTGACATATGTCTCTTAGTTTTCCACCACCCGCGTGGTTCGACCGGCAGATAACCTTAATTGCTGGTTAATGTTACATTGCGTGGTCTCCATGGTCTGGCCGCAACGGTGGCTTGGTCAGATATATTCGGGGCTCTACTCCGACTTCGGCAGAGACCCCTTCACGCTTTCGCAGGCCGTTGATGCCACGGGGGCAAGCGAAACGAAACTGGCCGTCGCGTTCAGCAAACTTCATTCGTCTCAGGCGGTGCTCGTCTTCAAAAGGTCAAGGCCCAGGCTCTACAGGCTTCTTGACCCGCGGAACCTTGTCATCGCCGAGGCCGGGACGCTGTCCCGGATTAGACTCATACAGGAGCGTTACGTGCAGCTGATTTACGATGTTTTCAGGTCACTGCGGGGACACCTGGACGTGGTCTCCCTGGCCGTCTTCGGCTCCGTCGCCAGAGGGGAGGCGGGCCCGCTCAGCGATATAGACCTGCTCGTCGTCTCCGACGACTTCCACGGCAGCCTCGCTTCCAGGATAGACTGGCTCTCTTTCGTCGACTCCGAGGTGGAGGACGAAATCGGATTTCTCAAGTCGCAGGGCTTCAACACATGGCTCAGCTTCTATCCCATGACGAAGACAGAAGCGGGGAGGGCACCCGCTCTCTTCCTGGACATGACACAGGACGCGAAGATGGTCTGCGACAGGGAACAGTTTCTCCATGGGACGCTTTCGACCCTCGGCGCGAAGCTCGTGATGAAGGGGGCGAAGAGGGTCAGGCATGACGGCGGGTCTTATTGGGACCTGGCGCCCGACTATCGCAAGGGCCAGGTGATTCAAATATGAACATGCTGGACCTTGCCTTCTCCTACCTGCGCCAGGCGAAGCCCAGGATGGAAAATGCGGAGCGTGCACGCGCCGATTCGAACCACCCTTATGCTTTCAGGCTCGCCCAGGAGTGCACCGAGCTCTGCATCAAAGCTTCGTTGAGGGCGGTCGGCATAGAGTATCCAAAGCAGCACGAAGTCTCCGACATGCTGGTCGAAGTGAAGGAAAGATTCCCGCCGTGGTTTCTGGAAGAGATCCCGTTCGTCCAGCGGACATCGAAGTCGCTTTTCAGGAAGCGGGAACTGGCCTTCTATGGCGGAGAGGACAGGCTTCTCTCCCCGGACGAAGCCATCGGGGAGGAGGACTCGAAGGCGGCGGTCGAGGCGGGTTCCAGGGTCTACGCCCTCTGCGAGAAGCTCGTCTCCGAACTGCGCGTAGGGCCGACGGGCGGCTCTCCTGGTTCGCAAAGTCCAGCCTGAAAAGGTCGGGTCAGTAGGGCGGCGTCGCTCCAAGGAAGGGTCCTCCTTGGGATGCCGAACATCAGGTTCGTCCACGTGGACATGGAGACGATTCACAGCGCCCAAGAACTGTCCGAGAAGTACGGGCTGAAGCCGAGGGACTCGATTCATGCTGCCACCGCGTTGAAGGCGAACGCCTCCGAACTCCTGAGCTTCGATGCTGACTTCGACTCGCTCCCCTCGATCAAGAGGAGGGAACCGTAGCCACCGGGCCGCCATGGACGCTCTGGAGGCTGAAGCGGAGAAGAGGGGGACGGTCTCCACTACGCCGATCAACCTGTGCGAGCTGTATGCCGGCGCCTACGGGGCGAGGGAACCGGGGAGGAAGCTGTCAAAGGTGGGCGAGCTGGTCGCCCGCCTAGGTGTGCCGGAGTTCGGGGCCGGAGCGGCAAGGCGCTACGGCGAGTTAACGAGCGATGAAGCACTCCGGAGGGAGCCCATAGGCGACTTCGACATGATCATAGCCTCGATAGCGCTGGAGCACAGGGAGAAGCTCGCGACGCGCAACTTCAGGCACTTCGGCAGGGTCCCCGAGCTCGTAGTAGAAGAATGGTGAAGCGCATCGAGCCGACCCGGCCATTGTCAAGCGGCCACATCCTGGACGACTGTCGGGTCGGCGCGAAGGCATCCACAGCCTCTCCGCCGTGACGAGCGGGCGCCATGCCTCCTTTGACGGGACGGGCTGGCCTTGCAACAGGAAGGCCATCCACTCGGGGCTCCCCCCCTCTTCTGGCTGAAGACCGAAGCCTCGACCCGGGCGGTGCCGTAGAGTCCCCTCGTCCTGGCCACGACCGACTGGACCTCCTCTGTCGCGCCTCAGGGGAACCGTATTCTGAGCTGTTCTTCGGGCCCGTCCAGGGATGCTACGAAGCGCCCAAGGAAGGACCTTCCGGCAACCCTGCGATTCACCAGCGGGGATGAATGGACCTCCGCCCTGAATGCTACTTCACCGACCTTCACGTTCTCCTTCGAGGTGTACAAGGGGAGCCTCCTCGAGTCGGGTAGGACAAGGTGGTATTCGTCAGGAGAGAGCGAGCTCAGGAGACCGAACGACTCGAAGAGCGGGAGGGGCAAGAGGATGCCGCCGGCGAAACCCGTGTCCAGGGCCAGGTCCACCGATGACCCTCCAAGTTTCAGCTGCATCACCGGGGCCGGGGGGCTATGGCTGGCGCTGTACTTCCAGGTCAGCTCCAATCTCGAGCTCACGCTCCTCCGGCGGCCCCTCCACGACGAATGCCAGGGCGACATCAAAGCGGGACGCGAAACTCCGGGCCTCTTCGTAGGTCTCGAAGACCCGTTGCAGCCGCCCGTCCGCCACCACCACCGCCTTCCCGCTGTGGGGCAGCAGCTTCTTCCAGTTGGAGCGGACGAACGCCCTATCCCTCCCGACGCGTCTCTCGAGTTCCTGACCCGAAGCACCCCTCGCCCAGGCCGAGAGAGCTTCGCTCACCGCGGTCCCCAGAGGCACCCCCCTCTCCGCCGCCGCAGCCTTCGCGCATCTGAATGCCTCCGCGTCGACGCTTCTCACAAGTATGTCTTTCCTCATGCCTGATATACAAGTTAAACAAGTATATAAGGCCCCCGTTTCTCTTGGGCGGCGTTCCACTTTTCCCAAGAGATTCTCATCCCGTTGGGTTGACGGGTCCCCGTTCTCACCGCCAAGGGTCAGGCCCCAAGAATCCATACCCTTCGTTTGGCGAGCCAATAACCGAGTGACACAAGCCCTGCCGCTACTGCCGTCGCAACGAAGATTCCAGTTACAACAGAACCGCCTTGTGCCAGCGCATCCCGTAAAATCCTGAACCGTTTGGCCCACCTGGTGGCCGTGATGTGACGGCGGGAGGAATCCAATGCGGTGGTCGGGGTTCCTGGGCCGCCGGTTCCCTGCCGTGGACGTGGTAAGAAGGGCTCCGGTCAGAGCAGGTCTCTCCTCCTGAAGGCGTCTGTCAACGGGGCCCAGCGCGTTCGCGGGAACTCTCCTCCGCACCGACGTCAGGGCAGCTTCTTTCTCACTTTCGACAGGATTCGCGAGGCCCGTCTCAGCGCGTCGCTGGCCTGGCGCGCATTCATCAGGTCCGTCTGGTATTCGGCTTCGTTCTTGAGACCGATCAGGCCCGCGAACTGTTTGGCTATGTCGCTTCTGTCGGCCTCGTCCAGGGCGCCCTGGATGGACTTCAACGCGTCTTCGTGCCTCCCGGCATGTCGTTTGCCAAAATAATAGACGGCCAGGGCGTCGATGGCGTTTATCGCACAGTGCACGGACGCCGTCACCGCTGCGTTGTTCTTTTCGGTCCGTAGCGAGTACTGCCCGACCTCGAGCATCTCCTGCGCCTTCTGCAGATAATTCCTGTACAGTCCTCTATCGACGGTCTTTGACATTTCCAACGGTCTCCTTCAGGTCTCTTCCGCTCACGAGCATGTAAGACCGGAGGATGGACTTCCCTAGCTCCCTGTCATGCCGCCGGGCGAAGTCTTTTTCGGCCAAGACGAGCGGAGACAGTGCGATTCCGAACTTTGACAGCGTAACAGCGCCGGCCCTTGCGACGCGATCATAGGCAAGCTTCCTGTCCCTTGTCACCACCAGAAGGTCCACGTCGCTGCTCCCTCCCTCTTTGCCGGCCGCGACGCTTCCAAAGATGGCGACGGAGGATATCTTTTCGTCGTCGAAGAAGGGCCTGATCGTGGATATGAGAGATTCCAGGGTGCGCTCCTCTGCTTTGAACAGAGGCTCTATCAACGACTTCAGCACGTAGCTTTCTTCGTTCAGGCTCACCTGTTGGGCCCTGCCGACGGGCTGGAGCCTGACGATCCCCCTCCGCTCCAACTCCTTGGCCGCCTTCGAGACGCCGGGGTGGGAAAGCCCGGCGGTCCTGGCCAGTTCCCGTATCGTGAACGTCTTGCCCCTGTAGGTGAGGAGCGCCTTCAGCACCCTGACCGTGGCCTTGCTGCCGAGGACCTCGACCACATAGTTCCGCAATGCCATATGAGCGGGTCTGCCCTGGTGGTAAAAAAATCTTCCGTATGGCAATTATTGTTGCCGTCCCTTTTTTAATGATTCTTCTTGGGCCGCCCTCTGTCCATGCCATCCGAGGACCGGCCCGTCTGTTCGGGCCTGCGCGCGTCCCCCTGACGGCTCGCCCGCCGTCCGTCGCGGCGTGGGCATGGTCCTCTCCTCCCGGGACGCCTTCACAAAGGTAGCCATCGATCTGATACGTGAACAGATGCTGTCGCCCGGCCCGCGCCTTATCGAGGGGGGCGCATGAACGCCACGGACGTGGAGCCGCCTCGAGCGATCAGAGAGACAGCGTTGCGATTCTGTCAACACCAAGCTCACCAGGCCGGGCGCCCGCCCAGGACCTCGGCATCTCGCTCGCTTGTTGCGGTTGGACCTGCGCGAAGGACCTCTCTCCGACTATGAACCTGTACCCCTTCGGCACCGCTCCGTCGCCGTTCAGTATCGTGGAGTAGCTCCCTATCAGGCTGTCCACGATGCGCTTCCCGCTCTCTATCCTCGCCCCCTTCATCACTATCGAGTTCTCCATCTCGACGTTCTTCTGCAGATAGTCATCGCCCACGGATGCGTAAAGACGTATGTGGACGTCGGGGCCGAGGATGCAGTTCTTGACCCTATGACCTATGAACAGGCGGGCAGGACCCAGGAGCATGGTGTGCTGTACGTAGGCGTGGATGTGCATGAGAAGGAATCACAGCTGGGCGTCCCGGAGAAGGAGGGATCCCTTCTCCTTGAGGAGAGGATACCGACGAAGGACCTGCGCAAGTTCCTCTCCTCACTTCCAGGTGAAAAACGCGTGGCGATCGAGTAGGTGGGCTTCATCCATCCGATTCACAAGAAGCTCTCCTCGGTACGCGGCTGCACCGTATCGGTGGCCAATCCCGGCAAGCTCCGTCTGATATCACGGTCTTCCACGAAGAACGACAGAAACGACGCCAGGGGTCTTGGGGGACCCTCTCGGGACCAACTACCTGCCTTTGGCGCATATGCGGGACGAGGGAGAAGCTCTTCGTGGTGAAGGACAGGGTGAGGTACGGTCTCGGGGGAGGCCAGCTGAGGGGGACCATCAGGTGGCTGCTGAAGAGGAGGGGCACCGATGCAGGCTCTTCGGTCCCGATGGGAGAAGAAGGCTCTTCGGCTTCAGGAGAGGAGATAGACATCAGGCTCGACGAGCTCGAGTTCGTGGAGTCTACGACCGAGAGGCTGGACGCCCAGATCCGTGACATCGTCTCCAGGGACCGCAGGGCGAAGCTCCTGGACACGATTCCTGGCGTCGCTCCTTACACCGCCCTCTATCTGGCGTGCACCCTCGACGACATAGACCGCTTCCCCGACTCGAAGCACGCCTGCGCATACCTCGACCTCGTCCCATGGCTCGACGAGAGCGCGGAGGTGACCCATCTCGGGCACATCACGAAGAAGGGAGACAAGTGGGTAAGGAGGAACCTGATCGAATGCGCCAGGGCGGCGGTGAGGAAAGATGAACACATCCGCGAGTTCCATGCCAGGCTGACGCACAGGAGGGGGGAGAAGAAGGCGCTCATAGCGGTCGCGAGGAAGCTCGTCTCCTACGCGTATTGGATGCTCAAGAGGAATGTAACCTACGAGGAGCTGTCTCCTTGGACAACGGCATGAGGCAATCCTCGTGTACTGAATAAGGTGTGCACCCCGTAGGGGCGAGTAAGGGACATGGGGAACATCCCCGAATGGTTGGATGCCAGCTTCTTGAGATAGTCGGGGAGGGTCGCCAGAAAGAAGATATGGTTTTAGTCGGTCATGGTTGTTCCGATGAAGAAGAGAAGGCGTTCCCTCGTGCTCGAGGAGAGACGCCTTGCACTTCGGCGACGACCTGCCGCACCTACAGCGGGCGGCCCCTGGGGGCCCGACAGAGAATGGATGCGCCGGTTTCGGAAGGAAGTGAACCTTATTTATCCCGCGAGCCCGTCTTGTCCGATGAGCGAGGAAAAACTGGTTTCGTTCCTGAAGACGGGCCCCGACTGGGGAAGGCTGAAGACATCCGTCCCGGGGATATTCATCCTCAAGATGCCCGCCTACAGGAGCGTCCCCGCGAGGCTCGCGATAGAGCTCAACCCCGCCGACGACGGCGGTTCGCCCAAGAGGAAGAGGGGGCTCGTCCTCAGGTCGAGGGAGGAGCTGGAAGAGTACAGGGAGCTCTTCCAGTTCGAAAAGCTCCTTCCCCTTGCGGAGAGCGTCGGGCGGGTCAATCCGGAGATCAAGGGGCAGGCTTCGAAGCCGGGCGGGGACGTGCTGGAGATATAGAAGCGGAGGATGCCGTTGCAGGGCCGTCGGCGATATGTCCAGCACCCCCTGGCCTACTCGAACCTGATAGAGGAGAGGCTCTACCAGACCGGGATCGCCAGAGAGGCATCGACCAAGAACACGCTGGTCATACTGCCCACGGCCCTCGGAAAGACGGTGATATCCGCCCTCGTCGCGGTCGACCTGCTCTACAGCTTCAGGCGCTCCAGAATCCTCGTGATGGCGCCCACCAGGCCCCTCGTGATGCAGCACAAGAGAAGCTTCGAGGCGATGATAAGGCTGCCCGCCGAGAATTTCGTGCTGCTGACGGGGAAGACGCCGGCCGGATACAGGGAGGAGGCATGGTCCGGGGCGTCGAGGCTGATATTCGCGACCCCCCAGGTGGTCAGGAACGACCTGCTTCAGGGAAGGGCGGACCTGAGCGGGTTTGGCCTGGTGGTCTTCGACGAGTGCCACAGGGCAGTGAAGGAGTACGCCTACACGGAGGTGGCCGGGAGTTACGCGAAGAGCTCCGCCTGCCCCCTGATACTCGGCATGACGGCCTCCCCCGGCTCTGACATCGACAGGATCATGTCCGTCTGCAGGTCTCTTTCGATAGAACACGTCGAGTACCGCTCCGAGGACGACGAGGACGTGAGGCCATACATCAATCCCATAAAGATCGAATGGAAGACGGTCGCCCTGCCCCCCCTCTACACGCCGGTGAAGGACATACTGAAGGGGATGCTGGACGCCAGGATAAGGTCGCTCAGGGCAAGGGGGCTGCTGGAGAGGGAATCCGCGTTCGTTTCCCGGAGGGACCTGATAGAGCTGGGCTACGAGCTCAGGTACAGGGCGGAGTTGAGCATAGAGGAGGAGAGGGGGCCCATCTACGTTTCCATCTCCCTGCAGTCGCAGGCGCTCACGCTCTTCCACATGCTGGAGCTGCTGGACACTCAGGGGGCGGACACGCTGGAGCGCTTCATGGAGAGGATGGAACAGGACGAGAAGAGGAGCCATTCCGCGATCCTCGGCGACGGCGGCTACCGGAGCCTCAGGGAGCTCCTGACCGGACGGTGCGGCGTGGAGCACCCGAAGGTCGAAGCCCTCCGGCTCACCGTCTCCGGGCAGCTGAGGTCCACCCCCGGGTCCAGGGTCCTCGTGTTCACGCAGTACAGGGACACCGCCTCGCACCTGGTGGAGGAGCTGAACAAAGCCGAGGGCGTCAGGGCGGAGAGGTTCGTGGGCCAGGCCTCCAGGCTGAACGACCCGGGCCTGACGCAGGAGAGGCAGGCGTCGCTCATAGAGGACCTGAGGAAGGGGCACGTGAACGTGCTCTGCGCCACCTCGATAGCGGAGGAGGGGCTGGACATACCTGAAGTGGACCTGGTGGTCTTCTACGAGCCGATACCGTCGGAGATAAGGTACATACAGAGGCGGGGGAGGACGGGGAGAAAGGCGGCCGGCAGGGTCGTCATCCTCGTGGCGGAGAACACGAACGACATGTTCTACCTGCGGGCGTCGGAGAGGAGGGCGCAGAGGATGAAGGAGGTAGTCTCCACGCTGAACCGGAAGTTCGAAGCGCACGGCGCGGTGAACAGGACGAGGCCCGCGCCGGACCCCATGGCCGCGGAAGACATCTTCCGTCTCGCGGACTCGCCGCCGGAGACGATGGTCCCGCCCATGGTCGCGGCAAAGGAGGACATGAGGAACTTCGACAGGCTGGTCGGCAGGGCGGAGAGGGCGCTGTACATGAGGATCCTTGAATCGGGCAACATGGACGAAGAATCCCTCCTCTCCGAAATGGAGCAGGAGGGCCACCCAAGGAGCATATCCAGGGCTGCCCTGAAGAAGCTGGCCGGAAGCAGCTACGTCTCCCGCAAGGAGGGAAGGGCGGCGCTTCAGGTGAAGGACATACCGGGGGCAAGGGTGATGAAGCTGGAGGTGGAGAAGGTGCGGCAGGGGGAGGCGCTGGTCATCGTCGATGGAAGGTGGCACGCGAGGCTGGAGTCCGGGAACTATGACGGACCGAGGGGGCTGATCAGGAAGAATTCGAAGTTCACCGCCCTCTGCGTGCTCGACGACTCGTCCGGCGCGCTCCAGGTCAGGGTCAGGCAGGTGGTGGGCGTGGATGGGTAGGAAGGGCGCACGCGTCACGGCCCCCCGGAAGGAAGGAGCATCGGAGCCGCAAAGGTCGTTGAAGGAAGCGCACCGGCCGCTCAGGTGCCCCGTCTGCGGCTCGTCCCGAGTCAGCACCGGAGAGAAGGGCTACAGGTGCGGGAGGTGCGGTTATGTGAACGCGCCGCACGAATGAAGCCGGTACGTGGAGCGGGTGGACGCCAGCCGACGCGATGGCGGACTCCCTTCAAGGTACCGCATGTACGTCGAGGTCGACCTTTCCGCACGCCTCTGCCTGCTTCCCGTCCGGAGTCAGGGGCGCCCTGCGCGACTTCCGCGTCGGTCGTGCGTTGGCGCATCGTCAGCTCCAGGGAGCGGTTCCCGAGCTCGGGGATCGGTGTGCCACCCGCAGACAGCCCCTCGAAGAGGACGGTGGCCCGCCCGGCTTCGAGTTTCCTGCCGCGTTGCCTCGTGGCCAGTGCGTTGCTTCCTTCAGCGCGAGGTCGGGCGCAGTCCACGCACGATTGCGACGAGATGTTCGTGGCCACCGGCGATATCCGACGTAGACCGGCTTAAGTACAGGGGTATGTACTAGGTACATGGGCATGTACTTCGACGAGGCGCCGAAGACCGAAAGGAAGGACATCTTCAACTACTCCGAGCAGTTCGAGAAGCTTCTTTCGTCCCTGTCCGAGGGAAGGCGGTTGATCACGATAGAGGGAAGAAGGAGAACTGGAAAAACCTCTCTCCTCCTGTCGTGCCTGAACGAATTCGGCCACCCGTACGTCGTGCTGGACGGCAGGGCCTTCTCTTCCTCCCCGCAGGTCAGGCGCGAGGAGTTCGTCGAGCTCCTCGAGGATAGCCTGAACGCGTTCCTGAAAAGGGAGAGGAGGCTGGGAGCGAAGGTCGTCGACGCCCTCAAGCACGTGCAGGGGCTCGAACCGAGCGCGGGCACCACCGCCGGGATATCTCTCAGATGGGGGCCGAAGCCCCGAGACACCGTGAACATATCCACGCTCCTCGACGCCCTCTCGGAAGAGGCCGTAAAGCAGAAGACGACATTCGTCATCGCCCTCGACGAGGCGCAGGAGTTCAGGAAGATAATGCGCTACGACCTCACCAGCGTCCTGGCCCACGCCTACGACTACTGCAGGGGGGTCCAGTTCGTCGTCACCGGTTCAGAGATAGGCATGCTCCACAAATTCCTGCGGGTCGACGACCCGAAGGCACCCCTCTATGCGAGGGCGGCGGTGCGGGTCGAGCTTCCCGGGTTGGATGCAGACAAGGCGAAGGAGTATCTCAGGCAGGGCTTCGCGCAGATAAGGGTGCGCGTGGCGGACGAGATGCTCGAGAAGGTCTCCCAGAGGTTCGACGGTGTGATCGGCTGGCTCACGTACTGCGGCTTCAAGGCGAGGGAAGAGAAGGAGCTCGGGGAAAGGACGGTCGAGGAGGCCGCCCGTTTGGCCCGGCGGATGGTCGCAGCCGAGTTCAGGAGCTTCCTCGGCCTCTACAGGTCGGACAGATACGAAGCGATCATGAAGAGCCTTGCCGGGGGGAGCAGGACATGGGCTCAGCTGAAGAAGGCGGTAGAAGCCGAGGAAGGGATGGCGATCGGCCAGAGCGAGATAACGAAACTGCTTTCGAACCTGGAGGACGCGGGTTTCGTGGCGAAGAGCGACGATGGCGCGTACGCGATACCCGACCCTATGGTCTCAGAAGCGGCGCTCAGGGGGCTGAGCCGGACGGCCTAGAGTCGACCCATCGAAACCGTGCCCCCCTGATATCCGTATGCCCAGAAAGGTCGAATTAGCGACGAGGACGCGGCCGAAGGTGCAGGGAACGGTGGGGTTCATGGAGCTGAAGGCCGTCCGTCGCGGCACGGGCGCCGCCGTCCCAAGGAGTTCCCCGGCAGGAAGGCGTATCCCGTCATGACCGGCGAGGTGGGATAGGGATGGCCGGCCACGTGACTCTCCAGGCCATCCCCCTTCCTGACGGGCTGGTCCACGCCGTCGCGGAGAAGCGGTCCAGAGCGTTCATCGGAGATGCCGCCGAGGCGCCCATGGACTCCCCCACAGACATTGATTTCCTGATGCCATATGCGGAGTGTCAGACGAAGCCGCTCGGAAGTCGCAGGAAGCGGAGTAGGAGGGGCGCCCGCTTGGTCAGCGTGCCGAGTGTCACGACAGGGTTTCGTGAGACCTGTTCAGGTGCCAGAGGTGCGGGTTCGAGGCGCCGGCAGACTACGCGGGCGCACTGAACATCCGGGCCAAGGGCATCAGGAAACTCGGGACGGGGGCTGCTTTCGACCAGCCTATGGCGGCGCAACCGGCAGCCGCAATCTCCGAACCTTCAGGTCGGAGAAGTTGAACATCTGGCATGCCTCCCAGATAAGCTCGGGTGGCCCCTGGTTACGGCTCCGGAAATCC
>JAKAPW010000027.1 GCA_021811935.1 archaeon | reverse complement strand
CGAGACAGCCGGGTGGCCGTATATCACTTCCTCTACCTCGCGCGGCCAGACCTTGTAGCCGGACGCGTTGATCAGGTCCTTCTTCCTGTCTATTATGTAGACCTGCCCGTCGACCAGCCTGGCCACGTCCCCCGTCAGGAGCCAGCCGTCGACGATGGTCCTGGCGGTGGCCTCCTCCCTGTTCAGGTAGCCGTCCACCACCTGCGGCCCCTTCACGGCTATCTCCCCCACCTCGGCGGATTCGCGTGCGGGGTCGTCCTGGTCCACCAGCTTCACCCGGGTGCCGTAGACCGGGAGGCCGGCGCTGACCACGCCCGTCTCCCTGTCCAGGGGGAGCCCGCCGTCGTAGGGGTAGGGCCAGAGGGTGGCGGGAGACGTGGTCTCCGTCAGCCCCCAGGCGACGTATATCCACCTGCCCGTGACCTCCCTCCACCTCTCCTCCAGCGACCTGGGGACCGCCATCCCGCCGGACGACCAGAGCCTCATGCCAGTGAGGCGCGCCAGGCCCGGGACGTTCAGCATCGCCAGGTAGGCGGTGGAGGCAGCCATCGTCACGGTGGTGGCGCAGCGCTCGGCAGTCCCGACGGCCAGCTCCGGGTCGAACCTGTACGTCATGCAGACCGACGAGCCGCAGAGGATCGGCGTGGCTATGTGGAAGACGAGGCCGGTTACGTGGAAGAAGGGGGCTATGGCCAGCGCCCTGTCCTCCGGGGTGAACCTGAACCAGTCCCGGTAGACGGTCGAGCTGGCGTAGACGTTCCTGTGCCTTATGACCGCGCCCTTGGGGTCCCCGGTGGTCCCGGACGTGTAGACGAGGAGGGCCACGTCGTCTGGCCCGACCGTCTCGGCCGGCGGGGGCCCTCCCCGCACGGCGGCCAGGTCGTCGTCGCAGCCCTTTATCCCCCAGGCGGCGGCGTTGGCTTCGGGCACCTTCGCGAAGGACTCCGCGCTCGTCCTGAAGACCGCCACCCCTCCCACCTCCCTGCAGGCGGACTCCACGTTCTCGAGCGTCTCGCAGAGGGCCACCGCGGCCTTCGCCTTCGCGTCCCTCAGGTAGTAGGCTATCTCCCTGGGGGTGTACATCGGGTTGAGCGGCAGCACGGTCCCGCCCAGCTTCCACACCGCGTACTCGAGCAGGACGAACTGCGGGACGTTCTGGAGGGAGAGCGCCACGACGTCCCCCCTGCCGACGGCGGGGCTCAGGCGGGCCGCCATGGCGTCCACGATCCCGACCATCTCTCCGTAGGTGACGCTCCGCCCGAAATACTCCAGCGCGGTCCTCCCGGGCCACTTCCTCGCGCTGTCCTCGAAGACCTCGACCTGCGTCTTCACATGACCAACCCGCCGGACACGTTGACCACCTCTCCCGTGACGTAGGAGGCGTCCCCGGAGGCCAGCAGGAAGGCGAAGTTCGCGACGTCCGCCGGCGTCCCTATCCTGCCCATTGGTATCCTTTCGAGGAACTTCTGGCGTATCCTGTCGGGCACGGCCCTGGTCATGGGCGTGTCGACGAAGCCCGGACATATCGCGTTGACCGTTATGTTGTACCTGGCCAGCTCCTTCGCCAGCGTCTTGGTGAAGCCTATGACGCCCGCCTTGGCCGCCGCGTAGTTCGCCTGCCCGACGTTCCCCAGCCAGCTCATCGACGATATGTTGATTATCCTCCCGCCGCCGTGGGCGATCATCCCGTCCACCACCTGCTTGGTGCAGTTGAACATGCTGTACAGGTCGACCTTGATCACCTGGTCCCACTGCTCCGGGGTCATCTTGACGAAGAGCGAGTCCCTGTTTATCCCCGCGTTGTTCACCAATATGTCGACGTGGTCCGCCCGGAAGAGCTCCGTCGCTGACGAATAGAACTTCGCGCAGGACGAATAGTCGCTGACGTCGACCCTGAGGCCGACCACCCTCGCCCCCCCGGCGGCCCGTATCTGCCCGGCCAGCCCGGCCACGTCGTCGCGGATGTCACCCAGCGCCACGTCCACCCCGGCGGAGGCGAACCTTTCCGCTATCCCCCTGCCTATCCCGCCCGAACCTCCGGTGACGAGGGCTACCCTTCTCCTGCTCCCTTCCTGTTCCGGCATGCCCCTACGGGCGGGCGGCCGAGACATAAATATTTGGATGGGTCACTTTACCTGGACGTCCGCCTTCTGGCTTATCTCCTTGACTATCCCGGCGGCCACCGTCCTGCCCGAGTCCCTCAGGGCGAACCTGCCCAGTTCCGGGAAGTCCTTGTAGGTCTCTATGCAGATCGGCTTCACCGGCTTTATCTTCACTATGGCCGCGTCGCCCGTCTTCAGGCTCTTCGGCTTGTCTTCGACCACCTGCCCGCTCCTCGGGTCTATCTTGGAGACCAGCTCGCTTATCGAAGCGGCCACCTGGCAGGTGTGCGCGTGGAGGACCGGGGTGTATCCGGCCGCTATGGCGGACGGGTGGTAGACTACTATGATCTGGGCGACGAACTCCTTCGCCACCGCGGGGGGGTCGCTCACAGAGCCGACCACGTCGCCCCTCCTGATGTCTGTCTTCGCCACTCCCCTGAGGTTGAACCCCACGTTGTCGCCCGGTATGGCCTGCGGCATAGGCGTGTGGTGGGTCTCGATCGTCTTCACTTCGCCCTTGACCCCCGCCGGCATCACGACCACCGTGTCCGCCACCTTCACGACGCCCGTTTCCACCCTCCCGACCGGGACGGTGCCGACGCCCGTGATCGTGTAGACGTCCTGCACGGGCAGCCTCAGCGGCTTGTCCGTGGGCTTCGGCGCCTCCTGCAGCTGGTCCAGCGCCTCCAGGACGGTCGGCCCCTTGTACCACGGCGTGTTCGGAGACCTGTCGGTCAGGTTGTCGCCCTTCCAGCCTGAGACGGGTATGAAGTTGAGCGCGTCCGTCTTGTAGCCGACCAGCTTCAGCAGCTTGGCCGCCTCTTCCTTCACCTTGTTGAAGGCCTGCTCCGCATAGGGCGGGGTCAGGGCGTCTATCTTGTTTATCAGCACCACGATCTGGTTGACGCCGAGAGTCTTCAGCAGGAACGCGTGCTCCCTGGTCTGGCCGCCCTCGGAGATCCCGGCCTCGGTCTCGCCCTCCTTGCCTGAGACGACGAGCACGGCCGCGTCCGCCTCGCTTGCCCCCGTGATCATGTTCTTCACGAAGTCCCTGTGGCCCGGGGCGTCTATCAGGGTCCAGGTGAACTTCTTGCTGTCGAACTTCTGGAAGGCCAGGTCGACGGTGATGCCCCTCTCCCTTTCCTCCTTCAGCTGGTCGAGGACCCACGCGTACTTGAAGGTGTCACCCTTCCCCGTCTGCTCGGACTGCTGAGCGTACTCCTGTATCATCCTGTCATTTACAATACCCAGGTTGAACAGGAGGTGACCCATCGTGGTAGACTTGCCATGGTCTATGTGACCGGTCACTACGAGATTCATGTGCGGCTTATCGGCCATACGAAAGCACCTTAACTGCGACTGGGTTGCAGAATACGTTATTTAAGGTTTAGCAAAGGTATGGCCTTCGGCCGCCGGCGGCCGCCGGCAGGCGAGGCGTCCCTCCGGGGGCTGCCCGCCCGCCGAACATGCCGTGGACATACCAACATATGGGTAATACGGGCCTGGACACCGCGGGAGGCCTAGCGCGACGCCAGGGCCATCCGTTCCTGCTCCGTCTTCTTCTTGATCGCGGGGCTGGCGGAGTCGCTCTGCGAGGCGGCTATCAGCTCGTCGGCCAGGACCTCCTCCACCGCCTTCTGGCTGGAGAAGGCCGCTTCCCTGACCGCCTCGGCGATGAACCGGAGGGCCAGGTCCACCCTCCTCTGGGGCGAGAGGTCCACGGAGAGGTGGTAGACCACCCCTCCGTAGCTTATGCGGGTGGTGTCCTCGTTCGGGCTGACGCTTTCGACGGCCTTCACGAGCACCTGCAGCGGGTTCTTGCCCGTCTTCAGGTGGATTATGTCGAATGAAGCCTTGACTATGCTGATCGCCCTCTGCTTCTTGCCCGCCATCCTCCCCGTGTTCTTGGCGTGCTTCTTCCCGAAGTGCATGATGCTGTTGGCGAGCCGCTCCACTATGTTCACGCGGGACTTCGCGAACTTGCTGTGCTCGTGCCTTCCGAAGGTGTGGGGTATCACCGCGGGGGCCACGTCTATGACGTTCTTCAGCCCCAGGTCGGACACCTCTACGCCCTCCGCCTCCCACCTGTTGAACAGGAGCATCTTCTCCGACAAATCCGCTTACCTCTTCGGCTTCTCCTTTCGCCCGAGGACGAGCATGTTCAGGGAGACGCCGTTGACCATCGAGACCTGCCACCTCACGCCCGGTATGTCCCCCATGGCCCTCCCCTGCGAGCCACCTATCCCCTCGACCACGATTTCATCGTGCTCGTCCACGAAGTTCAGGGCGCCGTCGCCGGGCAGGAAGGCCGTCACCTGCTTGCCGTTCTTGATGAGCTGGATGCGAGCGCACTTCCTGATGGCCGAGTTCGGCTGCTTCGACTCGACGCCCACCTTCTCAAGGACTATCGCCTTGGCCTGCGGCGACCCCTCCAGGGGGTCCGCCTTCTCGTCCAGGGCGAGGAGCCTCCTCTTGTAGTACTTGTCGGACCACCTGAAGCGCTGCCTCTTCTGCTTCAGCTTCCTGGCCGCGAACTCTCCCCTGGGCGACTTGTGGGCCACGGCTAATCACCAAGCGCCTCGCGGGGGGGCCTTTTAAGATTTGGGTCTGACAATCGGATCACTGCGTCACTATGTGGATGTGCTGTATGTCGAAGTACCTCTGGGCCAGGATGCGCGCCCTCTCCGCGTTCCTGCCGCCCTTGCCCAGCACGGCCCCCTTGTTCTTCGCCGACGTCTGGGCTATGGCCACCTTGTGGCCGTCGGCCCTGGAGTTTATCTTGACGTCCACCACGTTCCTGCTCCCCAGCGCGTTCCCTATGAACTCGGCCGCGTCGTCCGAGTATTCCACCAGCTCCACTGCCCTGTCCACCACCCTCTCCAGGCTCATGATGGTCTGGCCCCCCCTGCCTATGGCAGGGCCCATGAGGCCCTTTTCGACCACGAAGATTATCCTGTCACCCGCCGGGTCGATTATGCAGTCTCTTGAGTTGACCCCGGTGACGTTCTGAAAGACGGACATGAGGCCGAGCTCTTCTTCCGTGATCTTGATTTCGGTTGGCAACACTCGAATACCTTTTGCTTCGTCGGGGCTCTACGGTCTTCACCAGTTTTTTAAGTCTTTGGGTGTCTCAGGCGGGCCTCAGCAGCTTCTCCAGGTCCGCGTCGCCGACCGACCTCACGGCCAGGGCCTTGACGGGGAAGGACTTCCTTGATATGGTGCCCAGCCGGCTCGAGGTGTCGTCCAGCGCCACCACGGGGACGTCCGCCCCCTTGCAGGCCGAGACCAGCGCCTCCCTCTCCTCTTCCCCGAGGGAGGTCGACAGCACGACCAGCTTGGCGCTCTTGGCGGACTTCAGGGCTCCCTTCAGACCGAAGGAGACCTTGCCCGTCTTCATCACGGTCCGCAGGAACGGTTCCAGTGTCTTGGATTCCATGCTCCACTACCCCCCCTGCATGTATATGTCCACCATGCCGGTCCCGACCGGTATCGTGGAGCCGATTATCACGTTCTCCGTCACTCCCCTGAGCTCCTCCACCTCTCCCGTTGCCGCCGCCTCGGCGAGCGTCGGGACGGTGATTTCGAAGGCGGCCCTGGCCAGGACGCTGGTCTTGGAGCCCGCTATCCCGTGCCTCCCTATCTGCTGGACGAAGCCCTTGCTCGTCATCAGGTCGGCCACCAGCAGTATGTGTCTTGTGTCCACCTCCAGCCCCTGCTCTTCGAGGGTGGAGATTATCTCCTTCACGAGCGCCGTCCTGGCCGCTTCCACGCCCAGCGCCATGTTGATTTCGTATATGTTGTTGGTGGTGGTCCTCGACGCGTCTATCCCCTTCACCTTCAGCGTCTTCTGCAGGTTGGAGCCGGCCGTCTGTATCATCCATTCGTCGTCCTTGAGGACCACGGAGACGCTGCTGACGCCCGGCACCCCCTTGACCCTCGTGTTGAGCACCTTGTCCCTGGTGGTTGTTATCATCGCTTCGTCCATGTTCTCCAGCGACACGTTCAGCGTGTTCTCGCCCGTCGTGACCCTGCTCTTCGGCGTCCTGAGGACGGCCACGACGTCGGCCACGGTGGCCCCCCTCTCGTCCATCTTGACAGGGTCGAAGGTGAAGGTCAGGGAGTTCGACGCGTAGTCCCTCTTCACGGACTGCACCACGTCGAACGTCTTGGAGAAGAGTACGTCCTTGGCCACCTCGAGCGCCCTGGCCCTGTCGTGCCTGTGCTCTTCGTCCAGGTAGACGTCCATCGTGGGGGTGCTCGGCTGCTTCCTGGCGTCGACCAGCTCTATGAGCCTGGGGAGGCCCAGCGTGACGTCCCTCTCCTTTATGCCTGCGAAGTGGAAGGTCCTGAGCGTCATCTGGGTGCCTGGCTCGCCTATCGACTGCGCGGCCACCACGCCCATGGCCTCTCCGGGCTCCACGAAGGCGCCCGTGTACAGGTCCACCGCCTTCTCGCAGACCGCCTTCGCGGCCTTCTTGCTCAGCTCGCTCGACTTCAGCACCTCCAGCTCGGAGGCCAGCCTTGCGTTGAGCTTGGGCGCGAACTCCTCCACCAGGGCGTCCACCTCCTTGGTGGTGACCCTCGCCGCCTTCGGGTCGTCGAATATGAGCGCCGTGCTGGCGAGGCGCTCTATGTTGACCGCCTTGCCGTGGTCGCTCTTGGAGGGGTCGACGCCGTCCTCTCCGTAGAGGAACTGTATTATCGCCCCCTGGGGGTCCCTGGCGGTGAGGTCGTACTCCACCCTGATGTGCTCCATGGCGTTCACCAGCCTCCTCTGCATGTACCCGGACTGCTGGGTGCGGACGGCCGTGTCGACCAGCCCCTCCCTGCCTCCCATGGCGTGGAAGAAGAACTCTATCGGGCTGAGCCCGTCCCTGTAGTTGGACTTCACGAAGCCGTATGCGTCAGGGTTCTTCTCCCTCTCCCTGTAGTGCGGGAGGGCCCTGTGGTAGTAGCCCCTGTTTATCCTCTTGCCCCTGACCGACTGCTGCCCCACCGTGGCCATCATCTGGCCGAGGTTGAGGGACGAGCCCCTGGCGCCCGTCTTCGCCATGATTATCCCGGCGTTGGAGTCGGAGAGGCTCCGCTCCACCACCCTGCCCGAAGATTCCCTCGCGTGGCTCAGCTCGGTCATTATCCTCTGCTCCAGTATCTGCTCCGGCTGGAGTCCCTTCATCACCTCGAGCTTCCCCTCCTCGTGCTTCTGGAAGAGGTCGGTGACGTTGCCGTAGGCCAGCGATATTATCCCCCCTATGTCCTCCTGGGCCTTGGGCGTCAGCTCGAGCTCGTCGTAGCCGTAGGAGAAGCCGACGGAGCTGACGTAGACGCGGAGTATCCTGAGTATGGAGTTCAGGAAGCTCCTGGCGGCGTCCGTGCCGTAGTCCTTGGCCATCCTGTGGAGCAGCGTCTCGGGCTCCTCGGCCCCGATCGACGCCTTGTCTATGACGCCCGAGGCGAGTTCGCCCGCCTTGACGAGGACGTCGTCCTTGTCGCTCTTGACACCCTTCGCCTTGGACCACTTGGAGGTCAGCCTGTAGTTGAAGTCCTTCGGGAGGAAGAGGCTGAAGAGCTGCCTGCCGGAGTAGAGCCCGGTGTCCTTGTACTCGGGATCGGGGAGAGGCCCCGAATAGCCGCCCGTGTAGGCGAGGTTGGCGAACCTGTCCTTCGTAAGCTTGGTCTCCGCCCTCGTCAGCAGGAAGGCCGCCGTCAGGAAGTCCCTGATGCCGCCTATTATCGGCCCGCCGTACCTGGGCGAGATTATCTGGTCCTGCACCCTCATCAGCGTGAGCGCCTCCGACCTGGCCTCCTCGCTCTGCGGGACGTGCAGGTTCATTTCGTCGCCGTCGAAGTCGGCGTTGTATGGAGGGCAGACCGCGGGGTGCAGCCTGAAGGTCCTGTAGGGGAGGACCTTCACGTAGTGCGCCATTATGGACATCCTGTGGAGGCTGGGCTGCCTGTTGAAGAGGACTATGTCCCCGTCCATCAGGTGCCTCTCCACTATGTAGCCCGGGGCGAGCGCCTCGCTTATGGCCTGCCTGTCGGCCGCGAACTCCAGCCTGATCTTCACCCCGTCGGGCCTGACCACGTAGTTGGCGCCGGGGTGGTTGACCGGCCCGTTCACCACCAGCTTCTTGAGGGACTCCATGTTCCAGGGGGTGACGCGCTCGGGGACGGTCAGCTTCCTCGCAATGTCGTACGGGATGCCCACCTCGGAGATGTCCAGGCTGGGGTCTGGGGATATGACGGTCCTGCTGGAGAAGTCCACCCTCTTGCCGGAAAGGCTCCCCCTGAACCTGCCCTCCTTCCCCTTCAGCCTCTGGCTGAGCGTCTTGAGCGGCCTGCCCGACCTGTGGTGGGCCTGGGGGATGCCGGAGACCTCGTTGTCGAAGTAGGTCGTGACGTGGTACTGGAGGAGGTCGACCAGGTCCTGGACTATCAGCGGCGGGGTGCCCGAGTCCTTGCTCTCCCTCACGCGCTGGTTGACCCTGAGTATGTCCACCATCTTGTGGGTCAGGTCGTCCTCGGACCTGATCCCCGTTTCGAGCGTTATCGACGGCCTGACGGAGACGGGCGGGACGGGGAGGACCTGCAGCACCAGCCACTCTATCCTGGCGCTGCTGGGGTCGTAGCCCAGCAGCCTGAGGTCGTCGTCCGTCACCCTCTCCAGCCTCTCCCTTATCGCGGCGGGGAGCAGCCTGACCGCGCCTCCCTCGTCGTTGATCTCGTGGAAGAGGTGCGGCTTGGTGAACTCCACCTCCAGCTTCTTCTTGCCGCAGTGGGGGCAGACCTTCGCCTTCTTGGCCCTGAGCACTATCTCCCTTGAGACCCTCTCCAGCAGGTTGGGGTTGGTGTAGCCCTGCCCGCCCAGCCTCTCCCTGTAGGCCTTTGTCTCCTCCTCCGGGATGAGCAGCCTGCCGCAGGACCTGCAGGTGGCCACCAGCACCTCCTGTATCATGTCGACGAACGCCACGTGGAGGACGGGCTCCGCCAGCTCTATGTGGCCGAAGTGGCCGGGGCAGCGGGCGCTAGTGTTGCCGCAGCTGCCGCACTTCTGCCCGGGTTCCAGCACGCCGAGCCTGTTGTCCATGAGTCCGCCCTGGACGGGCATGCCGTCCTCGTCGTAGGTCTCCGGGACGGTCACCTCCACGGCGGAGTACTTCCTGACCTCCGACGGCGAGAAGACGTCGAAGGTTATGTTCCCGACGGTCTTTATCGACTCCTCCAGCGCCATATCCCTACACCTTGTCCCTGAGCCTGAGCCGCGGGGCTATCACCAGGCTCATCATCTCCTGCAGCAGCAGCTTGAAGGCGTATGCGACGGGGACGGTCGAAATCTTGGCCGAGTCCCCGCAGACCTTGCAGACGTACTTCCTCTGCTTGCCGTCGTAGTAGGAGATCAGCCCGCACCTTTCGCATATGTGCACCTCCGTCTTGTCCGACTCCTCGAGCAGCCTGTCTTTCAGCACCATGGCCGCGCCGTACGCTATCAGGCAGTCCCTCTCCATTTCGCCGAACCTCAGGCCGCCTCCCCTGGCCCTGCCTTCCGTGGGCTGCTTGGTGAGCATCTGCACCTGCCCCCTGGCCCTGGCGTGTATCTTGTCCGCCACCATGTGGTGGAGCTTCTGGTAGTATACCACCCCGATGAACACCTCGGCCATGAAGGGCCTGCCCGTCCTGCCGTCGTACATGATCTCCTTGCCGGAGGACTTGAAGCCCCTCTCCTCCAGCAGGTCCTTGATGTCGCCCGGCCTCTCCCCGAGGAAGGAGGTGCCGTCCACGGGCTCCCCCCTGAGCGAGGCGGCCTTGCCGCCCACGGACTCCAGGAACTGGCCGACGGTCATCCTGGACGGGAAGGCGTGGGGGTTGATTATGGCGTCCGGGACCACGCCGTCCTTCGTGTACGGCAGGTCCTCCTGGTTGACGAGCATGCCGACCACCCCCTTCTGGCCGTGCCTGGAGGCGAACTTGTCGCCCAGCTCGGGTATCCTCTGGTCCCTGACCCTTATCTTGAAGCTCTTGTTCCCGTCCACGCTCTGCGTCATGAAGACCGCGTCGACCACGCCTGCCTCGCTAGGCCTGACGGCGACCGAGGTGTCCCTCCTGTACGGCCCCCTCACCTCGAACTCCTTGTACTCCTCCATGAACCTGGGCGGGCTGGTCCTGCCGGTCAGGACGTCCCCGCCGCCTACGACGCTCTCCGCGGCTATGGTGCCGTCCTCCTCCAGCAGCCTGTAGAACTTCTCCCCCCTGAACCCCCTGACGTTGTCGTCCGGGGACGGTATCTCGAACTTGTCCTTCATTCCGCCCAGGTACTGCTGCGCCTCCGCCTCGTACAGCCTGTAGAAGAAGGTCCTGCCCAGCCCCCTTTCGACGGAGGCCCTGTTCAGTATGACCGCGTCCTCTATGTTGTATCCTTCGAACGAAAGGACCGCCACCACGGCGTTCTGCCCCATCGGCCTTTCGTCGATGCTTCCCATCGTGTTGGCCTTCGTCCTGACAAGCGGGGCCTGCGGGTAGGCGGCCAGGTGCTGCCTGACGTAGCTGGTGAACATGAAGCTCGAGGTCGAGAACCCGAGCGCCTGCTTGGCCATGGCGGATTCGTAGGTGTTCCTGGGCGACTGGTTGTGCTCGGGGTACGGTATCAGCGCGCCCGCCACGCCCAGCATCGCCGGCGGATACGGCTCCAGGTGGGTGTGGGCCGCGGTGGCCTCCGACGGGGTGAGCGCTATGTAGGCGTTCTCCTCCTCGTTCGCGTCCAGCAGCTCCATCAGCCCCTGGCCGACCAGGTCGCGCCAGTTCGCCGTCCCCTTCCTGATCCTGTCCACCGTCTCGCCGTCGACCAGCGCCCTGCCGCCCTCGACCACTATCAGCGGCCTGAGCACCCTGCCGGCGGTCGACGATATGTAGACCCTGACCGTCGCCCCTTCCCTGCCCGGGTCGTAGGCGTAAATGCTGACGTCGACCGGTATCTCGCCCTTGCGCCTCAGCCTCCTGAAGGCCGTGGCCAGCCTCTGGGCGTCGTCGACGTAGCCCATCAGCCTGCCGTCGATGAAGACCTTCGCCCCCCTGGTCCTGAGGTCGTCGTCCGCCTCCGAATACCTGACCACGCCCAGGGCGAACGGCTTGTTCATGACGTCGAAGGTGGACGAAGTCACAGAGATGACGGCGGAGAGCGCCAGGTTCTTCACCAGGCCGCAGTTGGAGCCCTCCGGCGTCTCGTTGGGGCATATCCTACCGAAGTGGGTGCTGTGCAGGTCCCTGGCCTCGAAGTTCGGCTGGCTCCTGCTGAGCGGCGACTGTATCCTCCTCAGGTGGCTGAGCGTGGACAGGTAGTTGGTCCTGTCCAGCAGCTGGGTCACGCCCACCTTCCCCCTCCCCCAGTTGCCCGTGGCTATCGCGTTGGCCAGCTTGTCGCTTATTATCCCCGGCCTTATCGCGGAGTTGACCACCGAGCCCCCGCGCTTCTGCCCGGCCCTGTCCAGCTGGTACTTCATGTCCCTGACCATGTTCCTGAAGGCCGTCCGGAAGAGGTCTGCCAGCATCTGGCCGGCGAACTTGATCACCTTGTTGCCGTAGTGGTCCTTGTCGTCCTCGTCCACCAGGCCCAGCTTCAATTCGAGCAGCTTGCACGCCGCCTCGCCCAGGAAGGCGGCCTTGTCCAGCCTGTTCGAGGGCTGCCTCCCCAGGTGGGGGAGCAGGTACCAGTCGAGCAGCATCTCGGCCCTCTTGAGCCTGAGCTCGTCCATCATGCCGTGGGCCACCCTGTTGCCTATGTACATCAGCGAGTCCTGCGAGGTGAGCGCCTCGGACGCCTTGTCGAAGCTCGCCTCCAGCAGGTCCTGCATCGCGGGCTTCATGGAGACGATGTCGGCTGCCTGCTTGTCGGTCCCCAGCCCCAGGGCCCTTAGGATGGTGACGAACGGGAGGTCGACCGGGGAGGCCGGGAGCTTGACGAATATGGCGCCGTCCGGCTTCAGCTCGAGCTCCAGCTTCGACCGGTAGCCGACTATGGACGAGTATATCTTGGCCTTGTATGTAGTCTTCCCGCTGCTCTTGTCGGACTCGACCAGTATCTTGTTCGGGGAGAGGTCCTCCAGGCCGACTATCACCCTCTCCGAACCGTTGATTATGAAGTACCCTCCGGGGTCCTTCGGGTCCTCGCTCGCCTCTATCAGCTCCTCTTCGGAGAGGGCGTGCAGCGCGCAGAGGTTGGACTTCGCCATCACGGGGAGGTCCCCGATCTGGTAGGTCTGGCTGTACTGGCCGGTGGGCCCGAGCTGCTGGTCCACTATTGTTATCTCCAGCTGTATGGGCGCGACGTACGACAGGTTCCTGAGCCTGGCCTCCATCGGGAGGATGAAGCTGGTGGAGCCGTCTATCTCCACCACCCTCGGCTTCCCTATGTTGACCCTGCCGAACCTTATCTTGTAGGAGCCCGTGGCCGTCTCTATGTCCGTCTCGGCCACCTCGTCCACTATGCTCTGGACACCGCGGCTGATGAACTCGTTGTACGAGTTCAGGTGCTGCCTGGCCACCCCCTCCCTCTTCAGCAGGTCCTCTATTATCGGCCATCCGTCGACGTACTTCAAAGGCTGCTCCATCAATCCCGCTACCCCTCCACGACCAGCCTGTAATACACGGTGGTCCCGGCGGTCTCGCTCTTCCTGGTTATCCTTATCACGTCCCCCGGCTTCGCCTGCAGCTCCACCACGTTCGTGTCCGTCGTCAGGATGTACGGGAGTTGGTCCAGCGTCGCGCTGTACTTCTTCAGGAGGGATTCGACCTCCTCCTTCGGCAGGATTTCGTGTTTGGGGACGTAGAGATGGCTCGAGACGCGGAACTCTTCCTCTGTCAACGCATCCCTCCGGACGCGGGGGCGCGGAGGCGCCTGCCCACAAAACTCGGTTTATAAAAGACCATAGAGAACAAGGCCGTCCAGCCTACCTCAAGAAAACCGTATTTAAGTCTTATCGACTTTGCCCCGCGGCGCGCGGGCCTCCCGTCATACGGTGAAATAGAGCCGCCTGTTGGCCCGGCCCTTGTTCTCCGTCCTGACCAGGCTGACCCTGCCTATCTCCGACGTCCTGGCCACGTGCACCCCGCCGTCCGCCTGCCTGTCGAAGTCTCCTATCTCCACTATCCGGAGCTCCGGGACGTCCGGAGGGGACGCCTCGGCCAGCTTGACCATGCCGGGGGAGGCGAGCGCCTCTTCCCTCCTGAGGAAGTACGACCGGACGGGGAGGTCCCTGGCTATGACCTCGTTGGCCATGGCGACGTAGGACTCCATCCTGGCCTTGTCGAAGTCCTCCAGGCTGAAGTCCACCCTGCACCCTTCCGGAGCGACGGAGTTGCCCGTTATCAGGGCCCCGGTCTCCCCGTTGACGACGTTGCTCAGTATGTGGGCGGCCGTATGCATCCTCATGGTCCTGTGCCTCCTCTCCCAGTCCAGCACCAGGCGGACCCCGTCGCCCGCCGCGAAACGGGGGGTCTCCTGGAGGACGTGGGCTATCCCGTCCCCGCGCTTGGTCGCCTCCAGGACGCGCTGCCCGGCCATCGTGCCCGTGTCCGAGGCCAGCCCGCCCCCCCTCGGGTTGAAGCAGGTGGCGTCGAGGAAGACGGCGTTGCCCTCCACGCCCACCACCTTGGCGTCGCATTCTTTCAGGTAGGCGTCCTCCCAGAAGAGCCGCCGGGTCATCACGGCGGATGCCGCGGCTCGGCATATAAGCCTTGGACCCGCGGCCTGCGCCTCTGCGGCCGTCCGTTTGCCGTGAGTGCGGACGCCTCCTGGCGGCAGATGAGGGATGAATACCTGTATCCTGGCGGCACGCCTGGTGCCGTCAGAGCGGGTGGGACCGATGCCGCCAGCGCGCCGAATGAGAGTGTCGTATACGAAAATACACGTTCTTAGAAACGGTGATCGAAAAGAACGTCAGGCGCCACCTGTCCGCCACGGGATGAGCCCGACTGACGCAGGATTTAATACCGCTGGCCGCGTTTCGAAGACGCGTTGGACGCGAAGTCCGTGTCGGCGCTGAAAAGGATAGTGGGGAGCCGGGACGTCTTGCTGGACGCCGCGGCCCTCGCCGGGTACGCCCGGACGGCCTGCAGGGTCGGGCCGCGGGGCTACCGCTACCGCACCTACGCCCCGTCGCTGGTCGTCAGGCCGGAGTCCACGGAGGAGGTCTCCAGGGTGGTGGCCTTCGCCAGGCTGAAGCGGATCCCCGTCTACGTCGAGAGCGGCGGGACCGACACCGTGGGCGGGAGCGCCCCGGTGAAGAGGGGGTTGATGGTGGACATGAGGAAGATGAACAAGGTGCTCGAGTTGAGCGAAGAGAGCATGTTCGTCACGGTGCAGGCCGGGGCGGGGCTGCAGGAGCTGGAGGACCTGCTGAGGGGGCACAGGCTGACCCACGGGCACAGGCCCGCCAGCTTCCAGCAGGCCAGCGTCGCCGGCTCGATATCCCACTACGGCGTCGGCGGCGAAAGCCCCGGCTTCGGCCTCCTCGCGGACAACGTCCTCGGGATGGCTGCCGTGCTGCCCGACGGGCAGGTACTCAGGGTCAGGGGCGTGAACAAGTCCTCGATGGGTGAGAAGAACCTGATGTGGCTCCTCATGGGGGCGCAGGGGGAGCACGGGATAATCACCGAAGTGACGCTGAAGCTCCACCCCCACATAGAGGGGAACAGGAGGCTGATGATGTTCGGCTTCGACACCTTCAGGAGGGCGATGGAGGCGTCCCTCTCCCTGGCCAGGGAGGGGTTCAGGCCCACCCATCAGTCGGCCACCACGAAGGCCTCGCTCCAGAGGTTCGTCCCTTCGCTCGCCGAGCTCGCCGGGACGGAGGGGATACTGAGCCTGATACTGGACGGGCCGAGGCTCTCCATGGTGGAGGCGCAGATCCAGGAGCTGGAGCTCGCCTGCCGCGAGATGGGGGGGAGGCCCGTCCCTGCCCCCACCGTCGTGGAATGGCGGGACCACAGGTCGGCGCGCGTCCTGGAGAGGACGCTCGACCGCCGGTCGGAGTTCTCCGTGTGGACCTCCTTCCTCAAGGCGCAGGACTTCCTGGCCTTCCCCGACGAGGCGGGCAGGATGTGCGAGGCGCACGGGGCTTCGCTGGCCGGGGTCGCCTTCAACTCGCACCCGTGGACCATGATACTCAGGGTGAGCGCCAAGGGGCTTTCGCAGGCCCGCGCGGGGAGGTGCATGTACGAAATACTCTCCAGGGCGCTGGAGATGGGCGGGACGGCGGACGCGTTCCACGGCCCGGCCCTCGCCTCCTCGTACCTGGCCGAGCCGGAGCTGGGCGCCTGCGGGCTGGAGACGCTCAGGAAGGTGAAGAGGGCGCTCGACCCGGCCGGGGTCATGAACCCGGGGAAGGCGTGGGCCTCCCGGCCCTAGCCGAGGGGCGCAGGCGCCACGCGCCCTACCAGATGTTTTTAACTCCCCTCCCCCGGACAGCGGTCATGCCAAAGGACCTCAGGACCTTCCTGGACCTGTATGAGCGGGACCACCCGGAGGAGGTCGTCCACGTGGACAAGCCGATAAGCCTGAAGTACGAAATCGGCGTGCTGATAGACAAGCTCGAGAGGCTGCGAAAGTCTCCGCTGCTGATCTTCCACAGGCCCCTGACCGTGAAGGCGGGCGAATCGAAATACCAGGCGGTGACCGACACACCTGGCACCAGGAGCAGGCTCGCGTACGCGATCGGCTCGACCTTCGAGAAGGTGGCGCTGGACACGGACAGGCTGGCGCGGACGCAGAAGAGGAAGCCCGTCGTCGTCGATTCGAAGGACGCGCCGGCCAAGGAGGTGATAAAGAAGGGGAGCGACATAAACATGTACGAATTCCCGGCCTACCAGCCCTATTACATGGTCGCGGCGCCGTACATATCGATGGGCGTCTACATCTTCTACGACCCCGATACCGGCATAGACAACGCGGCCATCGCCCGTGGCATGATCCAGTCGGAGCGCCAGGTAGGGGTGTTCCTGAGCCCCGGCGGGCACAACCACCTCAACCTTTGGAAATACCACAAGGAAAGGAAGGAGGACGCCAAATGCGCGATCGCCGTGGGCTTCCATCCGGCGGCGTACATGGGGATGGGCGTCAGGCTGGGGTATCCGGAGAGCCACTTCGAGGCGGCCGGAGGGCTGCTGGGGGAACCCATGAGGCTCGTGCCGTCCGAGACGCTCGGCGACGACTTCCTGGTGCCGGCCGACGCGGAGGTGGTCATCGAAGGCGTGATCCCGAGTAACGAGAGGGCCCCGGAGGGCCCGTACAGCGAATACACCAGGCACATAGGGTGCCAGAGGTGGAGGCCGTTCCTGAAGGTCTCCGCGGTCACCCACAGGAAGGACCTGGTATGGCCGAACTATGCGATAGGCCGCAACCATTGCTTCCAGGGGCTCACCAGGGAAGTGAGGGTGAACAGCATAGTCAGGCAGTCCGTGCCCCAGGTGCAGGACGTCTACCTCCTGCCGCACGCGGGGGGAACGACGGCCTGGGCCTCTGCTTCCTGAGGATCAAGCAGACGGCGAACGGCCAGGCCAAGACGGCCATCCACGCGGCGCTGAACGCCGACTACGGCATCAAACACGTCATAGTCGTCGACAGCGACGTGGACATCTATGACGAGAGGTACGTCTTCTGGGCGGTCGGGAACAGGGCGCGGCCCGCCGAAGACTGGGTCATAGTGAAGGACGTGGTGGGCTCCATCGCCGACCCCTCCATCCCGGGACACGTCGGCTCGAAGGCGGGCATAGACGCCACGCTGCCCGTCGGGGAAGCCTACGAAATACCCACCCTGTTCCCGAAGGAGGCGATGCAGGCGGTCAGGCTCTACGACTTCGTGGACCGCGGCAAGGTGGAGGCCATGCCGGACGCGTATCAGCGCCAGGTGGAGGTGGACTAGGACGAAGGCCGTCTGGCTCACGTGCCCGAAGTGCGACGGGAGATTCTACGCCGAAAAGCTCATGCTGCAGGACGTGGACCCGGAGACGGGGCTGGTGCCGTATTTCAGGTGCCCCTTCTGCGAGCACACGTTCGGCAAGCGCGAAGCGAAGAGCGTGGAGACCTGACCGTCCGCGGGACGCGCGGAGCGCGCGCTGCCCGGCGAAGACGATGTGGAAAACAGAGATTCTGTGTCAACCGGACGTCTGTTCTACGATGCCGGAGCCGGGCGCAAGGTCCGCCGTTATCTGTTCGAGGCTCTGTCCCTTGGTTTCGTGCATGGCTACCACCGCGATGACCACGGCGATCAGCTCCAGTATGCCTATCATGTAGATTATGCTGATGTAGTTCTTTGCGATGAAGAAGCCATAGAGGAGCGGGCCGAACGCAATCCCCCCTCTGAGGAATATGTTCGATATGGACGCGGCCGTGTTTCTTATGTGGGTGGGGTAGAGCTCGGCCGAGATGGCGTAGACCACCGGGACGTTGGAGCTCAGGAAGAACGCGCCGAGGGTGGTGAAGGTGACCACCATCTCCACGCTGCGGATCTGGTAGCCGTATCCCTGCAGCAGGAAGCATATGGCGCCCAGGAAGAAGGTGGAGTACAGGGCCCTTCTCCTCCCCAGCAGTTCCATCAGGGGGCCGCCGAGCAGGGGTGCCAGCGTGATCCCGAGGCCGGTCAGGGCGATGTAGGGCAGGAAGTTCTGCGGGGTCAGGAGGTGGGAGTAGGTGACGTAGATGGCGCCCGTGAAGCCCCCGATCGCGGCCGTGCCCATCGTGAGCAGGCCCATGATGGCCCAGAGCGCGAGCGTCGGCCTGAGGTAGCCTCCCTTCAGTATGGAAGAGAGCGGCGCCTTCTGCTCCATCGGCTGGTGCTTGCCCTGCAGCGTGCCGGGGTCGAGCGTGCTGATGGACCTGACGAACTTTTCGGCGGCCGCCGTGTCCCCCTTCTTCAGCGTGTAGCGGACGGACTCCGGAAGGAAGAAGACGATGAAGGGTATGAGCAGGAGACCGAGCAGTCCGGGGACCACGAAGACACCCCTCCACGCGATCGACGCGCGGGTGAATTCGACTATGTATGGCGAGATGAGCGAGGCGGAATTCCCGAACGCTATGGCGAAGGCGGTGAACCATCCCCTCCTCCGCCTCGGGAGTATCTCGGCGAAGTAGACGGCCATTATCGGGACCTCGAACCCGGTGGCGAACCCTTCGATCAGCCTCATGCTGTAGAAGAAGCCGAAGCTGTTCACCACCGTGCCGGTTATCATGTCGGTGGCGCCGTACAGCACCGTGGCGAGCAGGTAGGTCTTCTTCCTGCCGATCATGTCGCTGACCGGGCCGGCGAGTATTGCGCCGACCAGCCCTCCCAGCCCGACCGACGATATCAGCGTCCCCACGAGCGGCGGAGAAAGCGCGAAGGCGGGGATGAGGATCGGCAATATCGCCGTGATGTTGGTGGTCGTGAAGTTGTCAAAAAGGTGGCCGAACGCCAGCAGGAACCACTTCCTCACGTGGCTGCCCGTGATGGCCGACTCGTCCATGCTTTCCAGCAGTTGCTCGTTTGTTACTGGCATGCCTTTCCCGGACCGGTTTTGCAAGGTCGGAGTGCGAAGAACGATTCGTACGTTTCGGTGTCATAGGAACGGATTCCTAACATGCGACGCGCTGTTTCCGGGGGGTCAATAAAAACGTTCCGTATCCGGCCCTGCAGGACGGAAATCGACGGATCCCTGCGGAAAGGGGGGGCGTCGTTGCGGACTACGGCTCGACCAGCACCCTCTCTTTGAGGAGCCCCGACCTTATCTTCCGCATCAGGGGG
>JAKAPW010000090.1 GCA_021811935.1 archaeon | reverse complement strand
CGGTCACCGTGGATACGCCCAAGTGTGCCGCATTGCGGTCTGCACCTCGTCCGCATGAAGTTCGCCCCCAGGCCTCCTCGGCCCGTAGCTTCGGGACGGGACAGATATTCCACACGCCCGGCCGCCATCGGGGGGGCCCTTGTACAACTTCCGACGCATGGCTCGCGGCAGAAGCTTTGCGTCATGGCCGCGATTCGGCCCGCATCGTCATATGCTCCGATGGTAAAAAACCAAAAGAGCGGCCTGATATCTGTGCATATTTCAACCGGTCAAAACGACTATATATCGCCTCATCCGTCCCATCGTCATCTTGCGGATGCCAGCGAGCCAATCCTTCACCAGACACCCTATCCCCGGTGGTAAAGACATCCAGAGTTCAGACGACGCCTCCTCCGACCTCAGGTCGTACCTCAGGAAGGAGATGACGCGCTCAAGGAGGAACGGCTCCTGGTTCCGCCTGTCCGTCCCGGAAAGAGGCCTCTTCTCGCTGGCCGTGAGGCTCGAGGTGAAGCTTTCCAGCTTCGACCTCCTGAAGGCCGTGACGTCCATCCTCAAGAAGATGAAGATGTCCGCCCGCACCGCGTACTCCTGGCTCGTCGAAGGCTCCACCCTCGCGTGGGCGCTGTCCGAAAGGGCGGTCCAGTGGGGCAACAAATCGGCCAGGGCCTGGCGGAACGACGCGGACTACGCCCTCTACCTCGGCAGGTTCGTCGCATCGGCGGGCCGCTGCAACTTCACCCATCCCATGCCATGAAGCGCGCGAGTCGGGGCGGCAGGCAGGTGGCGAAGGCGCACGCCATCCCGGAGGCGCTGGTCCTCGCGGGCGGGTACGGCAAGAGGCTGAAGCCCCTGACGGACACCGTCCCGAAGCCACTGATCGAGATGAAGGAGGGCTACTGCATACTCGACAAGCAGCTGGACGGGCTGCGGCACGCGGGCGTCAGGAGCGCGCTGCTGCTGACGGGCCACCTGCACGAAAAGATAGAGCGGAGGTACGGCGGGTCCTGGCACGGCATGACCATCCGATACTCCGTCGAAGACAGGCCGCTCGGGACGTGGGGGGCGGTGAGGAAGGCGCTGGGGGACGGCCCGGTGGTCATAATGAACGGCGACATAGTCACGGACGTGGACGTGGGCTCCCTGATGGCGAACGGCACGTTCCCGGTCACTGTCCTCGGAGTCCCCATGAGGAGCCCCTACGGCGTGCTCGAGACCAGCGGGACGGCGGTCGTCGGCTTCAAGGAGAAGCCCGTCCTCCCCTACTACATAAACGGCGGGATATACTACGCGAAGGACGCGCGGGAGCTTCTGGCCGCCGGCCGGGACCTCCGGGAGGGGAGCATCGAGCAGGACATCTTCCCGAGGCTGGCGAAGGCGGGGAAGCTGGGCGCCTACATCGAAACGGACCCGGACGTCCTCTGGAAGTCGCTGGACAGCGCCAAGGACCTGGAGGAGACGCGCACGATGTACGAGAGCAGGACGGACAAGCCGTGGGGGCACGAGGTGGTGGTCGCGCTGACGGAGAAGTACCTGCAGAAGAAGCTGTACATCAAGGAGGGGCACAGGACGAGCCTGCACTACCACAGGGAGAAGATGGAGACGCTCTACGTCGTCAAGGGGAAGGTCAGGCTGGACTTCGAGAAGGGGTCGAAGGAGCTGGCGGAGGGCGAAAGGGAGACCATCCCCCCCGGCCTGGTCCACAGCATAGTGGCGCTGAGGAACACCCAGATAGACGAAGCCTCCTCGCCCCACCCCGACGACACGGTCAGGGTCAAGGACTTCTATGAGCGCTGACGTTCCCCGGCACGGTAGAGGGTCGACGACGCGGCCCGCGATGGGGGCTCCGGCAGGCCGCCGTCGCGGCGGCGCCGTGGGAAACCATATATCCCACTTCTCCGTCCCAAATGATGGTGGGAAACATGGAAGTGGCGTTGAGGGAGAAGGGGCGGCTCACCCTCCCGGCGAAGATAAGGGAGGCCATGGCCCTGCGCGAGGGCGACACGCTGAAGGTGTCCCTCGAAGGGGGGGCGATAGTGCTCAGGCCGGGCCGCGCGGTCACGGTGGACGCGATGAAGGGGGTCCTGGGGCGCGGACGGGTGGAGCTCAAGGACGTCGAAGACTCGCTCGGGACGGACGTTCCTTGAGGTTCGTCGACTCCAACGTCTTCGTGTATCACCTTTCGTCCGACCCCGCGTACGGGGAGCGGGCCGCGTCCATCCTGAAGAGGGTGGAGAAGGGGGAGGAGTGCGTCACATCCACCCTGGTGATATCTCAGGTGTGCGGCTACATGAAGTGGAGAAAGAAGGCCGAGGCCATACCACGGTTCATCGGCCTCCTCCGTGCCCTGCCGAGCATGACCAAGATGGAGACCACGTTCGCCGACTTCGCGCGGGCGGCGGAGCTCCTCGAAGGCCGAAGCCCGACCTCCTGGGACGACTTCGTGATCGCGGCGCAGATGAACCGCGCCGGTGTCGGGGAGATATATTCGAACGACGCCGATTTCGACTCCATCTCCGGGATAAGGAGGATATTCTGACGGCGCTCCCCCGGCGTGCTCCGGGAACGAATACCCCGGTCGGCCCCAAGGGGGCAGGCGAAGGCAGGGAGCGCCGGAGTTCTTCCTGCGCGCTTTCGATGAGAAGGAGGACCTACCAGACCACCACCAGGGGGCTCGGAAAACCGGAGGAACCGGTCACGGAGGCGCGGCCGAGCTGGCCGAAGACAGTCGGGTTGGTGGCGCGCGGCCGGCGGAGCGGCACACGGACTTGAGCTTCATGGAGACGCTCAGGAAGAGGGCTCGCGTCGCCAGGGAGTGGAGAAGATATGCCCCGCGGCGGACGTCCTGCCCGGGGCCGGAAGCGCGGCCCGCGGCGACATGACCGGTGGCAGCGACATCCTTGTGGTCTCGGACGGGTTGCCGGACGCCGCACGAGCAAGGGCGGAACTCAGGGTCGAGGAGAAGGCCTGCCTGCAGCCCTACCGTTCGAGCTCCACCTCGTCAGGCGGAGGAGGCGAAACCGTACCTCAGGCGGGCCGGGCGGGACCTGCTCCCGCCGGTCGGGGACGTGAACGATGAAAAATAGCGTATCCGACTACCTGTCCGAATCGAAGGCCATACTGGACAGGATGGACAGGGGCCCGATCGTCGCGGCGACGGAGCTCCTCGTCGACGCGTGGAAGAGGAACGCCAGGGTGTTCATAGCGGGGAACGGCGGGTCCGCCTCGACCGCCACCCACTTCGCGTGCGACCTGAACAAGTGGGCCTCCCAGGACGCGGACAGGAGGTTCCGCGCCTTCTCCCTGGTCGACAACATACCGCTCGTGTCGGCCCTCACCAACGACAACGGCTTCAACAACGTGTACTCCGAGCAGCTGGAGAACTTCTTCGAGGAGGGGGACGTCTTCGTCGCGATATCGGTCCACGGCGGGTCGGGTAGGGACAGGGCGGACCTCTGGAGCCAGAACCTGCTGAAGGCGGCCGACTACGCCAAGCAGAAGGGTGGGAAGACCTTGGCGCTGGTCGGGTTCGACGGCGGCGTCCTGAAGAAGGCGGCCGACGTCTGCGTCCTGGTGCCCGCGGATTCGACCCCGCAGGTGGAGGGGCTGCACCTCGTCCTCACGCACCTGATCTGCGACGAAATCAGGAAGCGGATAGTCCCCCCGGGGAAGGTCGCGCAGAAGAAATGAGGGGCCAGCCTGGGACCGCGCAGGAGCCTAATCGGCCCGAGCACGTGCCGGCGTTCAGATATTTGACGCCCTTTGTCTCCGGGTGGGTTCCATGGCTCTGATCGCAAAGAAGATTTCTGTTTCCGGCAGGGTGCAGAGAGTGGGCTACAGGAGGTACGTGCTCGAAGCCGCGCTTGACCTTGGCGTATCGGGGTACGTCAGCAACGAGCCGGATGGCTCCGTTTCCGTCTTCGTCCAGGGCGAAGAGGGCGAGGTCGGCAAATTTGTCAAGAATATCGGGGAACCGTCTCCCCCCGCGAGCGTCATCAAGATCGCGGAATCCGAAGCCCGGACCAGCCCCAAGGTGGAGCATTTCAAAATAAGGTACGGTAGAATG
>JAKAPW010000026.1 GCA_021811935.1 archaeon | reverse complement strand
TTCTTGAAGACCATGTGCGTCTCCACGGGCTCCGCCGGCCTCAGCAGCTTCAACGCCTCCTCCAGCTTCGAGGCGTCCGTCCCCCTTATGCCGAAATAGACGGGGCAGGGCGTGTGCGGCATTATCCTGACTTCGCCCGTGCCGTAGTCGAAATTGTCGAACGTAAAGGTGGATGTGGCCCTATCCATCTCCATCACCGATTGCACGTCCATCGCCCGCCTGGTGCCCACGTGCTCCTTCGTGCGGTACGCTATCAGTTCGTACGTGCTCCCGCTGTCGAACGAGTTTCCCATGGCGGCCATCGCCCCTATTATGCCGCGGCCGTAGCCGAACCTGTGTATCTCTATGCCGAGCTTCTTCGCGGTGGACGTCGCGTGCCTCATCGAGACCATCCGGGTCACCACCTCCCTGGAGAATTCGGCCAGCCCCTCAGGCAGCTCCCCCGTAACGAAGGCTACGCCCGGGTCGGTCCCCTTCTCCTTCATGTCCGCGTATGCCGGGACCTGCGAGAGGACGAACAGCTTCGCCCGCCCGAGCTCCTGCTCGGGGAGTTCGACGTCGAACGCCAGCGCGGCGTTTCCCCTCGTCTTGTACGGGCAGTTCGGGTTGAGCCTCACCAGCCTCGGGTGGCCGACCAGCCGTCCCCCGAACCTGCCGGCCAGCTCCCTCATCAGGACCACCGCCAGGTAGGTGGTGCACATCCCCTTCTTCGAGTCGGTGTCGTCGAGCCCGACGTGGAGGACCCGGCGCGGCGGGTCACGGGGAGAGGAGGCGTGCAAGGGAATCATCGTCCGAAGCCAGCGGCATGGAGTCCATCTTCCAGTCGACGGCTTCCTGGTCCTTCAGCCCCGTCCCGGTGGCTATGCAGACCACCGTGCTGTCCTTCGGGATCATGCCGTCCAGGAGCTTCAGGGCGGCGACGGGGGCCGCGCTGGCCGCCTCCACGAAGACGCCTTCCTTGCGGGACATCTCCTCCCTGGCCCTGACTATCTCCCGGTCCTCCACGGCGACCACCATCCCGCCGGATTCCCGAACGGCTGCCTGGGCCTTCTTCCAGGACACCGGGTTTCCTATCCTTATCGCGGAGGCGACCGTCTCCGGGTTCTCCCAGGGGCGGACCGAGCCAAGCCCTTTGGAATACGCCTCGGCTATCGGGGCCGCCCCGGCCGCCTGCACCCCCACCAGCCTGGGGAGCCCGTCCGCCACACCCCACGCCTTGAGCTCCCTGAACCCCTTCCAGACGGCGCTTATGTTCCCCGCGTTCCCCACGGGGAGTACCACGTAGTCCGGGACCTTCCTCCCGAGCTGCTCGTACACCTCCAGGGAGACCGTCTTCTGCCCCTCTATCCTGTAGGGATTGATGGAGTTGACCGGATAGAAGACCCTGGACCTGGCCACGAGCCGCAACGTCATCTTCAGGGCGTCGTCGAAGCCGCCGGCCACCCTCACCACCTTGGCCCCGTAGGCCACGGCCTGGGTGAGCTTCCCCTGGGCCACCTTCCCGTCCGGGATGACCACGGCGGACTCCAGCCCGGCCCTCGAAGCGTACGCGGCCAGCGAGGCGGAGGTGTTGCCCGTCGATGCGCACACCAGCACCCTGGCCCCGGAGCGGCGCGCGGCGGTCACGGCCACTGCCATCCCCCTGTCCTTGAAAGATCCGGTTGGGTTCTGCCCCTCGTTCTTGATGTAGAGGTCCCGCAGCCCGAAGGAGGGCCCTATCCTGCGGGAAGCCAGAAGGGGCGTCCCTCCCTCTCCCAGGGATACGGGCTCCCCACGGACGGGGAGGGCGGACATGTAACGGAAGACCGACGGGCTCCCGCCCCTCGGGAAGATGTCCGTGGGGGGTGGGCCCTTGATCACCAGCTGTAGCAGGTCGCCGCAGCCCGCGCACCTGAACCCTGCGGGCGCCTCTCCTGCCTCGTCGCTCTCAGAGCCACAGGATATGCATTGGAAGGACCACTCAGTCGACGCCGACCACCTTGGCCCCCCCTCCCGGGGATGTCGCGAACCCTTCGGCCCGGACGCCGTGCCTGCCGAACGCAGCCACCATCTCTTCTACTATCCGCTGCGGGGGGTGCGCCCCGGCGTCCGTCAGCGCGAGGATGGAGGGACCCGCGCCGCTTATGCAGGCCCCCGCCGCCCCCGCCTTCAGCGCGGCCCTCCTGACGTCGGCGTACCCCTTGACCATCGCGCTCCTTGCGGGTTCGACCACCTCGTCCCTCATCCCCTCCCCTATCATCGCGATGTCCTTCAGGGCGAAACCGCACAGCACCAGGGCAGAGCTGGCCACCGTGTTCACCATGCTTCCCAGGTCCACCTCCCTGGGGAGCACAGACCTGGCGTACTCCGTCTTCCGCTCGGGCATCTCCAGCTCCGGCGTCACGACGCAGAGCGCGAGCCCAGCTGGCGGGGTCACCTTCACGACCCGGGGACGCTCTCCCCTTCCGACAACCGTGAATCCGCCGAACAGGGATGCGGAGACGTTGTCGTGGTGGGCCACCCCCGAGGAGGCCAGCTCCCCCATGCCTGCGTAGTAGACCAGGTCTCCGTCGCCCAGCTTCAGGTCGAAGAGCCTGTCCATGGCCACCGCGGCGGCGGCGGCCGAGGCCGCGCTGCTGCCCAGCCCGACCCCGACGGGGACGCCCTTCCGCACGCCGACCTCGATCCTGCACTTTATCCCGAAGTCCTTCGCGATCTTGAGGACCACCGCCCCGGAGGAGTTCTCCTCGGGTCTCAAGGGGAGCCTCGTCCCTGCGTCGACCCTGACCGTCACCCCAGCCTCCGGCGCGTCCTTGGCCTCCACCGTGACCGAGTCGGTCGGCCGCCCCAGGGCTATGGCGAAGACATCGAAGCCGGGGCCCAGGTTGGCCGACGAAGCGGGCGCCTCGACCACTATGGAGCGCAAGCAGGGCTAGAGGCTGGGGGACGGTGTTATAGAAATTGTGGTGGCGGGTTATTCTTCGACGACTATCATGGTGAGGGTGGAGCGGACCTTCTCAAGGCGCCGTATGTGCCACGTTATGGTCTCCTTGACCTTCTCCATGTCGTCCGACTCCACTTTGGCTATGAGGTCGTAGACGCCATAGACCACGTAGACTTCGGTGACGTTCTCTATCTTCTTGAGTTCCTTCACCAGCTCGTCCTCCGACCCCAGGTCTGCGTTTATCAGAACGAAGGCTTTGGCCAACTCGGCTTCCTAATACATTAATACAGCATGGTTTTAAATTTTTACTGAAGGCTGTTGAGAGGAGAGCAGACGGTGCGGCTGTATGTGATGAGGCTGGGCCACGACGACCCGTCCAAGTGCACCGCAATGAAGCTGAAGAAGGGCGGCTTCGTGTCCTTCTCCGTCAGCAGGAACCGCGGCATACTACTCGACCCCTTCGCCCCCACCGCGTTCTCCCCCGCCGACCGGGGGACGGTGCTGGAGGAGGGGCTGGCCGCGGTGGACGCCAGCTGGAAGGTGATCGAGAAGGGGTTCCTGAAGGTCAGGTGGAGCTCCGCGAAGAGAAGGGCCCTCCCCGTCCTGGTCGCCGCGAACCCCACCAACTACGGGAAGCCGTACAACCTGTCCACCGCGGAGGCGCTGGCGGCGGCCCTCCACATAGCGGGCCTCAAGGAGGACGCCGCGCGGTTGATGGAGGAGTTCAGGTGGGGGCCGGGGTTCCTCAAGCTCAACAGGGACTATCTGGCCGCATATTCGTCCGCGAAGAGCAGTGCCGAGGTGGTGGCCGCGCAGGGCAGGATCCTCGGATGCAAGGCTTAAATCCCCGCGCCGCTTCAAACGGACAGGCGTGAGCCGGTGGGCAGGCGACGGGGTTACCCTGAGGAAGCTCCTCCCTCCACGCAGGAAACATGGCACCGAGAGGTGCGGCGGGAGACCGTCGGCAATGGAACAGAAACGACACCCTGCCGGGGATGTGCGATGAAGGCCGAAACCGGAGGTCCCCCGGCGACGGGCTGAAACGGCCAACCCATGTGGAGCAAGGTCAAACAGGGTCCATGACTGTCCTGCAGGAGACCCGGGTAGACCTCTTAGCCGAATCCTGCCTAGAACAGAAGGAGGGCTACGGCCGGCACGCGTCGAACATAACGGGGGGCGGAAGACCTCCGCCCTCCGCTATGGAACATGGGCCCTCTTCGGGGGGTCCTCTGGCGTGGCTGGCCAACGTATCCCGCCCGGTCGGGTTCTGACATCCCCGTCTGGAGCCGGCGGACAGGCCAGACGCCGCGCCAGCGCCGGCCCTCGGTGGGCCGCGCAGGTAAGATTCGCTCGATGCCCGACCGAAAGGTCGCCGGGGGCGAGGCTGGCAGAAGATGTTTGGCCGGGCTTCGAACTGCTTATTAGAACAGGGTGCCGGCCGACATGAGTCGATTGAGACGCTGCGGCTGGGCTTCGATGGGCGACCCCACCTACAGAGCCTACCATGACAGGGAGTGGGGTGTCCCGCTGCACGCGGACAGGAAGATATTCGAGTTCTTGGTACTGGAAGGTTTCCAGGCAGGGCTGAGCTGGAGCACCATCCTGAAGAAGCGGAGGAATTTCAGAAGGGCCTTCGACGGCTTCGACCCGAAGAGGGTGTCTCGGTACGACGAAGGCAAGGTGAGCGAACTGATGGCGGATGCGGGGATCGTCCGAAACGAGCTCAAGATCCGTTCCGCGATAGGGAACGCGACGGCCTTCCTGGAGGTGCAAACGGAGTTCGGACGGTTTGACTCCTACATATGGAGGTTCGTCGGAAACAGGCCGATAATCAACGGATGGCACAGCCCAGGGGAAATACCCGCCAGGACCGAGATATCCGACGGCCTGAGCAGGGACCTGGCCGGGCGCGGTTTCAGGTTTGTGGGTTCCACCATCTGCTACGCCCACATGCAGGCCATGGGGATGGTGAACGACCATACGGTCGACTGTTTCAGGTATAAGCAGCTCGGCGGTTGACGGGGGCGGGCCGCTGCCGGCACGCGCCTGTCATTCAGGCTCCGCCACCCACGGCAGGCCGATGGGCGTCTGGACCGGGGCCTCCGTCTCCTCTTCGAAGGAGAGCAGGAGCTCCCTGTACAGGGACTGGACGCCCTTCTTCCTGGTCACCTTTGACAGCTTCATGATGACAAGCTTCGGCGTGCTCGAGCCTATGTGGTTGAAGATGGGCTGCCTGTCCACCACCAGCTCCCCCCTGTCGTCCAGCCCTTTCGCCTCTATGCCGTCCACCCTGATCCGGAGCTTCACGTGCGGGAGTGTCTCGCGGGCCAGGTGGGTCACCAGGAGGAGCAGGCTGCTGCTCGTGACCGCCTTGTTCATTATCGTGGCCAGGATGCGGCCGGCCGCGCCGGGCTCGGTGAGGGCCTCGAACTCGTCCATCAGCACCAGCTTCCTTCTCCTGTCCGCGAAGACGGGGATCAGGGAGCGCAGGGCGTGCTCCAGGCTCCCTATCCTCTTGGTCACCCTGCGCCTGAACAGGTAGACAGGCATCGGCGTCACCTCCGCCTTCTTGCAGGGGACGGGCAGGCCGAGCAGCGTCATGACGTGCACCGCAGCGACCGTGGTCAGGAGGGTTGTCTTCCCGCCGCTGTTCGCGCCAGTCAGCATCACCACGTTCCTGGCACCCCTGCCCCCCCTGGTCCTTCCTATGCTGTAGCTGACCGGCTTGACTTCGCCGGACCCGCCTTCCAGCAGCTCCTTCAGCAGGAAGATGTTCCTGCCCTCCACGAAGCCGATGCCGTCGTCCGCCATCTCCGGCACCGACAGCGAATAGCTGTCCATGACGGAGGCGACGGCCAGCATCCCGTCCAGGGCTACCAGCTTCTCCACCATGGCGTCCACCGCCTTCCTGTGCCGTTCCAGCGTCGACTCCGTCCGCTCCAGCTTCTCGACCCTCTTCTGCTCCTGCCTGCTGCGCCACGAGTCCACCGCCTTCCTGACGCGGCCCCTGTCGAACTCGAACGGCAGCGACAGGTTGGCGAAGGCGGCCTCCCGCAGCCCCTCCTCCTCCTGCCAGTCCATCCCCAGCTCCAGCGCGGCCTCGGACACCGCGTTCTCTATCACGCGTCTGGCCGCGTCCGCGTCCATCCCCTGCCGCCGTCCCTCCAGCTCCTCGTTGACCTTCAGCTCCGCGTCCGAGATGACGGCCTGGGCGTCCCTGATCTCCAGCCCCTCCATCCCCTCTATCGCCTTCGCCACCTGTTCGAAGGCGCCGTCGTCGGCCCCCTCCAGGAAGGCGGCCAGCCTGGGGACCCCCTTGGCCAGTGCGAGCAGAGACCGGGCGGCCTTCACCATGGGCCCGCGGGCGACGAAGTATCCTATGGTCCCCCCTTCGTGCTGGTCCGCGAACGCCACGCCCTTCATCACGGCGCGGACCTCCTCCAGCCTTCCTTTCAGTGCATCGTATACCTCCTTGCCGGCCACGCAGGCTGCGAACCTCTTTTCAAGTACGGACCTGTCGGTGCTCGGGGCGATGTTCAGGAGCCTGGCCTTCCCCAGCCCGGACGAGGCCCTGGCCGACAGGAGGGCTAGTATGTCCCGCCTGAGCCGCCTGGCGTCGGACGTCCGCAGCACCCTCCTCTCCGCCTGCCCCTCCAGCTCGCCGAAGCGGCGCAGCATCCTGAGGGCGCCCTCCCTCTGCAGGCCGGTGATGGCCGCCACGCCGTCCGCGTCGTACGCGGCCAGCCGCCGCATCAGGTCGTGGAGCCGCTCGGCCGACAGCCCGTCCGTGTCCGCGCCCAGCCAGCGCACCAGCTTCGCGTCGGCGGCTTCGGAATCCTTCATGTCCCCGGGGTTGTGGACCATCGCAGAACTCTCCCGCTGGGTCTCCTAATAACTTGTCATCCGCCCCCGTCGGGGGGGTGTATATATCCGCCCTCCCGCCAGCCAGGCGGGACGCTCTTGGAATACGCGGTGGAGAGCATCGACCTGAGCAAGGCGTACGGGTCGAACGTGGCGCTTGACGGCCTGAACCTCAAGGTCAGGGAGGGGGAGATAATTGTCCTCCTGGGCCCTAACGGCTCTGGGAAGACCACCTTCCTGCAACTCATCTCCACCGTCCTGAAGCCGTCGGGGGGGACGGCGATAGTCATGGGGCATGACATAGTCGGCGAGCCGCTCAAGGTCAGGCAGGTGGCCACCATATCGTTTCAGGATCCGCGCGGCTTCTGGAGGCACAAGCCGTCGCACATACTCTCCTTCCATGCTTCGATGTACGGCGTCCCGGGACAGAACAGGAGGGAGCTGGTGGAGAGGACGCTCAAGGAGTTCGACCTGTGGGATTCGAGGGAAAAGAAGTTCATGCACCTGTCGGGCGGGCAGGCCAAGCGGCTGGAGGTGGCCAAGCTCTTCGTGCACAGGCCCAGGCTAGCGATATTCGACGAGCCGACCACCATGGTCGACCTGGACGGGAAGAGGACCATCTGGGACAAGATAAAACAGCTCAGGGAGGAGGGCTCCACCGTCATAGTCGCCACGAACGAAGTCAGGGAAGCCGAATACCTGGCCGACAGGATAACCATATTCGCGAAGGGGCGCGAGGTGGTCACCGACTCGCTTTCGAACCTGAAGGACTCGGTCAGGGGAGGAGACGTCGTGGACATCGAGTTCGCTCAGCCTGTGACCCGGGCGATGGTGGACGAGCTGAGCTCCGTCCGGGGGACCGCGAAGGTCTCCCTGGTGGCGGAGGGCAGGCTGAGGGTGCAGGTCAACAGGTCGGAGGACTGGCTGCCGGAGGTTACCAGGAGGGTCTACTCCATGGGCGTCAAGCTCTCCTCCATAAAGGTGACCGAGCCTTCGCTCGACGACGTCTTCATGCAGTACACCGGCGGCGGCGGTCCATGATGAAGGCGGGCCTGGGGACGATGGCGTCCCTCCTGGCATTCGACCTCAGGGAGGCGTTCGACTCCCCCCTGTGGGTGGCCTACTTCTGGCTCTTCTTCGCCTTCCAGTTCGCGGTGTACGGCAGCCTGATGTCTAGGCTGGTTGTGTCGATGGACCACTACCTATTCTACTATGGGACGGGGCTGATAGTCCTGCTGAGTTTCAACGTCGCGTCATGGGCGGGGAGGAGGTTCGTGGAGAGCGCGCACGAAGGCAGGCTGAGGTACCTGCTCTCCCTGCCCCTGGGGAGGAACGAGCTCTTCTTCGAACAGGTCGTGCTGGGGGTGGCGGTGAACCTGAGCAGGGTGATGCCGCCGCTCGTCTTCGTGCTCTGGGCCAGCCACCTCCTCACCGCGGGCGCCCTGCTGTACTCCGTCCTGGTGCTCAGTCTCACGGCCGTGGGCATAATCGGGCTGATGGTGTCCCTCTCCGTCATCGCCTTCCGGTCGTTCGACATGTACAGCGCGATAGTCGCCGCCGCGAGCGCCCTGCTGATCAGGTTCAGCACGCTCTACTACCCCGTCTCGTCCATGACGCCTGCCTACGGCGACGTCGCCTCCGCCAATCCGCTCAGCTATGGCGCCGACCTGTTCAGGGCCGTGATCGGCCTGGATGTGTCCCCGCTGCTGGACCCGCGGGTCGCCCTGGCCGTGATGCTGGCGCTGTGCGTGGGGACGGTCTTCATGGGCACCTTCTTCATGTCCAGGATGGTGGAGGGCGTGAAGTCGTCATGAGGCAGGAAGGGCTGATGCTGCGGGTCTTCATGGTGGACCTGTCGTACTTCTTCAGGACCAAATGGCTGGTCTTCACGCTGATAGCACTGAACCTCTCGGACATGTTCGTGACCGGCCTGGTCTACAGCAGGATGATGAGCTTCGAATATTTCCGGTTCTTCGTCCCGGGGGTCGTGGTGGCCGGGATGTTCGCCGCGGCGCTGGACGTGGGGAGGCGGGTCTACCTGGGGCTGACGCAGGGGGTGACCCAGTACTACCTGAGCCTCCCCATCGACCTGGACGCGATAGTGCTGGCGCACATACTTTCGGCCGGGGTGGGGGGCATGATATACGGCGGCGTCCTCCTCGCGGTCGCCATGGCGGCTGTGCCGGGGCTGGCCTCCCCCTCCACGCTGGTCATAGTGCCGTTCATGTTCCTGCTCTCCATGGGGCTGTCCGGGATAGCCGCCGTGCTCAATCTCTTCTCCGGCGGGGGCGACAGGTACTGGGTCTTCGCGGAAGGGATGCAGGTGGCCATGCTCGGCCTGAGCACCGTCTTCTACCCGGAGCAGGCCATGCAGGCGTATCTCCCCGCCTTCGCGGTGGAGGCCGTCACCCTGAATCCGCTGAGCCAGGTAGCCGGCGCCCTGAGGGGTGTTTCGCCCGCAGGGTTCGGGGCGTCCTCCCTGGCCCTGATGGCGCTGACGTCGCTTCTCCTGCTCGCTGTCGGCTTCGTGTCCTACAGGCACGTCTTCTTGAAGGTCAGGCTGCTGGGGAAGGTGCAATGACACCTAGTGCGCAAGGACCAGTTCCTCCCGCGAGGCGTCCTCCAGCGTGGTGTTCTTCGGCTCCCTCTTCATGAGCAGGGTGAGCGCGGCGCCCCCTATGCTTACCACCGCCAGCATGTGCAGTATCCCGGTCACCCCTATCGAGGAGAGCAGCGACGGGAAGAAGAAGACAGTTATGGCCGCCCCCGCCTTCCCTGCAGCCGCCGATATTCCGTGGCCGGTGCTCCTGTAGTTGACCGGGTACACCTCCGCCGGGACCACGAAGGTGGTGGTGTTCGGGCCGAAGTCTATGAAGAAGAAGGACAGGGAGTACAGCCCGAGCGCCAGCGCGGCGGGGACGGCGAACCCGGTTATGCTGATCCCGGAAGTCACGGCCAGCGACGACACCGCCACGTAGAGCGCCGCCATGGCCACGAATCCCTGGAGCTGCGTGAGCTTCCGGCCGAGCCTGTCCATCAGGGCGACGGCGGTGAAGTATCCGAAGAAGCCCACGAAGAACGGTATCCCGGCGTTGGCTATCTCCTTCTCCAGCCGCAGCTGCAGCGGCAGGCCGGCGCTTATCGGGAGTATCGACGACACTATCGGTCCCGAGTAGATCCCCGTGCCGTAGAACGCCACGTCCAGCAGGAACCATGTCCCGCCGGTGATCAGGAGGAGCCTGGCGTATTTCCTGACGAACGCGGCGACGCCCATCTCTCTGGCCTTGACGGCCGTGTCCGAAATCTGCGTGCCGAGCATTCCGGCTGCCTTCCTTGCCTCCTCGGCGTTCCCCCTCACCAGGAGGGAGTACCTCGGCGTCTCGGGCACCCTCCTCCTGAGATATATCACTGCGATGGCTGGTATGGCACCCACGCCGACCGCCATCCTCCAGGCCATGTCCGGCGGGAGGGAGATTATGGAGACCAGGCCGACCATCACCGCCGCCACCGACCCGATCCCCTGGTTGGCGAATATCAGGGATACCAGCTTCCCCCTGTCCTTCGCGTTGGCGTATTCGCTCATTATGGTCGCCGAAATCGGGTAGTCCCCGCCTATCCCTATCCCCTGTATGAACCTGAAGAGTATCAGCCAGTACAGGTTGGCGGAGAAGGCGCTGAGCAGCGCACCCGCCGCCAGGATGACCGCCTCGACACCGTATATCTTCTTGCGTCCTATCCTGTCTCCGAGGAAGCCGAAGAAGAGCTGGCCTATTATAGCGGAGAATATGGCCGACGCCCCGATGAAGCCGGCGGCCGGAAGCCCGAATATCGTCGTGGCCAGGTCGAAGCCGGGGAGGTTGTAGGCGTTGAATATTATCAACGCGACCCCTATGACAAAGAGGTCGTAGGCGTCGGTGAAGAAGCCCATCCCCGCGGTGAACCATATCTTGATGTGGTTCATGGATAGCTTCGTGCCATCCAGCGAGCCAAAGGGGCTCTGGACGTCCGTGTTTCCTATTCTTGCTGTCATTCTGGCAATGCGTGCATCCTGTGGAAATATATTCTTTGCCTGTGTAGTCCGTATATTATGTATATGCCATATAGACAATATTGTATTGTGCGGCTGCGTCAGCGTTTCAGGAGCTCCGCCTCCAGCCTCTCCACGAACCGCGCGAGAAACTCGTCCGCCACCGCGCTTTCTTCCGTCGAATGCATAACCTTGATGTCGGCCACGACCCCGACGCCCCGCACTTGCACCCCCTTTATCCAGAGGTTCATGGAACGGCCGGGGGGAAACTCCCCCACGCAGTTGTAGACGGCGTCGCCCGAAATCTCTTCCAGCCCGTCCGAGCAGCCCAGCCCCATCGACGACGCCAGGCGCCTGGCCGCGGAGGAGAAGGCAGAGATGTCGACGCCGTCGTAGTGCCTGACCGAGCCGACGTGGTCCTTGCCGAAGAAGCGGGTCTCCGTCCGGAATGAGAAGCTGTCCCCGGGACCGACGTGGGCCGACCCGGACCACCTAGCCGGGGGGGCCCGCTTCGTCCAGCAGCGACTTCTGCACCAGGAGGGAGCCCTTCCAAACCAGGAAGGCCAGCTCGCTGAACGGGGCGTACAGCAGAAGGGCGGAGATGCTCGCCAGCTGCGATATGTACATCGCCTCCATGGCCAGGAAGCTGCCTCCCTGCGACAGCGCGTCGACGGCCACGCCCGAAAGGCCTACGTACAGGAGGAGGCACTGCAGCGACCAGGTGTGGATGTCCGTGGCCCGCCGCCTGGCGCCGTTGGAGAGCCTCCGCAGTATCAGTATCGCGGCGCCTGATGCCAGGGCGGCCTGCGACAGGTCGCCGAGGAGGCGGACGGGGTCCGTCAACGCCATCGGGACGGCCGCCGGGTCCGTCAGGGCGGCGAGCAGCGTGGCTGCCACGGAGCCGAGCGCCCCCCACATGACCAGACCCCTCCCCCACGTGTGGAGCGGTTCCTCGCACCGGCCGCCCGCCCTCTTCAGGAACAGGATGTCCTGGGCGGTGGCCGACAGCAGCGCCCTGCTCCGCGCCGCGAAGCCAGGCTTCCCCTCCTTCGCAAACAGGGAGGCGAATATCCCGAACGGGGTGAACGGCACGTCCCATCCGCGCACCCTGAGATACAGGAGGACGAAGGAGAGGGGCAGGAGGACGGCCATCAGGTCCACCACCGCGGCGTGGCCGACTATGGCGTTCCTGTCGATGATGAGCGGCACTGCCTCCGAAGGGCCCATTCAGCGCCCCCCCTTCGCCCTGCCCGACTTGAACGCTATGCTCAGCGCTATCATGACGCCCTGCGGGTCGACGTCCTTCGGGCAGGCCGCAGAGCAGAGCCCGCAGCCCGAGCACAGGTAGACGTAATCCTTGACCTTCTCTATCTCCGCCTGGTAGCCCATCCTGACTATGTGTATGAGGTAGCGCGGGTTGAACATCGGGTTGGCGTGGGCCACCGGGCAGACGGCCGTGCAGTTCCCGCACTGCCAGCACTTGCCCACCTTGCCCCCCCGGGGGAGGCGTTTGACGCCCTCGAAGAGGGAGTGGTCGAACTCCTCTATCGTCCTGGGGAGGACCAGCGTCCCCCACCTGCCCGACATGTCGACGCCCCCCGCCTCCAGCTTCTCTGGTTCCACGATCCTCTGGTCGTCGACGTACCGTCTTTCGGCGATGAACCTGCCCTTTTCTTCCTTCTTCCTTTCTTCTGCCGCCATGCCTGCCTTACACCGCGACCGTCTTCTTCAGGACCTTGGCTGCCTGCATCGCCGCCGCGGAGCCTTCGGACAGGGTCTCTTCGATCGACATCGGGGCGATGCACGTCCCGGCCAGGAATATCCCATCCCTTCCGGAGTCGACGTGGACGTTTGGCTGCCTGGGTGCTATGAATCCGTATTCGTTCAGCTTCAGGCCAAGGACGCCCGCCGCCTGCTTCGTCCCGGGACCCGGCTCTATCCCGACCGCCAGGACCACCATGTCGAAGAGCACTTCGAAGGGTCCCCTCACCAGGGTGTCCTCCCCCTTCACGAGCAGCTTCTCACCCGTGTAGTACACTTCGCCCACCCTCCCGCGTATGTAGTTTATGCCGTACTTCTCCATGCTGTCCCAGTAGAGCTTCTCCCACAGCCCGACCGTCCTGATGTCCATGTATATCATGTACACCTGGACGTCCCCGAGCGTCTGCTTCATCTCTATGGCCTGCTTTATGCTGACGCCGCAGCAGACGGTGCAGCACCAGGGGTTGGTCGACCTGTCCCTGGAGCCGACGCAGAATATGAAGGCGACCCTCTTCGGGGGGCGGCCGTCGTGCCCTACCACTCTGCCCTCCTTCAGCATCGCCTCCAGTTCGTTTATCCCTATGACGTTGGGGGCGCGGCCGTAGGCATAGCGCGGGTCGACGCTCGCGTCGAAGTGCTCGAACCCTGTCGCCACTATCACGGAGGAGACGCGGTGCTCCGTGGTCGTGCCGTCCGCCTCGTTCCGTACCTTCACCGTGAAGTCGCCGACCGAACCCTCGCAGCCCTCCACGACCGACCCCTTGTGGACCTCCACCATCGGGCTGGACTCGCAGAACCCTATGAGGGGGCCCATCACCTCCTCCGTCGGGGTGAAGTCCGGCGCCAGGCTGCGGTACTTCCAGCGGACAGGGGCCCCTCCGAGCTGGTCGCGCTTCTCCACGAGCAGGACCCTGGCCCCGAAGTCGGCCAGGTCCACCGCCGCCCTGAGTCCCGCGGGCCCGCCCCCCACGACGAGGACGGTCCCCGTCATGCCGACTCCCCCCTCACCCGGTTCTCCAGGTTCCTCGGCGGCGAGCGTATGAAGGCGGGCCTCTCCCCGTTCCTGACCCTCTCAAGGTATGCCTTGTACTCTCCCTCGGCCGAAGCCCAGTCGACCCCCATCTTGGCCAGCAGCGGCTTCCAGTCCGCCAGGTGCCACTGAAGCTGGCACACTATGAAGGGGTGGGCCCCCATGGCGAGCGCGGCGAACTGGGAGTCGGACATCACGGGGACGGTCTCCTTATAGCCGTGGGCCAGGGGGACCACCTGGCTCTTGTCCAGGGTCGTGACGCAGCCCGTGTCGTGGGTCAGGAGGACGTCCGCCCCTGTCTCCCTGACTATCGGCCTGATCTTCCTGAAGTACGCGAAGGACCGGCTGATTTCGCGCTCGGTCAGGATGTGCCTGAAGCCGAACCCGCAGCAGTCGTACCAGTTGCTGTAGTCGAGCAGCTTCGCCCCGAGCGCCAGCGCCGTGCTTGAGGTGGGGGCAGGCTTCTTGCCCCCCAGCACGGTGTCGTCGTAGGTGAAGTCCTCCGCCATAAGCTTGTACGTGTGGCAGGCCGCGTGCACCGCGACGCTGACCTTGGAGACGTCCAGCTTCCTCCTCTCGGCTATCTTCCATCTCATGACGTGCAGCCATTCGCTGTAGTGGACCACCTCCTCGGGTATGACCAGGTCCCGTCCTATCTTCTTCAGGATGGACCTGACCCTGTCCCTGATCTCCCTGCTCATCACCACCAGGTACCTGCATTCCTTGTAGTCGCCGTAGCTCGTGCCGCAGTGGATCAGCGGATACGCGTTCTTCTCCCACGCGGCGTGCATGTTCCTGAGGAAGACGGCAGAGAGGGCCACCGGGTTCGACGTCCCCGAGCCGTAGTAGTTCCAGGCGGTGCAGGAGGTCTGGTTCGTGTCGTCGACATACGGTATGCCGAGCTCCGTCATCACCCAGTACAGGGCGGATATGTAGCCCGGTATGTGGCCGCACTGCCCGCAGGACTTGTGCTGCCAGAGCTCGACCGTCGGTATCTTCTTCACCCTCCGGCTGAGCGTCCTGACGCCCGCCGGCTCGTATTCGTCTGTGACGTGGTGTATCGTTATCTCCCCCCGCTTCTCGAGATCCTTCATCTTCTCCAGCATCCTGAGGTAGTCCTCGGTGGTGCCCATGGCCAGCTTCGCCCTCCGGTCGGCGCCCAGGCCCTCCAGGAACTTCAGGTCCTCCTTGCTTATCTCCAGGTCCTCCTTCTTGCTGACCCTGATGACCTCCGGCATCTTGACCTACTCCATCTCCTTGGCCGCCTCCCTCACCATGTCGGCCACGTCCTTCAGGCTGCCTCCGACTGCGTCGAGGACTCCGGCCTCCTCCTCGATCTCCATGAGCTCCTTCATGGTGGAGTCGTCCACCCTCCAGGACTTGTCCATCACCCCGGCCATCGTCTCCACCGGGACGGCCGCCCGCTCTGTCCTGATGTTCTTCGACAGCTCGGCCTTGTGGGGGCCCCAGTCCTTGAAGAGCGCCATCGAGGTGTGCATGTCGGGCGTTATCTGGGTCCCGGTGGTCATCACCTTGTACAGTATCTTGCTGTACGGCTCGAGCGTCTTCCTGGCCGACTGCAGGCCGTGCCTGACGGCTATCTCCTTGAGCATTGCGACCAGGCCGCCCGGGTTGTTGTGCGCGGGGCAGACCTCCCAGCACGAATAGCACTGGAAGCAGGCCCATATGTACTGGTCCATCATCTGATAGAGCAGCTCGGGCTCGTCCTTCGCATGCATCACCTTCTGGACAACTATCCTGGGCTCGAAGTCGACCAGCCTGAAGGGGGGGCACATCGAAGTGCAGTTGCCGCAGTTTATGCATGCATGGTAGAACTCCTCGAACCGGACGTCCTCCCGCAGCTCGTCCACTATCCGCCCCATCAGCGCCCTGTCCCCCTCCCTGGCGTTCTCGGCTTCCCACTGCAGGCCCGGAAGGCCCCCATAGTGCCAGCCGTCGGGGTTCAGCCGCTGGAGCATCCTGGCTACTTTCTTGGACGCGCCGACCACCCTCCCATGTTTTTCAAAACATGCGTCTTATTGTCAAAGAATCTGTGAAATATAAGGGGCATGCGTGCAGCCCGATACATTGCAAAATCACAATATTCGAAGCAATTATAAATACCTTTTGGGCTGTATTCCAGCCATGGAACAGAAGAGGTTCCTGTTCGTCGTGAGCACCGGGGCGGACGAGCCCAAGAAGGCCTTCACACCGTTCTACTACGCGGCGGCCAGCGCGTCCATGGGATACGACACTTCCATGTTCTTCCTGGCGGAGGGCCCCTCCCTGCTGAAGAAGGGGGTGGCCGACGAGCTGAGGACGACCGAAGGGGGCGAGCCCCTGAAGAAGGTGGTGGACATGGCGGTCAAGAACGGCGCGAAGCTCCTCTGCTGCAGCACCTCGGCCAAGGTTATCTGGAAGATGGCGGACGGAGACCTGCCGGAGGGCGCGGAATACGCCGGGGCGGTCACCCTGATAGAGATGGCGGCCGACCCGCATACGGCCGTGTTCTACTTCTAGGGTGGGCCGGATGTCTGCCTACAAGGGCTGCAGGATACCCGAAGACCTGCTGTACGACGTCGAATACCATGTCTGGGTGAAGATGGAGTCGGGCACGGCGACGGTGGGCGCCACCCAGCCGGCGGCTGCGTACGCGGGCGAGGTGATATACATCAAGGTGAAGGACGTGGGGACCAGGGTGGAGCGCGGCGCCATAGTCGCCACCATAGAAAGCGCGAAGTACATGGGACCGATGAGGGCCCCGCTCGGCGGGACGGTGACCGAGGTCAACCAGGACGTGAAGTCGTCCCCGGCGCTCCTGAACAAGGACCCCTACGCCAACTGGGTGCTGAAGATGGCCCCGGAGAGGCCCGACGAAGAGACGAAGCTGCTGACTGGCGGGAAGGAGGCGGCGGAGAGGTACAGGCCAATAATAGACGAATGGGGAGTGGAGTGCGGGGGAGGCTAGCGGAGGCGATGATGCCTTCCCTGATCGGGCGGGCTAAAGGCGTCTTGCTGATGGAGACGGACACCACGGACCCGCCTTCGAACCTGCGCCTGGAGGACGACATCTTCGCCAGGGTGGACAGGGGAGAGGCGGACGCCGTCCTCCGATTCTGGAAGGACGACGAATGCCTGGTCAGGGGAAGGGCGAAGAGCGTCAGATACGGCTGGTACGCCGAAGAGGCCGCCGCGAGGCTCTCCGTGCCCGTCTATGAAAGGTCCACCGGCGGCGGCGTGGTCTACCACGGGCCGGGGAACCTGAACTGGAGCTTCTTTGCGAGGGTCGACGGCAGGCTGCTCTCGCCTTCCCGGGTCTTCGCCGACGGGTCGTGGACGATCATAGAGGCCCTCAGAAGGCTGGGCTTCCCTGCATCCCTGGCCCCGCCCAACAGGATAGACGTGGACGGCAAGAAGGTGTCCGGGATGGCCGCCCGTTCCACCATCCACGCCCTGCTGGTGCACGGCACGCTGCTCATCGACGCCGACATAGGGAAGATCGACGAGCTCTGCATCCCCCCGCCGGGCTGCCCCCCCGTTTCCAACCTCAGCGCGTGGAGGAAGGTGGACGACAGGGAGGTGGTCGCGGCCGCCCGCCGGGTCCTGGAAGAGGCGGGGCTCCGGGTCTCCGAAGCGGAGAGATGGTAAATCAGGACCAGGGGGTCAGATGAAGAGGGCCAGCGCCTCCGGGTCCGAGGCCAGCTGGAGGAATGTCGCGGCGCCTATGACGTCGTCGCAGACGCCGTCCGCCAGGTCCTTCTCGGTCATCCCGAAGAGGTTCATGGTGGGGGAGCAGGCGTGTATCTTCACGCCCGATTCCCTGGCCGCCTTGAGCATGTCCGGCAGACTCGGCATGCCGCCCTTCTGGAGCAGGCCGGCGAGCTGCTCCTGCGAAAGCCCGAGGTCCGCCGACGGCTTTATCCCGCCGGCGCTCCCCCTGGTCAGGAGCTTCATTCCGCCGAAGGTGAAGTATATGTGGACCGGCATCCCCTGCGCGGAGGCAGTGGTAGCCAGGATGAGGGCGGGGTAGAGCGCGTCCGCGGTGCCCTTGCTGGCCACCAGCACCAGCTTCTTCTTGCCGTGGAGTTGTTCTGACATCTTGCTTCTGATTTCAATATTCATATATTTAAATCTTGATAACGAATGCCGATTTGGTGCTCAACGTCCAATTTTGATATGAATAATGGCCTGCCATACGTCATAATTGCCGATTTCCCTTATTCCGTCAAATATTAAATATTAGCTCCGCCCAAGCCCGGCTCGGTTGAGCGGAGTCCAAAACAGGAAGGCCTACGAAATGCACGCGGAGTTCTGCAAGATCTTCGCCCATCCCATCAGACTCGCTCTGCTGGACAGCTTCAGGAAGGGGGAGAAGACCGTGACGCAGCTGCAGAGGGAACTCGGCGCCAGACAGTCCACGTTGTCCCAGCACCTGTCCCTCCTCAGGCACGAGAGGATGGTGACCACCAGGAAGGAGGGGAGGAAGATATTCTACAAGATTTCTGACCGCAGGATACTGGGCGCCTACGACCTGATCGACCAGGTGGTGCGGGACAGGAGGAAGGCGGAGGCGGAGATACTGTCCGCCACCAGGCATGTGTGACGCCTATTTCTTCTTCCTGACCGTGAACCTGTAGACCTTCGGCGTGCCCGGCTCCTCCGAGGCGCTGAGAAGTTCGTTCCCCGTCATCTTGCACCAGGCCTCCATGTCGGGCTTGGACGCCGGATCCGTGGCCAGTATTTCGAGCACGCCGTCGACCGGGAGCTCCCTCACCGCCTGGCTCGTCTTCATTATGGGCATGGGGCACATGAGCCCCTTGGCGTCAAGGATCTTGTCCGGAGCCATTCCGAACTACTCATTTGAAGAATTTAGTATATAAACCAATCGAAGAGCCGGACCGTCATGGCTTCGGAGCGGCCTGCCTCCTGGCAGTGAGGGCGGCCGTGACCAGCACCCCCGCCAGCAGCAGGAAGGCGTTGGCCTCATGGGCCAGCAGCAGCGTCTGGCTGCTCGATTCGAGGAGCTGGCTCCCCAGATACACCTGGACGATCGCGAGGACCAGCACCACGGTCATGGCCAGTATGTTCCTGGTCGGTACCTTCCCCCTCCTCTGCCACCCCATCACGGCCGCGACCAGCACCAGCAGGAGGCCCAGGTATCCTATGCCCATGTGGACCATCACCAGGGAGGCGTAGCCGGCCTCGGACGCGAAGCCCAGGGCCATGTTCGCTATTACGCCCAGGAGGACCAGGGCTCCCAGCAGGGGCATGACCTTCAATATTATCGTCGGTAGTCATGTCGATATAAAATAAAAATACTTCGGCCAATCCAGTAGATGGGAATG
>JAKAPW010000089.1 GCA_021811935.1 archaeon | reverse complement strand
GGCCCAGCAGGACTGCCGACATCGAAGGCAGGCTCCTCTACGGGGCCCACGGCCCCCACAGCCTCTGCGTGATGGTGCTGGGCTGGATATGAACGCCAGGAAGGAGCTCGCCGCCAGGGTCAGGGGCGTGCTGCGGGACCCGGCGTTTTCGGAGAAGATGTGGTCGTCGGTGGCGCGGGCCAGGGGGCACAGGGCGAAGGCGATGTCGGAGTTCGCGATAGACGTCCGCAGGATGAAGGAGGAGAACAGGTCGGTCAAGGTCTCCTCGGCGGCGGACGGGACGCTGGTCGGGAGGTTCGCGGAGCAGGTGGCGAAGAACGGGGGGCGCGTCTTCCTGGCCCGGACGGGGGCGGACGCGGTGGGCTACGTGGCGGAGGTGGCCAGGCGCGTCGGCGCCACCGCGCTGATCAAGTCGAAGTCCATCACCTCGGAGGAGATAGACCTGAACCGCGGGCTGGAAAGAGAGGGGATAAGGTGCATCGAAACCGACCTGGGGGAGCTGCTGGTGCAGCTGGCCGGCGAAAGGCCTATCCACCTTGTGGCCCCGGCGGCGCACATGTCGGTCGCCGACATAGCCGACACGGTGAACAGGAAGCTGGGGCTCGACGTGCCCCCCGAGCACGACGCCATCCTGAAGGCGGTAAGGGAGTACCTGCGCCCCATCTTCCTCTCCAACAGTGTCGGGCTCACCGGGGCCAACGTGGGGATAGCGGAGACGGGGACGGTGGTGATGGAGACAAACGAAGGGAACGGCAGGCTGGTCTCGGCCGCCCCGGACGTGCACGTGGTGCTGATCGGCAGGGAGAAGATAGTGGCGTCGTGGGCAGACGCGGCCAAGCTGGTCGCGGGGCACGCGATGAGCGCTTCGGGGCAGAGGATGACCGTCTACGTCTCCGCCGTGACGCAGCGCCCGCCGCTGGGCGGAAGGGAGAGGGAGTTCCACGTCGTGATACTGGACAACGGCAGGAGCAGGATGCTGCAGGACGAACGGTACAGGGACGCGCTGAACTGCATAAGGTGCGGCGCCTGCATGAACGTATGCCCCACCTACGGCGTCGTGGGGGGGCACGTCTTCGGCCACATATACCCCGGCCCGATCGGGATACCGTGGACGGCGAACGTGCACGGCCTGGAGAACGCCACCTTCTCCCACCTGTGCATCTCCTGCGGCCTCTGCAAGGACGTCTGCCCCGTCGACATAGACATCCCGATGATGATAGCCAGGGTCAAGCAGGAAGAGGTGGCCCTGAGGGGGCAGCCTCGGGCGAACAGGTTCTTCGCGTCGTCCGAGGGGGTGGCCAGGCTGGCTAGCGCCACCGCCCCCCTGTCCAACTGGGTCTCGGCCAACCGGGCCTCCAGGTACCTGATGGAGAAGGTATTCGGAGTGGACAGGAGGAGGACGCTCCCGACCTTCGCGAGGAGGAGGCTGCGGGCCAGACTCAGGGGCGTCCCCGACGGCGACGGCAGCGCGGGGAAGGTGGTCTTCTTCCCGGATGTCTACGCCGACTGCAACGACCCCGAGCTGGGCGTGGCCGCCGTGGGGGCGCTCAGGTCCCTCGGGTACAGCGTCGCGCTACCGGAACTGAGGTGGAGCGGGATGCCGTACGTATCCTACGGCGAGCTGGCCAGGGCCAAGCGAACGGCCGAGCACAACCTGAAGGTGCTGGAGCCCTACGTCAGGGAGGGCTACGACGTGGTCGCCACCGAGCCGACGCCCGTCTACATGCTGAAGGGGGCGTACACGGAGATGGTCCCGGGAGAGCCGGCGCGAGAGGTGGCACGGCACAGCTTCACCTTCTTCGAACTCATCGAAGGCAGGATAGACGGGCTGGAGCTCGAGCGGACGTTCGCCGCGGAAGGAGAGGTGGGCTTCCACGTGCCCTGCCACGACAGGGGGCTGGCGGCCGGCCGTCCCGCCGTCAGGTTCCTGGAGCGCGCCGGCTACAGGGTGAGGCTGGTGGAGACCGGGACCTGCTGCGGCATGGGCGGCACGTTCGGGATGAAGCAGGGCGCCCTGGGATACGACCTGTCCATGGCGGTGGGCCAGAGGCTCTTCGAGCTGTTCAGGCAGAGCGGCTGCAGGCTGGTGGCCACGGAGAGCAGCGTCTGCTCGACGCAGATAAGCGACGGGACGGGGATACCCGTCGTCCATCCGCTGCGGATGGCCCGGTTCGCCTAGCGCCTCGCCGGAGCGCGGCGGCCCCGGCGCTGGGTCGGGGAGTTTTGGACCGGTGGGTACCCGACGATTATTCATACGGAACTCGGACCTTCGAAGTCCCGTTGCTCACCATAGCAATAGCACGAGGCGGACAAAGTCTGTTGAGGATTAGCGGGTTCACACCCCGGCCGGGGCAGCTTTAAGCTCTGTTCGGTAGGAGGAGCCCAATCCGAGGTGTTCCGGGTCGGTGCAGGAAGATGACTACCTACATCCCGGAGCAAGCGCGCCTTCAGGCTATGCTATCGTGGTCTTCACTTCCGGAGAGCCCAGGAATCGACCCAGGTCTCTCGCCACTTCGCGAACCTGCGATGAAACCTTGCTCGGAAGCCTGGTGAACGGCGTGACGTGGACTTCGAGTCCGCGTTTCCCCTGCACGTGGGACCAGACGCCCCGGGCACGACCGTCCACAAGGAGCACGGGGGAGACCCATCCTTGCGCTCGGTAGACTTTCTTGTGGTTCTTCTCGTCGACGATATTCCGATGAGACCTGTGCCCCAGAACGAAGGAGTCGAAGAAGGGCAGCAGCCGGACCTCAGGCCCGTCGGACGCGGCTTCCTGGAGCTCAGGAAGGTCGGATCCTAGAACCACCGCCTTCCACCCCTCGACGTCGACGTGCGCGGTCCTGTCAGCGGCGCGAGACCATATCGCCTTCGCGTCTCTGACGTACATCCCAGTCCAAAGGGCGAAGTCCGCAAGCGTTGCGGGTCCGAAAGCCCCGAGGTACTTGTCGAGGAGTTTGGGCTCGGCCTGTTCGGGGGTGGTATCCTTCCAATTTGGGACCCACCTTTCCGCCCGGACATAGGTCGACTCATTCCCTTCGTTCGGGCCCGAGCAGATGACACCCCTGGCGTCGACTAGGTGGAGGAGGAACCCGACAGACGGCGAGATGCCGTCCAGCTCGACGTGCGGCACGGCCCTACTGTCTCCCCAGCCACCGCCCGCCTTGGATTTCAGTCTGTAACCCCGTGCCTTCAGTCCCTCCGCGAGTTCGCTTCGCATGCGAGGCATGTCCAGGATCTCCAGGGTGTCATCGAGCAACCTGTCGAGCTGCTGTCTTGAGGCTGCGCGCGAGTATGCCCAAGCCAAATTGTATTCGGACCTTCTCGACGTCCCCCTCGCGAAGATGGCCAACTGGTCTGAGGGCAGGAGGAACATCGTCCTTCTCATAGCCCAGGCTCTCACCAGGGTTCGCTCCCTCCAAAGCGCTGCTTCGATACTCTCTGCTGTGACCCCTTTGATCCTTGCCCAAATCGACATCACCCCTGCGGAAAGCACCTGCGCCTGTGCCCCCGCCATGTCAGAAGCCGCCGAAGTGACTCCGGCCGCAGGGGTTTTTTTGGAGAGATGGTGCCTAGAGAGTCTGAAGGCTACCACCTTTTTCCAGGAGATTCGTAGGGGCTTGTCCCCAGAGAGATGTGGCAATTCCCTGACCACGCCAGATACATCCCCTGTTTTTAACTTGAAGAGGGCTGACTACCGCCCCGTTTGTCTGATGGCCTTCCCATGCAACAGGAGCGCAGCATCTTGGCTAGGGTGTTCCGTCTGGTCTCTTACCACACTCTACTAGGGCGGACGCTTAAACCCGCATCTGCAGGCCGGAATCCCGGCCGGGGCATGAATTTTCGGGCCTACGGGTTCACTTCCCCTCTTAAACTGGTCTTGAAGGTCGGCGACCAATATGAAGAGCCCTGACGAGCTATACACAGACCTTGCTCAAGAAGCCGGGGGTGGTCCAGCCGGTCGGGAAGAGGGGGTTTGGCTCATCGGGGCTCTACATGGGGGGCAAGCTGTTCGCGTTCCTGTCCTGCGGAGTGAGGCTTGTCGTCAAGCTTCCCGGCAAACGCATCGATGAACTCGTCGCAAATGGAGAGTGAACCCGCTTCGACCCTCGGGGCAAAGGCCG
>JAKAPW010000025.1:18823-19527 GCA_021811935.1 archaeon | reverse complement strand
GCTCGGGCGATTCCCTCGTTCCTCATGCCCTCGTTCTTTGCCTTGATGATCCACTCGACCTGCGTCTGGTCCAGCATTCCTGTCCCATACCTGCTCCAGACGCCCCTCCAGAACTCTCCCAGTATAGACGTCCTCACCAGGTTGCGGACTCTCTTGAGCACAGAGGGAGGAAATGATTTCAGGATAACATAGTCGGCGGCATAGTGGGCACCCTGCCTTCGGCCGCCCTTGTGACGTTCTGCGGATGGCTCTTCTTCTCCCCGCCCATCAGCCCTTCGTGGGCGGCCGTGGGGCTGACGTTCGCGCTGACGCTCTCGTCCCTCTATTCGTTCGGGATGGTGCTTTCCTCCGTCTACCTGGCGTACGGGAGGGAGGCGGAGTCGATGAACGAGGCGCTGCACGACCCGGTGGCGATGCTCTCCGGCGTCTACTTCCCCACCATAGGAAGGTTCTCCCCCTTCCCGGTCGGCCTCCAGGCGGCCGTTTCGCTGATACCGCTCACCGTGGGGATGTATGCGCTCAGGATGACGCTCTTCTTCGGCCAGGGCGTCGCCGACATCTACCCCTACCTGCTGGCGCTTGCAGCGATGGCCGTCGTCCTCCTCTTCGCGGCGCTCAGGTCGCTGAAGCTCTTCGAAGAGAAGGGGAGGCGCAGAGGGACGCTCCTGGTGAGGCAGGCTTGAGCAGGCTGAGCGCGCGCACGG
>JAKAPW010000025.1:0-18813 GCA_021811935.1 archaeon | reverse complement strand
GGCAGAGGGACCTGGGGTGGACCAACGCAGCCGGGGGGCTGGCCGTCAAGACCGTGGCGCCGATCGGCTCTGTGATGACCGTGGCGCTGATCTACTGGCTGGGGGCGACGGTGGCCGGCACCTTCGACGCCGAGAGGATGGCGTTCGTCCTCGTCGGCGCGGCGATGTACTCCCACGTGGCCGTGTACTCGTCCGTCCAGCCGATGGCCATATCCGAGGGGAAGTGGACCAACGTTTTCACACACGTTTACATCTCCCCGGGGTCCGCCCTGCCGTACCTGGCGGGCAGGTGCCTCGCCTCGTTCTGCACCTCGGCTGTGACCTCGCTCGTCTCGCTCCTGGTCGCCTATGCCTTCGTCGCCGACGTCCTCGCAACGCATGTCCAGGTCGCCTTCACACCCGCCTCGGCGCTCATGCTCGCCGTGGCGATGGTCCTCAACATCCCCGGGACGATGGGTCTGGGGTTCCTGCTCGGGGGATACACGATCTTCGCCAGCAAGTTCGAATGGGCGCTGCCCAGCTACGTGTCGGGGCTGCTGATGATATTCTCCGGCGCGCTCTTCCCGGTGACCATGCTGCCCTGGCCGCTTTCGTCCGCCGCGGAGTTCCTCCCGTTCACCCAGTTCATAGCCGCGGCCAGGGACGCGCTCGTCTACGGCTCCCTTTCGGCGTACCTGCCTCACCTGGCATATGCCCTTGCCGGAGGGGTGCTGCTGTTCGCGCTCGGCGCGGCGGCGTACAGGGCCGCGGAGGGGAGGGGGAGGAGGCTGGGCTTCATCGACAGGAAGAGCGTCTGAGCCGTCACGTGAAGAGATAGACCGCGCCGTCGTGCTTCCTTCCCGAGGGGACCAGCCTCGGGCTCCTGGCCTTCATGAACTCCTCCAGCCTCTCCTGCCCCCCCCACTCTGCCATCAGCCAGCTCAGGGGCAGGGGCAACCCCGCCGGCCTGGCGGGCATCGAGTGCCTGGTGCTCTTGGGGGGGAGGAGCGGGCCTGTCTCCCCGGCGCGCAGGACGTCCCGCTTGGTCGGCGGCCGGACGTAGAGGACGCTCTCCCCCGCCCCGAGAGCGCCCGCCACCTCCTCCTCCCCTATGACGCGCAGCGGGCAGCCAAAGGAGGCGGCGAAGCCGTCCAGGGCCCGGACCGTGTCCCATGGCCCGGCCGGACCGATACGCTTCGGAAGGAAGCCCCGGCCGCCGGAAAGCAGGGCCGCCTGTGCCTCCCCGTCGTCAACCAGCCCCATGGCACCGTCCCGGTCCCGGCCCTCCTCCATCCCGAGCCCCTTCGGCAGCAGCCCGGAGAGCCCCCCGTGGACCTTCACGGACCTCAGCCACCTCCCCAGAAGGACCCTTTCCTCGGCGTAGTCGACTTCGCATACGAGTGCGGACTTCGCCCCCAGCCTTTTCAGTGCGTTGGACCTGTGCATTCCGTCCAGTATCACGTGCGTGGCGGAGTCGGCGATTATGGGGTCGCGCTGGACGCCGGCAGAAGACATCGTGGAGGCGAGGTCGGCCACGGCCGCCGGGACGACCTCCTCGTGGGGCCTGACCAGCGACAACGGCAATATTGAAAGCTCGAGACGGAAGCCTTCGTGGAGTATTACGCGGCTGGAGCTCAACTCGGAGCGGGGGCCTCCGTCTCCTCCGCCACCTGCGGCTCTTCTTCGTCCTGCGGCTGCGCCTCCGCCTCCCGCATCTTGTAGTAGCGCGTTATGTACCCGACCACCTCGTTCCTGAGCCCCTTCACCCTGAAGATGGCGAGGTCGGATAGCACCTTCTTGTTGGCTTCGTAGTCCACCGAGAACTTGGTGGGGTATCCGTTTATCATCTGCATGGCGAGCCGCCGCACCCTGTCCAAGCGTTCTTCTCCTGAGAGAGGGTCATACGTTCCTTTTAAAAGCGTTCTGGTCTGCCGCCGAGGAACCGGGAGGCGTTGCCGGCGACGGACTTCTCCAGGTCGAGGGGCGGGCACCGCCTGATCCGCGCCAGGGCGAAGACGACGCTCGGGATGAGGTCGGGGGAGGACTCCCTCCCTTCGAAGCAGGCGCCGAACCTGACGGGCGCGTCCGTTTCGGTGAGGATGCTAGCCTCCCCGCAGCGGGACGCCAGCCTCGCGAGCCTGCGCGAGTACAGGACCGCCGGGCCGAAGGAGACGAAATAACCTCGTCCGCAGGCCTCCTCCAGCTCCCGCTCCGACCCGTCGAACCAGTGCAGCAGCACGGAGCGCACACCGTAGCTCGCAAGCGTGGAGAGTACTTCCCCGACCTTGCCCCTGCTGTGCACGGAGACCGGCTTTCCGAGCTCCTCCGCCAGCTCCAGCTGCTTCGTGAAGGAAAGGAGCTGCGCTGGGGCGTAGGTGGCGCCGTCCAGCCCTATCTCGCCTATCCCGTCCACGGACGCCGCCTCCCTGCGGACCATGGCGAGCGTCCTCTCCAGCTCCGCCTGCGCTTCGTTGGGGTGCAGGCCGGCGAACAGAAAGGCGACCTGCCTGAACTTCGCGACGGCCGCCCGGGTGGGCTCGAATTCCGCCGGCCTGGTGATGTTGAGCACCAGCCTTAGGCCCTTGTCCAGGGCGTCGCGGAGCGTGCCCTCCAGGCCGGGCGAGGGGTGCATGTGCGCGTCGACCAGCGTGCTCATCCCGGGAGAAATTTAAGAAGGAGGGATATATACGGTAGCCGAACGGCGATGAGTGAAAGCGAGTTCGGCTCCGCGGGGATATACAGGGTGCTGAAGAAGGCCGGGGCGGAGAGGGTGGGAGACGACGCGGTGACCGAATTCAGGGCGGCCCTCGAAGAGATAGGCGTGAAGATAGGACAGAAGGCTGTGGAGATGGCGGACCACGCCGGGAGGAGGACCGTCAAAGCCACCGACGTCAAACTGGCCGTCAAGACGTTCCTTGAGCGCTGACCGGGCAACAAGATTAAAATACAATCCCAATTTGGGCATTCCCGGTGCTCCGGTAGTATACCTCGCTCTCAGGGCAGGGGCTGAAAGTCCGGTCAAGTATCTCGGCCTCTCGAGTCGATAACCCGGGTTCAAATCCCGGCCGGAGCACCAGTACTTCGACTCGACATCTTATAAGGAGCCAACGGCTTCGGGATATCGAAGTCGGGATTCCTCTGAAGGTCGGCACAGTCCAATTGTCTTCATGTCCCGGCGTCCGCGCACAGGCAGCATGGGAGTTGGTGGACGCGCCTGGAAGAAGCCCGCCGTCTCGCCCAAGGACGCAACCGAGGCGGAGCCAGCCGAGCGGTCGCGTGAGTCTGGTGAAGCATGGCAAGCGCGTCTGGACGGACAAGGCATCGGCGTGACTTCGTCCGGAGACGTGCTTCGCGTGCTGCGTCCCGAGATCAGAGAAACACGCCGCCACCGGGAGTCTTTCGAGGGGGTTATCCCTTCCCGTCCTGCGGGTCACCGCATCTTCGATTTCTTTTCCCTGTCAAAGATGAATAGGAGCACGGGGATAGAGAGCAGGAGGACCAAAGCGGCCAGACCGGCGAAGGAGTCGAAGACTATCCGCGCGTCCGTGGTATGGTACGGCGACACGAGGGAAGTCTGGGTCGGCGGGGCGGAACTCGACGAGCCGGAGGAACCCAGGGACAGGAACAGGGGGACCAGGAATATCAGAAGGAAGAGCAGGGCAGAGATCAGCCCACGGGTCTGCTGCTTGCGCTGCATGAATCAGTACCTCACCTCCATGTAGTAGAAGACCAGGATGGTGGACGAAGGCTGCTGTGTGGACTGCTCCGGCACCAGTATGCCGTAGTAATAGGAGTTGTTTCCCGCAGGGAGGGCAAGCACTATGCTTGCGTTGAACGGCGCGGCGTAGCTGTTCACGAAGGATGATAGTGTCGCGGACACTCCTGGCCAGCTTGCGGGTGAAGAGTATGTCACGTTTCCCACCGGGACCCATGCGTTGGCGCCCACCCTTGTAGCGTTGAGGACTCGCAGTCCATTATGTTGGAAGAGCGAAGTTACGTTCCGCATTAAGTATGCAGTCGAGACGTTCGTTGTCGCCGGTGTGACCGGCGTCTGTTGCCCGAGCAGCGAGTAATAGGCCTTTGCCGCGCTGCCGCCGATGGATACGTTGCCACTGTAGGGATTGATCGCCGCGACGAAGGGCATCTGGACTATGACCGCGCTCTGGCCGGGGTTGGTGTAGACAGGGACAAAGTAGAAGAGCTGCCCGTTTATGATGTAGAGCAGCGTATTCCCTATCTGATAGTTGGGGAGCAGGGTGAGCTGCGTCCTGACCTGCGGGTTTATGTTGAGCGCCTGCAGGGCGGCGGAAGGGCCCACGAGGGTGCTCGTTATGTTCGAAGGCGTCTGATACAGGTACATCTGTCCTAGCTTGCTTCCGCCGTCGACGATGTATATGCCTGCAAGGTTCTTGCTGGCCGAATTCTGATATTCCACTTCCTGCAGGGCCACGAAGGACGACCTGTTACCCACCGTGTAGGTCAGGTACAGGACGGGGCTCGGGTTTCCGGCCGCGTCCGGGGGAGCGGTGTAGAAGCCCGAGCCGGACCTCCACACGTATGGGTCGGTCACATGGTAGAAGAAGTTGTAGGTGAGCTGGCCAGCGATGCCCTGCTCTCCCATCAGAGCGTTCGGGTATCTGAGCTGGGGGACCAACCACGCCGGGGCCGGCTGCCAGTGGTAGTAGTTTTCATAGAAGTTCATCAGGAAGCTGTCGCTGTAGTTCTGGTTCGGCACCGTGTAACCGACCATTGACCCGTCCGTAGGATTGACCAGCACGACGCCGAAGAACCGGAGGTACGGGCTGGCGGAAAAGCCGGAGTTCATCGGATAGCTGATGTAGACCTGGACGGCGTAAAACAGCTGGGTTCCGTTGGTCACTATGTACGCCTGGGGATCCACCTGCAGGCCGTTGATCAGGACGTCGCCGACCCTGTTCAATATGTTCCTGTTGAAGAGCATGTCGATCGAGTTCTGGGGGGGTGAGAAGGCGAAGCCCATCTGCCCCCTCAGGGAGAACCAGAGCATCCTCTCAAAGCCAGAAAGAGTATAATCCGGCTGCCCCGGGTAGCTTTGGTTTGCTATCTCATTGTAGCCGCCTATGTGGACGTACACGTTGTTGCTGAACGACGGCCCTTCCCCATAGTAGATGAGCGGGTCGGGCGCGCCGAGCGCCTGCTGCGCGGTCACCTGCTTACCGCTGTGCGTGTTTATGACCATCATCCTGTCCGAATGGGTGTATATCAGATGCGAATTGATCCAGTTGGTCGTGGGATAGATTATGGTGGTCGGCGCGACCCAGTATTCTGTGTTGTTCACGAAGACTATCTGGGAACTGGCGGGGGCCATCCAGTTGTACGCCCCTATCTCCTTGGTCATTGTGTCGTAGGCCTGACTCTGCCCCCATTGTCTGACGAGCGAAAGCGTGTTGCTGGTGTTGCCCTGTGGGAGGTCGCTGAGCGGCCTGATGGTCAGGTTCTGCACCCCCGAGGCCCAGTCGGTGACGCCTATCTGCTTCTGGATAAGGGGCGTCCACTCATAGGTGGGCCACCTGTTGTTCCAGTTGAAGTATATGAAGACGGACGCGCCGATGTTGACCACCAGCACGGCGACAAGAAGGAGGGATGCGACCATGACGACCCGCCTCCTCGTTCCCGATATGGGTATCAACCCCTTCCCGGAGAGCCGGAAGTAGAACCAGCCCAAGATGGTCGCCGCGAAGAGCGTCCAGAGGATGCCGTATGCATAGGGCGTTTCCGCGTTCATCCCCCAGTAGGAGGCACCGAGTATCGAAATCGCAAGGACGCAGCTGAAGATGAGTATTGCATCCCTTATCCACCCGTTCCCGCTCTGAGTCGCGAAGTCCTTGGCGAACCTCAGAAAAAGTCTGACCGCGACCACGGTCAGCACGCCCGCGGCGATCGCATAAACGATAAAATACTGCACCTGCATCGTGGGCATCAGCGTTATCAGCTGGCTGGATGACGCGAACGAAGTGGGAAGCCCTAATATCCTTGGGACGAGCGCCCAAGAGCCGTACCCCTGCGTGGCCATGAGGACAGGCATTACGAGGTTCCCGAAGAATGGAAGACCGCCGAGCCCGACTATGACGAAAAATGCCACTACGTACTTGACGACCTGCCACGCAGCCCACAGCCTGAGGGGCAGCCTGAACTTTTCCGGTTGCGAGGAAGGTGCGGACTGGGAGCCGCTGAAGAACCTGAAGTCCTGATAGCGGTCGGCGAACCCGAGGTTCATGCTCCGGAGCTTGACCGACAGGGCGGCGAACATGGAGAACAGGTCACTGCCGCCAGGCACTGGGTTCACGACGATCAATGCCAACGCGGCCGCGACATAGAAGGTGAACCCGTGGTAGAAGATCACGTCGAACCAGTTGAGCCCGGCCTTGACGGCGTACATGTGCTCGAGGACGGTCCAGTTTATCCATATGTTCAGGACATATGCTACGATGCCGATGCTTACGACAGCCAAGAAGACGCGGAGAGCCGTTATTCTTTCCTTAGCCGATACGATGGTCGACCGTCAGTCACCAAAGGCGGCATGCCAGAAGCATGTTATATACGCGTTTTTCGAAAACTTTGGCGCTAGTTCGTTCGTGCCGTTCAATGGCGGGTCGGGACAGCCCGCCTCCTCCGGTGTTGCGACCAACATCGGAAAGGGGAATAAGACAGGGTGGACCAGATAGAACCACGGAACCGGTCGGACGAGAGCCCATAAGGACAACCGGGGGCTTCCGGGCGGGAACTTCGGACGGTCATGCAGCGCAAGGCCGGAGCAGTTCAACCGGATGGGCACTTGGGCCACCCGAAGCGCATCAAACAGATCGAACTTCACGCGGCGATATCCGCCGGGCACTGCATCGATTCGGGCAGTTCAGGACGCATCCCGCCGCCCTTCGGACGCCGGTGCAACCCAGACGTACGGACCTTCCCTCCGCAGCACGACTACCGCCCCGCCCTCCTCTATCGGAGTGGGGCTTTTCGCCGACCAGCTCTGCGTACCCACCCTGACTACTCCTGCTTCCATCTCGCCCTCGATTCTCTTGATGATGATGCCGCGCTTGCCGACGACCTCTTCGTCAACGTACCTCATCGGATGCAACTCCTCCGACAGCTTTACAAGGACTATCGCGCCGTCCGCAAGGAAGAAGAGGAGGGACAGGCCGAGGCCCGGGAGGAAATGATAATCCACCCATTCCAAAAGAAATGCTGCGGCCAGAGCCGTAAGCACTGAAACGATGAGCAGGCCGCCCGCTCCCCACCTGGCAAACGCGAACAGGCCTATCTTCTCATCGTCCATGGACGATTGACCCCTTCCGCTTTCGGACCCGCTGGCGCTGCATCGTGACGGGCTGAGCATGTCATAGCAAGCAACATGCAGCGGCAGATTGATAGTTATAACTCTGCAGGAATATCCCGCGGAACCAATCATCGGCGTCAGGGCCGTCCCGGTTGAACGGCGGATATATCGTCCCGCCGGGCTCGGGTGGGCGTGGCTGTGCACGCGCAAAAGGGGGCTCCTTGCACGGGGCGAACCGATGAAAAATCTATACGCCTGTGCGAACCTGGTACAGGCGCTCCACGATGGCGCGATCCAGGACCCGGGCGGCCGGCGGGCTTGCGATGCTGGGCGGAGCGATGGTGCTGGCTAGCGGTGTCGACTTCCACGGGTTCACGTACGAAATAATCGGTCTCCTCCAGACCAAGTTCCTCTCGTTTCTCCCTCAACTGGCACAGGAAGCCGCCACGCTCGTCGCCGACACGTTGCTTCTGCTCATGGGCCTCGGCGGGATCACTATCATGGCCGGCGGAATGCTGATGATGCGCGGACGCGTGACGCTCGGCAAGCTCCTGGTGATGCTGGGCGGGGGAGCCGGGTTCATCGGCCTGGCCGTGGGGCTGGGATACGCGATATTCAGCGGCGGACTGCTGTCCGTCGTCGGACACGCGGAGTTCTGGCTTGGCCTGCTGCTCGCCGCGATAGGGCGAAGGGCGTCAAAGGCCGAATGACCGGCACGGGCGTCCCCGGAAAGGCGCGCGGGTCGGACGCCGAATGCCCCCCGGGCGGGAAGGCGTCGCGCTAGGCCGGGACGAACTCCACCGCGACGTCGACGCGGTCTCCGTAGTAATTCCTGTAGTTCCTGTCGCCATACTTGTCCCTGAACAGGCCTGCTATGGCCCGGACCCTGTCCTCCCGGGGCACCGGCCGCGCGGTTCCGGCAAGGGTGACCCCTCCGACGGAGAGCTTCGCGGCGGGATTCGCGAGCAGGTTCCTGTACCACTGGGTCGACCGCCCGCGCCCCGGAAGGAGGCAGACCGCGCCGTCTCTCTCCACGAACCAGAGCGGCATCGATATCTCCCTGCCCGTCTTCCTCCCCACTACGGTCAGCCTGACCTCGGCCGCGTCCCTTGCGGAAGCGATGGCCTGCCCCGAGGGTCGCCTTCCCACACCCCTCAACATCACCAGGAACCATACCATCGCAGCCATCACGGCCGGGCCGGAAAGCGATTCCCATACCGGGAGGCTCGGCGTCCAAAGGCTCTGGACATCCCCCGCCAACCTGATCAGAACGCCGGCGTCGAGGAGGGCCATCGGACCATACGAAAGCCCGGTGACGGGCCCCCTCCTTCCCAGGAGGCCGGGCAGGAGCATGGGGCCGAAGCAGATTATGTTCGACCCGACGAACCCGATCGCGACGGAGTGGATGAACGAATCCATGACGAAGAACGCGTCGGTGCCGGACCAGACCCACGCGACGCCCATGGCGCCCCCCAGGAGCAGCCAGGCGGCCGCGGAGAGCAGGCAGGCCTCGTTATAGCGCATGATGCTGAAGTGCGTCCTGGTCATCGAGGGCCTGAACATCAGGGGATGCGCCAGTTCGAGGATCTTTATCGTGACCAAGACACCGACCGACGCCGCAAAGAACAGGACCGCGCCCAGAACCGAAAGGGCCTGGGACGGGAAGACCGCGGCCAGGAAGGTCGACGCGACGGCAGACGCCTGGAATGCGGAGGCCAGCCGTGCCGCCCTCTTCCTGTAGTCGCACTGCCTGAAGCTCACGGAGCGAATCTGGACGGCGTATATCTCCGAACCGGCGAATCCGAGCAGGATCAGAAGCAAGGGTCCGGGTGAGAAGGCGTCATTCGCCGCAGCAGGTCCGAATACGGGAAGGAGCGAGGCCAGCACGAGCGACGCGGACGACAGCATCATCATGGGGTCCGCCTCCGGGAATCCGCCGGCGGCCCGCCCGACGAGCTTGAAGACCTGATAGGCGAACAGGAGGGACCCGAGGAGCGTCAATGCGGACGCCAGGGCGTCGGGGAACCCCGCCCGGCCGCTCGTGGCTGACACGATGTGGAAAAGGTTCGCGGAAGTCAGGAGGGCGTAGACCACGTATCCGAGGAAGACGCTCGGCAGGCGGCCCACCTTGAAGCGCGGCGTCAGTGAATAGGCGACGCCGACCACGAATTCCGCTATGAAGCCGTCGAGCTGGAGGTAGGGATGGGCTGCGAAGAGCGACGGTCCCTGCGGAATCGGCACCCCGGAGAGGTCGGCGAGGGCGAGGGAGCCTATCGCGCTTCCGACGAGCCCAAGGACGACGGCCGTGGCTACGAACAGAGCAGTGAGCCGTGTCTCCGGCCGCTGCTGGCGAGGCGCGGCGGCAGCCGGCCCGGACCGCCCGCTTCCGTCTTCGCCGTCCATGCTCCCATACCTCGGGCAGGGAGCGACGGGTCCGCTCTTGATATACGCGTTTCTGCGGACCGGTGCCCCGACGGGACTGGCCGTCTGGTGGAGCGCCGGGGTCGGAGGGTGCGCGCGCGGGCCGCCGGAGAGGCGAGAATGGCGAATCGCCTCGTCGAGTCCGCGGGGCAGTCCGAAGAGTCGGTCCTCGGCCGGGGCCTTCAGGCGACAGGCAAACCGGCGGGCGTCGTTTCCCTGCTCGTGGCCTTCAGCCTGACCAGCCCCACCATGGTCTCCATGGCGGACACGTCGAACCCGTAGCCCGAGAGCAGGGACCTGACGAATTCGGCCGTGCATTCCGCGCTCTCGACCTTCCTCCATGCGCCTATGATGTCCACCTGTATCTCCCCTCCCTCCCTCCTGCTGACCCTGAACGTCTTCACGGGCAGCAGCACGATGAACTCCTGCGCCATCTCCGTAAGCCTGTCCATGTCCGGGGCGACCATCTTGAGCACGCCCACGAGCTGCTTCCCCAGGTCGCCGAACATCCTGAGCGTCCCCTCCCTGTCCGAAGCGTAGAGCCTGCGGATCATCTCGTCGACGAAGTCGGACGGAAGGGTCAGCACGTCGACGTAGTTCTTGATCAACGAGAAGGACTGCCAGAGCCTGTGAAGCTCCCTGACGTCTCCCCCCTCCGAGTAGATGCCCGCGAGCGTCGAGAGTATCTCGTTGGCGAAGGCGAACAGGCTCTTGTCCTGTTTCCGGGCCACGCCGGCGAACTGTTCGAAGACCGCCCGGTCGACCGATATGTTCGTCCTTGCCATGGCGTTGAATGATGGGCTTCGCACCTATTTATCCACATGTGTACCGCCGAAAGCGGGTGCTCGCACATATGCACAGGTGCGCGCAAAGTTCAAATCTTCCCCGGGCAGGTCCAGGCCTGATGGGGCAGCGGTGTCCGAGCTGCGGCGGCGGCAGGCTGAGGAAGGACAGGCTACCGTCGCAGGCCGAGCGGGTGCGATACGAATGCATGGAGTGCAGGAGCCTGTGGGAGGGGGAGGACGCCAGTCTCTTCGACCACCGGGCAGTGCTGAACGCCGCGCGCGGCGGCGCGGTCCTCGCGACCGGCACCATCCTTCTGTTCGCGTATCCGGCGGTCAATTTCCTCGTGGGGATAGCGCTGCAGGCCGCCGGCATACTGGACCTGGCCTTCCTGGTCGCGTCGAAGAGCGACGACTATCACGAGATGCGTTTCCGGGAATACTATCGGTAGGAGACCTGCCTTCGAGCCCTGCGGGGCCTTTCGTCCCCCACCACGGCTTTCCCGCCTACGAGCAGGGATCTGACGCTGCCGTTCGGCTCCAGGAGAAGCTCGAAATCCGAAACGGTCAGCTGCCTGTCGTAGGGGCAGAAGGTTTCGACGAACCCGGCCACGACCTTGGCGCCGGACTTGGCCACGGCGACCGTCCTTATCCCGATCAGCCTCCTGAAGCTGGCGACGTTCTTCCTCACTGCCGATATGACCTGCCGCCTGACTCTCGGGTCGCCGGTGGCCACCGCACAAGACCAGAGAACTTAACGCCTCGCTGCTACTTGTAGCGTTCTGTACAGGTGTAGACATCTGCGGCACGGGTTCGGCCGTTGCGAGCGATTGCTGGCCAAACCCTCCAATTTCTTACAATCGTACAGGCGTATTTAATAATTTTCGCCACCCCATTGTAACCCGGAGGTGTCAGATAGAAATTGGCTCTGTTCATCGACCCGCTGGCGCTGCAGCTGTCCGTGCTGGGCATAACGGGGATACTCCTCTTCTACCTCACCTTCCGGGTGCTTATGCACGTCCGGAGGGGCGAGGGAATCGGGAGCGTCCTGCAGGGGGTGTGGCTGCCGCTGCTCTTCACAGGGATCTACGCGTTCGTCACCGGAATGTGGGGGCAGCTGACGTGGCCCCTCCCGAGCTCATACAACATACTGTTCTACGACCCGTACACCGTCTTCGGTATCATACTGATGACCTTCTCCCTGCTCTTCAGGTTCAACTACAAGCTGGAATACGCGGGCTTCGCCACGCTGATCTTCGGCGCCGTCACGATGTACTACGGCAACGCAGGCTTCGCGGCAGGCATGACGAGGGAACCGGGCGTGCTGCTGGCTCTCTACGCTATTTGGGGGCTCGCGGGCGTCGTCACGTATCCCTTCGCCCTGTTCCTTGACCGCGCCAAGGTGGCCGAGCCCTCTCCGATCCCTCAGACTACCCCGCCGCTGATACACGCCGCCGGGGGCGTCGGACGAATCGGAGGGCACGTCGGAAGCAGCTCGCTTGTCCTTATCCTGCCCATGGTCATCTTTCTGGTGGCCGGACTGCTGGCGCTGTACATAGGGGTCAACGCCGTGCCGGGTCACCTGGTCGGCTTCGCGAAGTGGACGCCGTAGCCCGGCACTCCCGTTTTTTATACAATAAACGGCCGCCCAGCCTCGGGCATCGTCGGCCGCGCGGCGCCGACCAAGGCTTAAATCGGCCCTGCCCGAAGCGCGGCAGGTGGAGCGCCCGCGCACCGTGGTCGTGGACGGCGCGAAGACGAGGTACTTCGAAGCCGGCCGGGGCCCCCCGATGGTCCTGTTCCACGGCGGCGGGGTGGCGGGCGCGGCGGAGGACTGGGCCCCCTGCTTTGGCTCCCTCTCGAAACGCTTCCACGTGTTCGCCTTCGACCAGCTGGGGCTGGGACACACGGACAAGCCAAAGGGGGACTTCGGCCTCGACGCGAGGGTGCGCCACGCGTCCGGCTTCGTGCAGGCGATGGGCGTCTCCGGCGCCCACCTGGTGGGGCACTCGCAGGGGGGGTACCTCGCCGCGCGGCTCGCCCTGGAACGCCCCGCAAGTGCGCGGACGCTGGTCATCTGCGACAGCGGGACCGCCGCCCCCATGGGCAACTTCGGGCAGGACGGAAAGGTCTCCCCGCTCATGGAGATGGTGCACAACCCGCGGGCGACCCCGGAGTACATCAGGCGGCACTACGAAGGGCTCCTCTTCAACAAGGCGCTGGCGACGGACGAATTGGTGAAGGAGAAGGTCGGCATCGCCTGCGTCGAAGGGAACGTGGAATGCGCGACCGCCAGGGGGAAGCTGTCGGAGAGCATGGATGAGAGGGCCAGGATGGACCTGTCCGGCCGGCTTCCGTCGCTCAGGATGCCCGTCCTGATCGTCTGGGGGAGGCAGGACCCCTTCGCCCCCCTGTTCAGGGGGCTGAAGCTCTTCGAGCTGGTGCCTTCGGCGGACCTCCACGTCTTCGACCGCTGCGGGCACATACCGATGCTGGACAGGACCGACGATTTCAACTCGGTGGTGGCCGGCTTCTGCGCGTCCAGGTGAGCGCAGGAAAAACGAAGGTAGGCTTAAGTGGACGCCGCCCGGCCGACGCTGCCCGGAATGACAGAAAAGTCGGACAGATATTCGGATGCCAAGCTGCTGCTCATCATACTGTTCATCGCACTCCTCGCCGGGCTGGTTGCCTACGGCGGTATGGTGCTCGTCCCGATCTTCAAGGCCGCAGGCTAGCGGCGCGGTTGCGCCGGAGTCGTCGCTTTCGCACGCCCGGAGGCGGGGCTTTACTCCATGACATGACTGGCCCGGGAGGCCGCCACGGCGGTGGGCAGGACCGGGGGGAAGAAGACGAGCGCGAAATGCATGGGACGGACGGTGGCCGGAACGGAACCCCGTGTCAGTGGGAATCGAATATCTTCTGGAATTCGGATATCTTCTCCCTGGCCCGCTCCAGGTCCTTCGAGGTCGGATTCTTGGGGTCGCGGGCCGTCGGGAGCCTGCCCAGCTTCAGCATCGACGCCATCAGCAGCAGCCTCGCCTTGACGGACGACAGGTTGCTCCCCTCCACGGCCAGGTCGTCCGCGTTGCTCGGCACCCGCCCGCCCGGGTCGTTCCTGTAGACCCGGACCACAGGCATGCCGTTCAGCGCTGCCATGTCCAGCGCCTTCTTCTGCGATATCGAGCCGTCGCCGGAGGCCACCAGCCCCTCCAGCACGAAGCCGTGGAGCCTCGGGGAATTTTCGCCCCGCCGTTCCTGGAGCGCCCGCTCGACCCTTGCCAGTATCTCGACCTCCCTGCCAGGATCGTCGTCGTCCTCCATGTAGACCGTGTGCTTGACGATGTAGATCCGCGGTATCACTTCTGCCCTGAGCGTCCCGTCGGGACCCTTCACCCTGAGCGTGCGCGGCCCGCTCGCCGGCCCGGAGTCTTCGAATTCGAGCGCGTCGGGGAGCCTGGGAAGGCTGACTTCCGAGGAGTGCGTATGCCTGTAGTTGGGCCTGTACCACACCGCGACCTCTCCGTTCTTCACCGAGCCCAGGACGCCTCCGTGCCCACCGCTCGCTTTGTACCCGCCCGGGCGCGCGTCGGTCTTGGTCAGCGCCCTGGCGGAAAATATCTGTCCGTCTATGATGCCGACCGCGCCCATCTCCGCACCCTTGCCGGAGACGACGTAGTCGACGGCGTCTATTATGTTCTGGTCGCCGTCGTTGGACAGCACGCCGTGAGGCCGCTGGGACGAGACGCCGGCTATGGGCAGCTCGGTGTCGACGAGCAGGCTCGCCCAGTACAGGGTCTCCTCCAGGCTGGGCGTCCCTTCGAGCCAGAGGCAGCCGGCGTACAGGCCCGACGCCAGGCCACCCTGCAGAGCGTTCGCGACGCGTGCAAGGTCCATTGCCCTGGGGCGCTTCTTCCACCCTTCGGGCCGGTACGGGAAGAAGTCCCTCCCCGCCACCTCTCCCTTCTTGGTGTAGCCCCCGGGGGGAAGGACCCTGATGAAGTCGTACTCCGCCCTCCTGGACAGGGGGCCGCCCTCGCCGTCCGCCCTGCGCCCGTGCACCGTCCTGTCTATCTCCATGAAGATGCGGGAGGCGTCGGGGTAGAACGTCTGCCTTCCCCCGAAGTTCATGCCGGCGTCGTTGAGGTCGGCAGCTTCGAAAGGGGCGCCGTCCCCGGAGCCGTCCGCCCGCCTGGCCACGTAGGGCAGCGGGTAGGGGCCGTCCTCCGGAGAGAGGGTCACCTCATAGTACTCCTTCCCGTCGTCGTGGTACATTTCGGCCGCGTCCGCCTCCAGCGGATGGGCGCTGAACTTCCTTATCTTCACCGTCACCGGCTCATAGAGGAACTGGGGGACAAGGTGGTCGGACCCGCTTCCGGCCGTCCTTTCCCCCCGCAGCCTTCCCTTGTTGCCCGTCACCAGAGGGGGGGAGTTGCTCACCGTCGCGGTCGGCCCCGAGAAGACGGCGACCCTGGGCTTCACATAGAAGGCGGGCCCTAGCGTTTTATATAAGCTTGGATGCCGCAGGGGACGAACACGGACGGCCGTCGTTTTCTCAGCCACGTTAATTAAAAGACGCGACGCCGCGGTCTACATGAAGGCGCTCGTCGTCGTCCTGCTCCTGGCGCTGAGCACCGCCGTCGTCGGCCATCAGGCGGACCTCCCCGGAGTCGCGAGGCCGGTCCCCCCGGCCGCCATGTCGCATCCATTCGTGGCGGCCGCGCAGAAGGCCGTCGGCAGGCCGCTGGCGGGGACGTCCCCCGCCCCCAACTACGACGAGCAGCTCGGCATGACCTTCACGCAGGATTTCGCGGACATGAGCTACAACGTCACCGCCGTGGAGCAGTCCGACAGCTACGGCTACGGGCCGGCGTATCTGCTCAACGGCCTGTCGGACGCCGGTTACTGGTACCAGGTCGGGCTGTCCTGGAACTGGCCGTACAGCGGCGGCGGCCACGCCGACGGCTTCTACATGAACTACGAAGTGTTCGACCCGGGCGGCGCGTCGATATTTCCGTCCTCCGGCGGTGGCGGCACGGTGGCGTTTTCAGGGCCGGTGAATTCGGGAGACACGGTCCTCCTGAGCCTGTCCTTCTCGGGCGGGAGCATAACGATGCGCGCCCACGACTGGGCGACCGGGGCGCAGGCGTCGGTCAGCTACTCCGCGGAGGGGGCCACGCGCTTCACCGGGTCCCCCTACTCCACCTCGAACTCCGAAGGCTTCTTCACGGGCCTCATGACGGAGGAATACCACGTCAACGCGTACTACGGTAACGAGCAGCCGGTGACCTACAGCAACTTCACCACCGCGCTCGCGTCCGCCTGGATGTGGATAGACGAGTTCCAGTGCCTGGATTCGAGCTGCAGCTCAAGGAACACGCTGTTCAACGGCGTGGCCCCTGGGCCGATCGCCTACGGCGGCTCCGACGCGCTCCACGCGTATTCGTACCAGGGGGCGACGGAGTATTCCAGCGCCTACAGGTTCATCACAGGCAACGCCGCGCTGGTCGCGGTCACGATGAGCTACCTCGTCTCGGGGGGCGGCGCAGGATACTCCCCTCCCGCCCTGCACTACGTCGCCGGCGGCACCGCCCAGACCGGCCAACTGGGGCTCGGCCCGACGACGTACTACATGGACCAGGGGAGCACCTGGAGCGTCGCGCCGACGCTGAACGGGTCCTCCGCGGACGAGAGGTGGCAGACGGACCAGCCCACCGAAGGGGTCGCGGACCAGGGCCAGACGGTGTCGCTGGACTACTATCACCAATACCGCCTGACCTTCAACTATTCCGTTGCCGGGGGAGGGACGGGCTACGCCGGCCCGTCGGTCGACGCGGTCGAGTTCGGGGCACCCCTGACCGTCCAGGCCCCGTCCCAGGCGTGGATCGATGCGGGGAGCGGCTATTCCTACCCTTCGGCGCTGCCCGGGGGGACGCCCGACGAAAGGTGGGTGGGTGGCGCCGGGACGTCCGGCAAGGCCGACTCCCCTTCGACGGTCGCGCCGACATACGTCCACCAGTACTACGTGACTCTGGGCGTGAACGCCAAGGAAGGCGGGACGGTGTCGCCCCAGAGCGGATGGTACGACGCCGCACGGCAGCTCAACCTGTCGGCGACCGCAGCCGCAGGGTGGCGGTTCGAAGGCTGGTCGCCACAGGTCGTGGGCCTCGTCACGGTGGACGGCCCCGTCAACGAGACCGCCGTGTTCGACCCGGGCCTGCTCGTCTCAGTCGGGTCGGGGGGATCGGTGTGGTACAGCTACGGTTCGACGACGGGCCACGTCGGGGGCGGCGAGAAGATTCTATATGTCCCGGTGAACGGCACCGTATCGCTCCTGACGGCTCCCTCCCTGTTCATCTACTCCTTCAAGGGGTGGAGCGGCGCAGTCTCCGGGGACCAGGCGAACCTTTCGGTCACCGTCGCTTCGCCCGGCCGCATAGCCGCGGTGTACGGGTACAACTACCCCGTCATCTCGGACATGGTCACCGTCGCGATGCTGGCGTCGGCGCTGGCGGTCGCGTGGAAGAAGCGTCCCGCCGCGCGGCAGCCGTAGCCTACTCGATGCCCCCGTAGTTGGCTTCGAAGAGCTCCACCGCCTCCTTGTTGAAGCCGTAGATGTCCAGCCACATCCTCATGCTGGCCGACCTCCGCTCGGCGATGGTCTCCCTGACCTTTTCGAACGACTCCTTCGAGGTGAGCCAGCTCTCCAGCCCCAGCTGCCCCAGCCTCTTGTGGAAGAATTCGTCCTTCTCTATCACGTTGTACGCCCGGCCTATCTCTCCCCCTACCAGCTCCGCCGTCAGCTTGGCGGGGATATACGCCGCCCCTTCCCCGGCGTACCTGTTCGCCGCGCGCCTGAGCACCTCTCCCTGCTGGACCAGCCTCCCATACTTCGTCGGCGCGTAGGCGGGCTTCACCGAGCTGAGCGAAAAGGGGCGCCCGGACAGCTTCTCGTAGACCCTCTTCAGCATCATGAAGTGCTTGGCCTCGTCCTCCAGCTGCCTGGCTATGAAGACGTAGACGTCGGTGTCCGGGCCGAGCGACTTCCCCATCTCGAGCATGTCCTGGGCGCAGAAGTCGATCACCGCCTTCTCGTTGTAGATGCGGTAGGGGAGCGTCTTGACGAAGTCCTCCTTGTTCCTCTCTATGAAGGACCTGACTATCAGGCTGATGGATTCGAAGTAGGGCCGAAGTTCGTCTTCGAGCCTGCCCACCAGCACCCCGGGCTCGTAGCTCTCCAGGGGCTCCCAGTAGGCGTTCCCGGCGGACACGGAGTCGCTCGTCCTTATATGTCATATAAGCGTTTCAAACGCCGACTGCGCCGCCGGAAAATTGAAATATGCTACTTCGGGGCTCCAAAGAAGTTGCCATCCCGGCCGCGCGGCGCGCTTCGGCGCCTGAAAGGCATCACCCTATAGCGGGGGATGCGCGTGTCCGGGGTCCTGCTCGGCGTGCTTCTGGCCCTTTCGTCCGCCGTCTTCAACGGGGCTAGCCGCTCGTTTTCGAGCAGGCCCCTGACCAGCGTCGACGCGCGGCTGGTGAACTACTGGAGCGCGCTCGTCGGCCTCCTTGCCAGCTTCCTGATGATGCTGGCCTCGGGGCAGGCCGCGGAGCTGCTCGCCATGTCCCCTGCCGAGCTCGCCATATTCCTCACCGTGGGGGTGCTCAACTTCGGGATCGGCAGGTTCCTGGTGTATACGGCGATAAAGAACATCGGGGCCAACCAGACAGGTGCGCTGCTCCCGGCGGCGATAGTTTCCGCCTTCTTCTTCGGTGTCCTTTTCGCGGGAGAGAGCCTGAGCGCCGGGATAGTGGTGGGCGCGGTCCTGGTCATGGCAGGGGCCGCGACCATAGAAGCGCGCATAGGGGCGAGCATGCGCAAGGGAAAGACGACGACGGGGATCGGGAGCGCCCTGGCAGCCAGCGCCCTGTACGGGGGGACCTTCGTCCTGCTGCAGGCAGGCCTGTCGCTCTATCCTTTCGCCGCTTCCGCCATCTTTGTGTCGTACATATCGGCCACCGCCTTCACAGCCGTGTTCTACAACCCGGCCAGGTCGATAGGGGAGGCCAGGAGCCTGGGCAGGGGGACCATGATTTCGATACTGCTCTCCTCCCTGCTGCTGATGTTTTCGCAGGCCTCCCGCTTTGCGGCGCTCGACTTCGTCTCGGTGGTCGTCGCGGCCCCCATCACCCAGCTGAACCCCGTCTTCATAGTGGCGTGGACCAGGGTCTTCGCCAGAGACGTCGAGACCTTCCGGGCCAGGACACTGCTCGGGATAGCCGTGGCCGTTGTCGGCGCCGCGCTCGTCTCCTACT
>JAKAPW010000088.1 GCA_021811935.1 archaeon | reverse complement strand
GTCCAGGATGTCGTCCCTGACCTGGTAGGATATCCCCAGGCAGTACCCGAAATCGTACATGGCCTTCGTCACCTTCGGGCCTGCCCCTCCCGCCAGCGCCCCCGACGCCGCGGCTGCCGCGTACAGGGCCCCCGTCTTCAGCCCCACCACTTCGACGTACGTCTCCTCCGTCAGGTTCCTGACCGAAAGCCCCATCTCCTTGTATTCCCCCTTTATCGTCAGGCTGGCCGCGCGGGCCACGTGCCCCAGCAGCTCGCCCAGCCGCTTCTTCGTCACCTTCGTCCCGGAGTACTTCGCGAACTGCTGAAAGATGTCGAAGATCAGGATGTCCGACACGAGCACCGCCATGATCTGGCCGTACCTCTTGTAGACGGACGGCTTGCTGTGCCTCAGAGCGGAGTCGTCTATTATGTCGTCCTGGACCAGGGACGCCGCGTGCGCCAGCTCGTACACCGCCCCGACGGGGACCGCAGGCTCGTACCTCCCGCAGACGGCTTCGCAGACCAGCAGGGATATGGCCGACCTTATCCTCTTGCCCCCCTCCACCGCCTCCAGCGCGGCCAGGGCCAGCTTGTAGTCCGGTGGGTGCAGGGAGGCCAGGAGCTTCTCCACCGGCCGCCTGTACCTGGCCAGAAAGTCGGGCCCCGCCATCGTCTCTCACACCACCCAGCTCAGGAGCAGTCCGCCGGCGTACACCACGGGCCCCCAGAGGGTGTATTCGGAGTCGGCCACCACGTCCGCCAGGAAATCCATATTCCCCTTCCTGGCAGCAGCCCTGTAAGCGGCGGAGTAGAGGGGAAAGAGCAGCATCACCAAGGAGTAGGCCGGCATCAGCCCCACCGCCACGGACGCGGTCAGGCAGACCGCGGAGGACAGGTCCACCAGCGCCATCGCGCGGAGCGACCTCTCTGTCCCGTAGACCACCGGTATCGTCCTGACGCCGTGCTCGGCGTCTCCCCCGGCGTCCCTGAGGTCGAAGAAGATCGTGTTGGCCATCAGCCTCAGGAATATGAAGGCGGACATGGGCAGCACGACCGCGCCGAGGCGGAGGTAGTAGAGGCCGACCAGCGCGGGTATCAGGGACCACGCGAACGATATGACCACGTTCTTCACGAGGAGCTTGTCCTTGAGCCTGCTGCTCCCCATGTAGCGGACGAGCTTCTTCGACCCCACGCTGTAGGCGAAGGTCAGCAGCAGCGGGAGGAGGAGGGCGGCGAAGAAGAGGAGGTTCACGGTCAGCGCGAGCGCGTACCCGGCGACGAAGCAGCAGGAGGCTATCAGCGGCAGGTACTTCTTCCTGCCCATCAGGTGCTGCGTCCTCTGGGGGTTGGTGGCCATGTCCTGCTCCATCTCGGAGCTCCTGTTCACCGTGTAGGCGCCGTAGGAGAACAGGTACGCCATGGCCAGGAGGGGGAGGGTCGGCCTTTCGCCGAGAAGGATGGCCGAGGAGGCCGCTATGCTCGCGGTGCCGACGGCAAGGGAGTGTCCCCCGAGGAAGAACTCCCTAAGGAGGGGCGGCATCCTTGTCATCGGGGCCTTCCCCCACCACGGCCGAAAGGTTGGGCTGGTATCCGGGGAGGGACCACCCCCATTTCTTGTCGAACAGCTCTGTCTCGAGGCCAAAATATTTCGTCTTCGACGCGTCCAGCAGTATCACCTCTGGCTTATTATGTGTGAAGGCGAGCTTCGTCTCCACGTGCTTGATGGTGTCATGGAAGGACTCCATGGGTATGTCCAGGAAGGCGGCATAGCCGCCCTCGTCCTTCCCGCCCTCCAGCCATGTGAACGGAAGCCTGTTGAATATCTTCCTGATGGACGGCGCCTCCTGCCTGTCCAGCGACCTGAAGATGAAGACGGCCTGCATGACCTGGCCGCGGAGCGTCCACCTGATCGTGTTGTTGAGCACCATCCTGCGCTTGGTCACGTGCTGCAGGTGGTGGTACCTGACCGTCCTGGCGTTCATCCCCATCTTCTTGGCTATCTTGGCTATGCTCACCGTCGGCTCCTCCTGCATCGACCTCAGTATCTGGACGTCGAACCGGTCGACCTTGCCGTCCCTTTCGATGTACGAGGTGGTGACACCCATCTCGTTCTGCACCAGCTCCACCCTGCTCCAGTCTACCTTCCAGCGGCCGTTGACGAAGTCATAGAACTCCGACCTGAAGGTCGGATACCTTATCCAGTCCAGCTCCATCGCCTCGGTCCGGCCCAGGACCTCCTTCTGCGTCAGCGAGTCGAGCATCTCGAAGTACTTCTTCTTGAGCCTGAGAGGCACTGCAGAGACGCAGTAGTACTTCTCCATCCCCACCACCTTCCCGGAGAGCACCAGGTAGTGCAGGCCGTCCAGCCACGAGCCGTCCGTTCCCTCCGCCGTCATGGAGAGGAAGGCGGAACTGAAGCCGAGCTCTCCGTAGTTGACGTTGAGCTTCACCTCGAGCCCCAGCCGGGACAGGTGCTTGGTGACCCTGTACCTCACGGTCTCGGCGTTCAGCCCTGTGAGACGGGCTATCATGGAATAGTTCGATATGCCGACCTGCTTTATCGTCTCGATCAAAAGGTAGTCCTGGTTCCTCCTGCGCACCGCGCTCAGGCTCGGCATCCAAGGTCACCCTCGCCCACTCAGCAAATAAACAATACGGATTCGGGCTCCATGTCTTGAGATGTAAATTTGCGGAAAGAAGCTATTTAAGGGTGTCATGGAGGAGACAGGGCGATATTGAGCTCTTCAGACGGCAGGCGACGCGTCCAGATAGGCATCCCGCGGGTGGACGAATACATACAGGGCGGCCTCCACGCGGGGGACTTCGTCCTTCTGGAGGGGGGGATAGGCACGGGAAAGACGATCTTCTCGTCGCAGTTCGTCTGCAGCGCGGCGCAGCTCTACGGGGAGAAGTCCGTCTTCGCCTCGTTCGAGGAGGAGCTGCCCAGCCTGAAGAGAAACATGCTCCGGTTCGGGATGGACCTGGGGGCGCTTGAAGAGAAGAAGATGATAAGGCTGGTGGACCTGGAGACGCTGGAAGGCTCCGGGATAGGCTCCAACATAGAGACGATACTCCACGCAGTGGACGAAATCGGGGCGAAGCGGCTGGTGGTCGATTCGCTGACCGCCTTCCTGAGCGGGGCGAAGGAGAAGTTCGACTACAGCTTCCTGATGCACCTCATATACAAGACGCTGAAGAGGGAAGGGATAACCACGCTGATGACGCTGAGCAGGCAGATGGACGGCCAGAAGAACGAAAGCCTGGAGGCCTTCGTCGCCGACGGCGTCTTCTCCCTGGAGAACTACAACAAGAACATGGAGATGAAGACCAGGTTCATGATCAAGAAACTGAGGGGGACCGACCACAGCAGGAGGTACCACAACGTGGTCTTCACCTCCAAGGGGCTGGAGATCCTCCCCTTCTAGCCAGCCGGCCCGCAGTCAGGTCAGCCTGTCGGCACCCGCTGTTCGGCCGGCGGGTTCTCGGCCTCCACGTAGATGTACTGTATCTCCCTCATCTCTGCCTTGAGGGCCTTCTCTATCCTGTCCGTGGCCGCCTGTATCTCCTGCGTGTCCAGGTACGGCTTGAAGTGGACGTCTATCCCGAGCACTATGCGGTCGGGCCCGAAGTAGACGCCGCGCAGGTCGAGCACCCTTATCACCTCGGGCATCCGCTCCACGAGCGCCCTGAGCCTCTGGGCGTCCTGCCGCGAGAGGCCCTCCCCTATGAGCAGGTCCCTGCTCTCCATGGCCAGCTCCGCCCCGTAGACGAAGAGCATCAACCCTATCGCTATCGCCGCCGCCGCGTCGTAGACGGACGAGCCCGTGATGTCCGAAGCGTAGATGCCGACGGAGGCGACGGCTATCCCGGCCACCGCGACCACGTCCTCCAGGAAGGCCGCGAACAGGATCGGGTCCCTGGCGGACGAGAAGAACTGGCGTATCCCCCTTATCTTCCTCCTGCTCGCCCGCCTGCTTATGTTCGAATACGTCACGTAGAGGGCGAAGGATTCGATGGCCCCCACGATCAGGAGAGACACTATCGAGACCTCGGAATGCCTGGGGACGGACGGCGAAAGCAGCCTGTTCACCCCTTCCCAGACGGAGAGTATGGCCGAGACGCCGAAGACGGACACGGCCGCCACGAACGACCACAGGAACTGCTCCTTTCCCCTGCCGAACGGGTGCTTCTCCGACGCCGGCCGGGTGCTCA
>JAKAPW010000087.1 GCA_021811935.1 archaeon | reverse complement strand
TACATGGCCAGGCTGGCGGCGGACGGCGTGCCTCTCAGGATAGACGCGGCGGGGCCAGAAGCGCTCGGCTGGCTGCTGGCCGGGGACACGGTGGTCAGGGGGTATCCGGAGACGCTTCGGGCCGCCCACGTCCTCTCCATCTTCTCCCCCGCGGAGGAGGCGTCGGCCAAGGGCAGGCTGATGGCGACGGAGGGGACCGAGGTGCTGCCGTCGTTCAACGTCAGGAGGGCCCTGCTCGGCACGCTGGGGGGCTCGGGGCAGTGAGGATACTGGGGAAGCAGGGCGACGAACTGCATGTCCTCCTGATGCCCGGGGAGTCGCTGAACAAGGGGGACTACCTGAAGATACACGACGGCAAGGAGGGGATGGCCCTGGTGGTGCAGATATACGACCTGACGTACCTGGACTCGCCGGGCATCGCAGAAGACATACTCCGTGACGAGCTCTTCTCCTCGTCCGAGCTGGTGAGGCACGACCCCCTGCAGGTCGAGAACCTGGGTTCCATGATAAGGGACGCCAAGGTGCTGCTATGCAAGATACGGGGGCTGATAAGGGACGGGTCCAAGAACACGGACTTCGGCTGGCTCCCCAGCAGGAGCTTCGGGTGCGTGTCCAGGATGTCGGTGGATGAGCTCCGCACCGTCTCCAGGCCGTCGGGGAACAGGAGGATGAAGCTGGGGAGCTCCCTCTCCGGGGAGGAGTTCCACATAAGCGCGGAGGACCTGGACGGCAGGCTGAACATCATCACGGGCAGGAAGGAGGCAGGCAAGTCGCACATGGCGAAGCTGCTGGTGTCCGGGCTCCTGGACTACGGCGCGCGCGTCCTGATCTTCGACATAAACGGCGAATATGGGGGGCTCTCCTTCTCCCCCGACGGCTCCCCCAGCAGGTACGCGAAGAAGGTGAAGGTCCTGCAGCCGGGCCACAACCTGAGGTTCACGCTGCGGTACCTGGGGAAGAGGATCATGGTCGACCTGCTGCAGAACGTCCTCGAGGTGCCGGGGGCGACGATGCGCGAGTTCATGCGCGTGTGGGACTACCTGGAGCAGACGGGGAGGGTGACGCTGAAGGACATGGAAGAGACCATGCTCAGGTGGAGGTGCAACGAGCTGGTGAGGGACGCGCTGCTGGCGAGGTACTATTCGCTGCTCTCCTTCGACCTTGTCACCGACAACGAGAGATACGCCACGACCCTGGAAGAGGAGTTCGACAGGTTCCCGGACGGCTGCGCCCTGGTGATTTCGCTGGGCGGGACGGGGCCGCTGGGGAGGAGGATGGCCGTCGAGGCGCTGCTCGCCAAGACGGTGGAGCTGGAGGAGAGGAGGGCGATGGAGCCTGTCTTCCTGTTCGCGGAGGAGGCGCACCTGTACCTGCGGCACACCTACTGGGAGGACCTGATCACACGCATGAGGCATTTCGGCGTCTTCACCACGTTCGTTACCAACCAGCCGGACGCGATAAACCCGGGCATATACAGGCAGGTGGACAACATATTCCTGTACAACTTCACCAGCGACAAGGACGTGGACATGGTGTCCCAGGCGTCGATGACAGACTTCGAGACGGTCAAGAGCATAGTGAAGTCCCTCCCCCCCAGGCACTGCCTCGTCCTGGGAAGGGTGGTGGGCGACATGCCCATGGTGGTGCGGGTCGACCCGGCGGAGTTCCAGACCCTGGGCTTCACCAGGCTCTTCTTCAAGGAGCGGGAGGCTGTGGCGAAGGTGACCTGAACGGCCGGGCCCTACCTCACGAGCTCGCTTATCATGGAGTCGTGGCACCTGAGGCAGACGCACATCTCCCCCTCCAGCACGCGCCACTGGTGGCCGTGCATGAGGCAAACCTTGTCCACGTACGCCCTCGCTTCTGCGCTCATACGCCCTTCCACTGCACGGCATCCGTCGCGGCCGTCTATAATCCAGCGTCTTTGAACGGGCCGCCGAAGGCGTTTCAAGCCAGGAGAACAGGGGACGCCCGCCGCCGGATGGATTTCAGGTACCGATTCCGGTTCGTTCATGGCTGCTGAACGGGCCGTTCAAAAGCACGGTATTAACTCCTCCACCCTTCCAGTCGACGCAGCGAACAAAAATGTCGTCCAAAACACGAACAATAGCGTACGGAATAGCCGCGCTCGCGGTGGCAGCAGTGCTGGTCGCCGCGTACACGTACATACCCGCATTCATGTCTCAGACGCAGGCGTCGTCCACCTACGTGGTGATGCTGACGGACCCCCCCAGCGTTCCTTCGGGGACGCTGTGGCTCAACCTCACGTACTCCGGGGTGTCGCTGCACGTGACGACGCCGGGCAAGGGCTCCCAATGGGTGGATGTCCCCGCTCCGGGGACGGTGAACCTGCTGGGCCTGTACTCGCAGAACGAGAGCCAGGTGATAGCCTCGTCGAAGATACCCGTCGGCTCCCTGGTGGACCAGGTCAGGCTCGACGTCGTGTCAGTCCAGATAGACGTCAACAACACCGTCTCGTCGGTGGCTTCTGTAACGAACCAGATCTCCATCTCCATAAACAACCCGCAGGCCGCCGGCGCCGGGATATCCGGGTCGCTGCTCAACATGATGCCGAGCATAGCCCAGATATCGGGCGTCAACGCGTCCGGAGGGGCCGCGAACTACTTCGTCATGGTGCCGAGCGCCACGGCCATAGCCAAGGGCAACGTAAGCCAGAGCGAAGCGGGGATGGGCCAGCGGATGAAGCTGTCTGCCCAGGACCACAGCGAGCTGCAGCAGGCAGAGGCGGCGGGCAACGTAACGGTGGTCGGCTCGTCCCTCGCGGTGAACGGAAACACCACCGCCCTGACCGTGACGCTGAAGAACGACGGCAAGACCAACGCCACGGTCTTCGGGCTGGTGCTCCACGGCAACCTGAGCGCCTCGCTCTACCTTCCGTCGGGCCTCTGCCCGGTCAACGCCACATCCCACAACCAGACTACCAACGGCAGGCCGGCCAACCAGACGGGCTGCGTGAACGCCCGGCAGATAGAGCACCCTGACACGCTGGCATTCAGGATAGACACCACATCGAACACGCTGGTACCACTCTTCGGCGACCAAAGCTTCAACGGGACGTCGATGCTCCTCGTCCAGCCGGGCCAGACCGTGACCCTGTCTTTCAGCGGGACCATCCAGCTTTCACCCAAGGCGGCGCCGGTCATCGTCATCACCCCCGTCTCGGGCCAGAGCTACATGCTCAGGCTGATGGGCGAGGGATTCGAGACATCGACCGTCACTGCGACATAGGCGCGGCCGCCGATTTTTTTCATCACCTACGCCCACCGCGTGGTGTCCGCGGAGCCGACGGGTCAGGCAATCGTTTAAATACGCTATCGACAGGCAACGAATCAGATGTCCGACACCCTCGACGAACTCTCGGTGAGCATGGCCGGGGAGCTGGCCATAAGCCCCAGCCCGGGCAGGTCCATGAAGCTGTGGAGAGAGAGGGCCGGGATAGGCCAGGCGCAGCTGGCCAGGGAGATGAAGATATCCCCCTCGGTCCTCAGCGACTATGAGAACGGGAGGAGAAAGTCGCCGGGGGCGGGGTTCCTGAAGCGCTTCGTCCAGTCCCTCCTGGCGCTGGACAGGGTCCACGGGCGGCTGCTCCGCGCCAAGCCGAGCGGGGGAGAGACATCGGCCATCCTGTCGATAGAGGAGTACGTCCAGCCCGTCACGGCCAGGAAGGTGGCGCAGGCCATAGGGTGCGAAGTGCTGACGGGCGAGGAGCAGCTCGACAGGTATCTCTATGGCTACACCGTGCTGGACAGCATAAGGACGATCTACACGCTGTCCGGCGTCGAGTTCTACAAGATATACGGGGCGACGACGGAGCGCGTGGTGCTCTTCACGAAGGTCGGCCTGGGGCGGAGCCCCATGGTGGCCGTCCGCGTGTCGCAGCTCAAGCCCCGCATGGTCGTGATACACGGGATAGACAAGGTGGACGAGATGGCGGTGGACCTGGCGACGCGCGAGAGGATAATTCTCGGGGTTACCCCGTCCTTCCCCGAAGACAAGCTGGGCCAGGCTCTGAGGGACCTGGACGCCGGAAGGCCGCGCCCCGGACCGGCGTGACCTCGCCGTCGGCCCACAACTTCGCCTCCAGGGCTCGCCTCTCTGGCGATACTCTGCCGCGGCCTGCCCCTTTGCGGCCAACCGTTCGCCGTGAGTGCGGACGCCTCCTGGCGGCAGATGAGGGATGTGTAC
>JAKAPW010000086.1 GCA_021811935.1 archaeon | reverse complement strand
TGATGTACTGCCGTGCGAACCATTCTGACGTTAACTTGTCCTACGTCCCGACAAAGATATTCCTTACGAAAGGTGTTGGGGTTCACAAGGACAGATTGGCCAGCTTCGAGTTGGCGCTGCGGGACGCTGCCATAGCGCACTGCAACCTGGTCTCCGTCTCCAGCATCTTCCCTCCGAGGGGAAAGCTCATCCCGAGGAAGCAGGGGATCCAGCTCCTGAAGCCCGGCCAGATACTGCACGTGGTGATGAGCAGGCTGGACACCGACGAGCCGAACAGGCTGATAGCTTCGTCGGTGGGGGTGGCCATCCCCAAGGACAAGAACGTCTACGGCTACCTCTCCGAGCTCCACGCGTACGGCGTCACCGACGAGAAGCTGGGAGAGCACGCGGAAGACGTGGCCGCCTACATGCTCGCGTCCACCATGGGCCTCGACTTCGACCCCGACAAGAGCTGGAACGCCCAGAGGCAGGAATGGAAGATATCGGGAAAGATATACAAGACCATGAACGTCACGCAGTCAGCGGAAGGGAACAAGAACGGCCTGTGGAGCTCCGTCGTCGCCGTCGCCGTCCTGCTCTGACTCCTTAATTACCCGACCGGGCGCCGATCCGGTGCCAGGGTTCCAGAAATGAGCAGGCTCTTCGGCACGTCGGGGATAAGAGGCCTCATCAACAGGAACCTCACGCCGGAGTTCTCCAGTGCCATGGGGCTGGCATATGCCGCGCTCCTGGGCAACGAAGGCCTGGTGGTGGCGGGCATGGACCTGCGGCCGCAGTCGAGGCCCGTCTTCGACTCCGCCGTGTCTGGCCTCGTGGCCGGAGGGGTCGACGTCCTGGACGCCGGCGCCGTCCCGACGCCCGCCCTCCTGCACCTGCTGCGCGGGTCCCGGGCCAAGGGGGGGCTGATGGTGACGGGAAGCCACACGCTGCCCCCGATCACGGGCCTGCTCTTCTTCATGGGCGACGCCGGCGAGTCCGACCAGCGTATGGAGAGGTCGCTGGAACGGCTGCACTCGTCCTCCGGCCTGCGCAGGAGCCCTTTCAACAGGCTCGGGAAGAGGGAGAGGGCAGACGCGCTCGCCCCCTATCTCGAGGAGATGCGGCGGGTCGACGTCGGCGACGTGTCGGGGTTCAGGGTCGCCTTCGACGCGGGGAACGGCTCCATGGCGGGGGTGGCGAAGGAGGTGCTGGAGCCCCGAGGCGTCAAGGTGACTGCGCTGAACGACGTGCCGGACGGGAGCTTCCCGAACAGGTCGCCCTACCCCCGCAGGGAGACGCTCGGCAGGCTGTCGAAGACCGTGCGCGCGGGGCGCATGGACTTCGGGGTAGGCACCGACGGCGACGGGGACAGGGCCATCTTCTGCACCGCCGGCGGAAAGGTGCTCTGGGGAGACGTGACGGGCGCCCTGCTGGCCGACCACGAGCTGCGCGGAAGGCGCGGCAGCGTCGTCGCGCCGGTCAACTCGTCGCGGCTGATAGAGCACGTCTGCAGGAAACGCGGGGCCAGGCTCGTGACCACCAGGGTCGGCCCGCCCGCCATCGCGGCGGCGCTGAGGGAGAACCCGGACGCCGTCTTCGGCTTCGAAGAGACGGGGAAGTGCATCTGGCCGGGCTTCCTCCTGTACGGGGACTCCGCCTACTCGACGCTCAAGGCCATGGCGATGCTCCGGTCCGCGGGGAGCATGGAGAGGCTGCTGGAAGGCCTCCCCGCGCTCTACATGGAGAAGAGGATGATACGGTGCCCGGAAGGGGAGAAGGGGAGGGTGCTGAAGGCGGCGAGCGCGGCCGTGGGCAGGGAATTCCCCGATGCGTCGATAGTCACCCTCGACGGCGTGAAGGCGGAGATGGGCGACGGCTCCTGGCTGCTGCTCAGGCCGTCGGGGACGGAGCCGTACTTCAGGTGTTACGCCGAGGCGGGGAGCAGGGGGAAGGCGGAATCGCTGGCCAGGAAGGGGGCGGCCATGCTCCTCGCTTCGCTATCCAGGGGCGGCTGAGCCGCTTATGCTGTCGGTGATTATCTTGTGAAGGGAGGGCGACGTCTGCGCCAGCCTCTCCAGTGTCGGCGGCATCAGGCTTATCCTCCTGGCCCTCCTGATGTTGTACCTTATCAGGCGGTCCGCCCTCTGCTCCTTCCACCCGACCTTGTCCACGTACTTCTTTATGATGTCGAACGCCTCTTCGTCGCTCAGGTGCTTGACGTTGACCAGGTAGGGGGGCAGGATCATCCAGACTATCCTGTGCCTGCCGTCCTGCACGTTGGCCTGGAGCACCTTCTCCACATAGTTGAAACGGGAGCTTTCGCCGGAGAACCGCGGCTTCGGTATCCTGTGGGCCATGTCCGCGACGATGCTGGCTATCGGCTCCGGCAGCTTCGCGGGCGCCGGCATCTTCCTCAGCCTCTGCAGCACTAGCGCCGCGAACTGGTCCTGGACGAAGTCCATCACCCTCCCCCTGGTGAGATAGATTCTGCCCTGGTGGACCGTGTTGTCGACCAGGGAAAAGCGCGGGTTGTCCAGCTGCTGGAGTTCCTCGGTCACCCTGAGGTAGACCTGCAGCGGGGCGTGGAACTTGATCTCCGTGGCGTCGTTCCCGCCGGCCCGCCACGGCAGCCTGCCCGCCATGTCCAGCTTCAAGCCGAAGAGCTGGTTCATTATCCGGCAGACGGCCACGTCGTCCTCCTTCTTGAAGGCGTCCCTGGCCCTCTCCCCTTCCGCCTTCGAATACCTCCGCTCGAGCCAGGGGCTGGCGGTGGCCTTGACTATTATCATGGAGACGTAGAAGCTGATTATCTCCCTGTCCTTGTCCAAGAGCAGCACGTCGACCGGCTTTTTCGCTATGGCAAGGAGTATCCTCTCCCTGGCCCTGGAGACGAGGCTCGGGGCGACCGCGTCTTCGATGGTGAAGCCTATCTCCCTGAGATAGGCCTCCGCCGCCGGGACGAACGGGTACCTGGCCAGGTCGTAGGAGCTGACGGCGTGGGCCCCGTCGGAAGCCATGCTATACCCCTGGCCGCCAGGACGAGCTGCGTCGCATCATGCCGCGGATTCATGAATCGCCGCGCAGCAGATAAATATCTTCCCCTCCCCCGAACGGGTCCCATGGAGAAAAGGAAGTTCGGCCGCTCGAACGAGGCGGTCTCCGCGCTCGGGATGGGCACCTATTACGACGTGATGGACACTGCCGCGCTCGGGAAGGCCGTCCCGGGCAGGGCGGAGAAGGCGGAGGGCATAAGGAAGGGGATAGAGCTTGGGATGAACCTGATCGACACGGCCGAGGTGTACATGACGGAGCAGCTGGTGGGGGAGGCCATCAAGGGCTTCAGGAGGGACGACCTCTTCGTAGCCACGAAGGTCTGGTCCAGCCGCCTGAGGCACGACGACGTCCTGAAGGCCGCCCTGCGGAGCCTGGACAGGCTGGGCTGCGAATACATAGACCTCTACCAGGTGCACTGGCCCAACCCGGGCGTCCCCGTGGGCGAGACCATGCGGGCGATGGAGAGGCTTGTCAGCGAAGGGAAGGTCAGGTACATCGGGGTGAGCAACTTCGGCCCGAAGCAGGTGCAGGAGGCGGACGAAGCCCTCTCCAAGAGCGAGATAGTGTCGGACCAGGTGGAATACAGCCTTAGATGCAGGGACCCGGAGGCCGAGCTGCTCCCCTACTGCGAAAGGGGAAACATAGCGGTCGTGGCGTACTGTCCGCTCGCACGGGGGGAACTCGCGAGGCCGGCAGGGAGGCTTGGGGAGTGCGTGGGGAAGCTCGCCGGCAAGTACGGCAAGACCCCGGCGCAGGTGTCGCTCAACTGGCTGATCGGCAGGAGCGGGCTCGTCTTCCCCATCCCCAGGGTTTCAAGGCCGGAGAGGGCGGTCGAAAACGCCGAAGCGGCCGGCTGGTCCCTGACCCAGGACGAAGCGCTGCTGCTTGGGCGCTGCTGAATGAATTAGGTTTATGAATGCGCCGTCCGGTGCGGCAACCCATGACCCAGTTCATGCTCATATCGCACAGGAGGGACCTGGACGGCATCTCTTCGGCCGCCCTGATGGTCCGGTACGCCGCCAAGCACAGGCTCTCCCCCTTCTACCTGATGCTGAAGGACTACTCGGACGAGCTCCAGATAGTGGAGGACAGGGTGCTCTCGGTCGAAGGGGCGGAGTTCATGCTGGCCGACCTGGCCACCGACCAGAAGTTCATCGATGGCGTGGCCGACAG
>JAKAPW010000085.1 GCA_021811935.1 archaeon | reverse complement strand
TGGGGACGCTGGAGAGGCCCACCCCCGTGGCCCTGATCGGGCTGGAGGAGATGTCGAGGAAGGGGGAGGTGATGGACCCCTCGAGGGTGAAGCGGCTGGCGCTGGAGGGGGCCAGGGCGAGGTCGACCGGGTCGAACGTCCTGCTGGTCTGCGCCTCCTGCTGGAAGTACGTCCAGGAGGCCTATGTCGGCGACGTCGGGGAGGCGCCTTCCTGCCCGTCCTGCGGCTCCAAGGAGGTCGCGTCGCTGGACGAGGACAACGAAGTCGTGGAGAGGTTCGTCAGGAGGATGCGCCTGGGCGCCGGCGGGTCGGCCGCCTTCAGGAAGCTCCATACCCGGATAGAGAGGAGCGCCGCGGTCAACGCGAAGTACGGCAGGATGGGGGTGGTGGCCCAGAAGTTCGGCATCCAGTGGGCGCAGCTCGAGGCCGTCCTGGAGAGGCACGCGTTGGAGGACGACTCGTTCTTCTCGGACCTGCTCGAGGCGGAGAGGAAGAACACGCTGAGGCGGTTCGTCAGGCCTCCGGGTCGCGGCTGACGTGCCCCCTGGACAGTATGGACGTGAGCAGCTCGTCCCTGTCTATCTCGACCTTGCTCCTCCAGCCCACCTTGAGGTAGCCGCCGTCCTCTTCGATGTAGCCCAGCCTGACCAGCTTGCCTATCACCTGGTCGGTCCTCCAGGCGGGCAGCTTCTCCCTGATGATCGAGGATATCGCCTTCTTCGTGTCCATCCCCCCCTTCACGTACAGCTGCGACAGGGCTATCGCCAGGCTGGCCGCCTCTTCCATTCGGAGCCACCCGCCGGCGTCCCTGTCCGTCAGCGGCTCCTTCGAGACCAGGACGTACCTGGCCCTGTCGGGGTCGTCCTTCGCCTCCTCGTCGGGGACGACGACCAGCTTCAGGCCGATCTGATCCGCCTGCGTCTCCGCCAGCTTCATGACGCCGGCGTAGCCCTTCCCCAGCGCCTTCTTCAGCTCCCAGCCCTTGCAGCCCGGCTGGCTGTGCTTCTGGACCAGGAGCTGGGACAGCGCCTTCCTGGCCTTCTCCCGGAGCAGCCTTTCTTCTTCGTCTTCTTCCATCTGTCTCACCCTAAAGCGCTATGGCGACGGAGCTGTCCGGCACCCCCTGGGCCCTGGAGACGACGTACGCCGACCGGACGGGGTCGTAGCGGAGGGTTATCTCGCCGGACGCGCACATGAAGGAGGTCATGTACGCGGCCTTGAGCCTCTCCTTTCCCGTGCTGCCCGAAAGGGCCTCCTCGTACGTCACCGGCCCCGACTCCAGCTTCCGGGCCACCCGCTCCCGCCACGCCTGCAGCTCGCCGACCAGGTCGTCTCCGAACGGCTCCAGCGCCTCCGTCTCTCCCTGCAGCATGGGCGGCGCGGGCAGGCCCTCGTGCGCCCCCCACCTGACCAGCTCTATCCAGTAGTCCGCCGCGGCCCTGAGCCTGGCCGAATGGAGCTGCTTGATGCCGGCGGGCAGGTGCTGCGAACACCTGAGCGCCGCGGAGAGCGCCCGTTCGTCCATCGCCCGTATCTTCTCCCTGAGGAGCGCCGGGTCCACCTGGACCCTGCTCAGCTGATAATCCAACCATTCGTCCTGCTGCGCCACGACCTGGCTCACCGCGTTGACCGCCATGGCGTCCATCACCAGCTCGTCTCCGTCCAGCTCTTCGTAGCCCTCCCTGAGCCTGGCAAGCGCGTCCTTGACGTCCACCTCGAAGGGGTCCCCGCCGCCCCTCCTCAGGTCTTCGGGGAGGGCGGTCACCCTCCTCCTGTAGTCGCGCGCGGTCTCAGCCAATCTTGGCCACCGCCCTGGCGCTGGAGGACGCGGACACCTTGTGGACCATTATGTAGTTCGCCTCCCGGTCGTAGACCTCCGGCTCCACCGGGGTGATGATCAGGTACTGCGTCCCCCTGTCGTTCCTGAATATGTCGTAGACCGCCTTTATGAAGAGCTGCCTGTTCATCCTGTCCATGTGGACGTCAAACTCGTCCACCGCCCTGAACGGGGAGAGGACGTGCCCCTGGAGCGACAGCAGCAGGGCCGTCACCGCGCTGCTCCTTTCGCCTCCGCTCTGCACGAAGGCGTCCAGCGGCACCAGCTGGTCCCCCCTGAAGGAGACGGAGATCTCCAGTCCGGCCTCCAGCGGGTTGTCCGTGTTCACCAGCCCCACCCTGCCGTTTCCGCCGACCATCGTCAGTATCTCCGCGAACCTGCCGTTCAGCTCTTGGACGAACTTCTCGATCCGCGCCTTCCAGGCCCGGAGCCTGTCCTCCACCTCCCTCAGCGTGGCAGCCTTGTTTTCGTCCAGCTCCTTCAGCTTCGAAGAGACCTGGTCTATCCTGGACCTGTAGTCCGTGTACATGGTCTCCGCTTCGTCGGCCACCGCCCCGAGCCCCTTGAGCTGCACGTCGGTCAGCCTCACCTCCGCCTGGACGTCCGAGAGGGACCTGAGGACTTCGGGCCTCGCCCCCATCGGCTCGGCGACGCCGAGCGCCGCCCTGAGCTCCTTCTCAGCCTCGGGCAGCTGCCTCTCCAGCTGCCTGGCCTGCTTCTCCAGCTCCGATATCCTGTACGACAGGACGGCCGACCTCTCCTTCGACCGGATGAGCGCCTCCAGCCCCGACCTGAAGTCGGCCAGGCCGGAGGCCACGGCGCCGTCCATCCTCCCCGACTCCGCCCGGAATCTCCCCGGGTCGTGCCTGTCCGCGCGGACGGCGCCCGTGACCACGTCCCTCTCGGAATCGGGGAGGGCGGACACCATCCTTTCGACCTCCGACCTCACCTGCTCGGCCTCCTCCGACGCCTTCTCTTCGGAGCGGAGCCGCTCCCTGTCCCTCTCCGCCAGGAGGAGCCTCTGGAGCGATTCCTCCAGCCTTGCAGAAAGCGACTCCCCCTCCGAGGCCTCCTCCCCCAGCCTGGAGCGCAGGGACGCCACCTCCTCCCCCAGCCTCTTCGCGCCCTCCTCCAGGGAGCGCAGCCCCGCCTCCGCCTTCGCCACCCTGCTCCACGCCTCCTCCACCCTGAGCTTCGACAGCTGCGCGCGCAGCTCCTTTATTTTCACGTACTTTTCATATTCCTCCTTCCACCGGGCAAGGCCCGTGCTCGCCACCTCGAGCTCCTTCCTCCTTTCCTCCTCTTCCGACTTTATCTTCTCGAGCCGCTCCCTGGCCTCCAGCAGGCTCCTCCTGTAGGGGGCAAGCCCGACTGCCTCCTCCACCATGGAGAGCTTCTCGGACGGGGGGACGACGCTGAACGCGTCGCCCAGCCCCTGCTGCATTATCACGAGCATGTTGTCCGGGTTCAGGCCCAGCCCGGAGAGCGTCTCCGTCACCTCCGCCTTGACCGCCTCCTTGAAGTCCAGCTCGAACCAGTAGGTCCCGTCCTTCCTGATGTATCTCGACAGGTGTATCAGGTCGGAGCGGAACGGGAGCGGCCTCTTCCCGTCCCTCGGGGTGTTGTCCAGGAGGAGCGTGACCCGCCCGATCTCCCTGCCCCTCTTGACCAGGTCGCTGAGCCGCCTGGACCTCTCCGTGTACCCCTGGCCCAGCGCGACGGATATGCCCACCAGGATGCTCGACTTGCCCGCGCCGTTCGGCCCCAGTATTATATTCAGGCCGGGCCTGAGCGCTATCCTGCCGTAGTCGTAGCTCATGAAGTTCTCGAGTATGACCTCCCTGATGAGCGGGCGCCGCTCGCCCGGACTGTCCGACACGGCGCAACAACGACAAGCCTTTTCTTATAAGCGAAGCGGCCGGTCCGGCCCGGACGAAGGACCTGCCGGCGGCGCGGCCCAAGGCGGCACAGGATGCCCTAGCCGGTCAAAAAAAAACGGCGCGCTGGACCCCGCTATTTCAGGCCCGCCTTCGTCGCATACCTGGCTATGAAGAAGACCACGACCGCCACGATCAGGAAGGTCACGACCGCGCTGACGAAGTCCCCGACCAGAAAGTGTATCCCGTTGGCGACCGGGATCGATATCACGGCTGCCTGCCAGTTCCCGCTCGGCTCCAGGGCCCCGGGTATGGGGAGGATTATGTCCGACACCAGAGCGGAGACCAGCTTGCCCATGTACGTGCCCATTATGAAGCCGACGGCGAGCCCCAGGACCCCAGCCTTCCCCAGGAACGCCATGAACTCCTCCTTCAGCCCCTTCGGCGGGGGCGGAGGAGCGGGAAAGGCCGTGGCCAGAGTCGCGCCTATCTTCCTCAGTTCCAGGAGCACTGCATCGGAATCGTTTGTTTCCATGGCCTTGGTCCGGATTTCGTCGAAAGTATAAGAATCTTGGCGACGAATCAG
>JAKAPW010000024.1 GCA_021811935.1 archaeon | reverse complement strand
CCCTGCTCTCACCCCCGCTTCCCTGAAGATCACGCTCACCCGCCTGGGATCCAACGGTTCGTCGTTCTGGTCGACGAAGATCGGGTCCGACCTGGGGAGCTCGTTCGGCGGGGCCGGATGGACCCTGAGCCCTCTCCCTCGCCCTCCCAGATACTCCCTCAGGGCTTCGACGGCGTCGAGGTCAAGAAACGTGTAATACCGCTGCCCGCTCTTCGGCCTGATCAGGTCCACCCTGGCGGGACACTTTGACGGGTCGTTCAAGACCCCGACCAGCTGCGGATACCCCACGAAATTGAACACTTCGCATAGCGTCGAAGCGTCCATGCCGCTCTGCAGCATCGTGAGGATCACCGCTCTGTCTCTCGGTGAAAGCCTGGCAAAGCGCAGCACCTTTCTTACGAAGCCGAGGAACTCGTTGGCCGTTATCTCCCTGCCGACGCTGCGTGCATGGTTCTGAATCTTCAACGTGGCCCTGGGCAGCGTTATGAAGTTGTGTTGATAGAACGACCTGATCCTTCTGTATTGCTTCAGGACCGTCTCCCTGTTATCCGAGGGGTATCGTTGACAGTATTCCACCGCCCGGCTCACATGATCCACGAGGGCCCTGTTGTTCCCTTCAAGGCACTGGTCTATCAGCCTGTCGGGGTCGCTTTCAAGGCCCTCGTCCTTGAGATGGCGGAGATACCTGGCCAAGGAGTAGAGGGAAGCCCTTCTCGAATCACCCTCGGCAAGGGCCGAAAGCCACTTCTTCACGCTCGGCTTTTCCGAAAGCGGGTCGATATCGTCATAGATCCTCGGCCTTCCCCCCGCGGACATCCCACCATTAAAAGCAGCGGATTTGAACATTTCAAGTGATGGGCCGGACAGGATTTGAACCTGTGATCTCCGCCGTTTTCTGCCCTTGGTGTCAGAGCGGCGTCCAAGACCATACTAGACGACCGGCCCGCTTCTGTCTCGTCCCGTTCCCGACTCGATTTAAACCTTTCAGGGCGTCGGACACAATCTGTTTATTTATCGGTCAGGAAGCAGGAGGTGAAGATTGAATTGACCGACACCTCTGTAAGTGGGCTCTACAGGCAGACGATGGACAAGAGGAGGGAATCCGTCAAGGCCTTTGGCGGGCTGGCCGACGAAGATATAGACGCGATATACTCCATGAACGGCCTTCCTCGCGACTTGGCGGACAGGATGATAGAGAATGTCATAGGCGCCATACAGGTGCCGGTCGGGGTAGCCACCAACTTCGTCGTCAACGGCAAGGAAAGGCTCGTCCCCATGGCGATAGAGGAGCCCAGCGTGGTAGCGGCCGCCAGCAACGCGGCCAGGATGACCAAAGCGAAGGGAGGATTCCATGCGCAGGCGACCAGGCCGGTGATGGTGGGGCAGATTCAGGTGACGGGGGTGCCCGACCCACATTCGGCGGCGCAGAGGGTGATGGCCGAATCCCAGAAGCTGATAGAGATGTGCAATTCTACCAACCCGACCCTCGTGAAGGTGGGAGGCGGCGCCCTGGGCCTGGCCGCCAGGGTGATCGACACGATCAGGGGGAGCATGGTGATAGTGGAGATAGAGGTGGATTGCAGGGACGCCATGGGAGCGAACACGGTGAACACGATGGCCGAGACCATCGCCCCCCTGGTCGAATCGCTCGCCGGAGGGAAGGTCAGACTGAGGATAATCACCAACCTGGCGGTGAAAAGACTGGCGAGAGCCTGGGCCGTCTTCGACAGGGAGCTCCTGGGCGGGGAGGAAATAGTCGAGGGCATACTTGACGCCTATGCGTTCGCCGAGGCCGACAGGTTCCGCTGCACCACCCACAACAAGGGCATAATGAACGGAGTCACCGCGATCGCGCTGGCGACAGGGAACGATACCAGGGCCATAGAGGCCGGGGCGCATTCATACGCGGCGAGGAACGGTCCCTATGAATCGCTGACCAAGTACTCGAAGGATGCGGGTGGCGATCTCGTCGGTAGCATAGAGCTCCCCATAGCTGCGGGGACCCTGGGCGGCGCGGCTTCGACCCACCCGGCCGCCAAGGCCGCGATCAAGTTGTTGGGAGTAAGGACGGCCCAGGAGCTGGCCGAGGTGATGGCATCGGTGGGCCTGGCGCAGAACCTGGCCGCGCTCAGGGCGCTCGCCGCGGAAGGGATCAACAAGGGGCACATGAAGCTGCATTCCAGGAACCTGGCCGTCTTGGCCGGGGCCACGCCCGACATGCTGGATGAAGTGGTCGGCAGGCTGGGTTCCGAACACAGAGTCACGTTTGACAGGGTCTCCGAAATAGTTAAGGAGATCAAATCGGCGCGGGCCGGGCGCCCTGGAGCGTGACGGGCCAGGCGGCATCGCCGTTCTCCCGCCGGCGGAAGGCGAGGCCGGAGATTACTATCCTCTGCGGGCCGGGCGCCCGCCGAGCAGCCTTCCGATGATCGTCTCCGCCGCGGTGTCGGGGTCCATGTCGCGCTTCTCCACCAGCGGCAGCACGCGGGCCATCTCCCTGTCCCTCCCGGCTCCGTTGGTCAGCGATTCGGTCATGTGCCGCAGGGCGTCCTTCACCTCGTCGAGAGCTCGCTGCGAGTCCTTCTTGCGGCTTTGCCCGAGCCGTTTTCTGTGGGCCTGGATGGACGCTACCAGCTCGGCAGTCCCGATGCAGCTTCTCGCGACCGTCTTTATCACGGGTGGGCGCCATCCGTCCCTTTCTCTGATGAACGGGGCTATCTGTAGTGCCGCCCTGTCCGCTCCTTCCAAGTCGGATTTGTTCATGACGAATATGTCGCCTGTCTCCATGAGCCCCGCCTTGATCGCCTGAACCTCGTCGCCGGCCTGGGGCATCAGCACCACCAGGGTGGTGTCCGCCACCTTCATTACGTCCAGTTCCGTCTGGCCCGCGCCCACGGTCTCTATGAATATGACGCCGTATTTCGCAGCGTCGAGGGCCACCACGACCTTCCTGGTCGCCCTCGAAAGGCCGCCTCCGCTCCCCCGGGACGCCACGCTCCTGATGAATACGCCCTTGTCCTGGGCGTGGTCGAGCATCCTCACCCTGTCCCCGAGCAGCGCGCCGCCGCTGAGCGGGCTGGATGGGTCCACCGCTATCACGCCCACCTTCTCCCCCTTTGACCTGTACTCCCTTACCAAACAGTTGACCAGCGTGCTCTTGCCGGCCCCCGGCGCGCCGGTCACCCCTACAACAAAGGAGGAACCGGCCATCCTGTACAGGCCCGAATAGACAGACCTGGAACCCGGGAGGTCGTCCTCCAGCATGGTGATGGCCCTGGATATGGCCTTCCTGTTCCCCCTCGCCACTCCCCTAACTGTCTCCATCCTTCTTCCTGGAGCCGCCCCGACCTATTAAAGAGGGCTATCGGCGGGGCGCTTCGAAGCAAGCCTGTTGAAGGCGTTGATGTATGATATGGCGAACTCGTCGGCGAGCTTTTCATTGCCCCGGTGCTCTCCCGTCCTGCTCCTGAGGTGGTGGTAGAATTCATGCAGGACGACGAAGGGGTTTGATAGGTTTTCGCCTCTGGCGAAGAATATGGTCTTCCTCTCCTGCACATAGACGGCCTCCACCCTCTTCGTCCCCTTATGATGGCCCACGCGAATCGCAGGGCTTCGCACGCCGTAGTTTCTGCCCAGCTCCTCCAGCGCTTCTTCGGTCTTGCCGGACAGGATGAGGGCCACCATGGCTGCCTTGAATTCGTCGCCTTCCTGGTGGGCCAACCGCGTCGTCACTGGGTTGCGTCCCGATTAAAAACGCGCCGACCCGGGCGGGTCCCGCCGGCTGTCTTGTGTCGGCTCAGTGTCCGCCGCAGCCGCAGCCGCCGCCCTGCACGTTCGGGTTCTGAATCGTGAAGCCCGACGCGTTGGGCGTTTCCACATAGTCCAGCACCGAGCCGCGGATGAATTCGACATCGACCCTGTCCGCAGCCAACTTGAGCCCGTCCACCTCTTCCACTATGTCCTCGACATCCTGCTTCTCCTTCAGGCTGAGGGAGTAGCTGTATTCGGAGCAGCAGGCGCAACCGCCTCCTCCTTCCCGTGCGACGCCGATCCGGATCAGAGGACTGGCCATGTCCACTTCTTTTAGCGACTCCGCCAGCTTCTCCTTGGCCACGGGTGTTATCTGAATCAGCGGCTTTGCTGTTTGCATAAGCAACGTGCCGCAACAGGAGATATTTAGCTGTTTTTCGGTAAGCGAGGGCCGGAATATTCCTATATTCCAACTGATGACCACGCAAGATGAAGGGTGGAATAATGCCGCCGCGAAGGGGTCGAATGGAGGGCTGGCCGCTCCCCACCTTGGTTGGCTGGGCTCGCGAAGGCGGCGAATCAACATTTATAAGAAGACCGCGAGGGCAACAGGAGCGACTTGTGCAGTCGGACGCATGGCGATCTTCGGGCCGCGTTTGGGCATATATGGAAGTGAGCCGAACGTGGAATACGACTACGACGTGATAGTCGCAGGCGGAGGCATGTCAGGACTTCTGACCGCCGCGGCCATAGGTCATTATTCGAAGAAGGGTGCCAGGGTACTGGTCGTGGACAGGAACCCGGAAGAGGAGCCCGGGAGGAAGACGAACAACGGTTGGACGTGCGGAGATGCGGTCAGCCGCGGGAGCGTGGAATATCTGGCAAAGAACATCGGCGTGCGTTATGGCAGGCCGGAGCTGGAACATGACGTGAAGGGCGTCCTGGTGTATTCGCCCGACCACAAGACCAAGGTCCTGTTCGAAGGCGAAGGCCATATCCTGAACAGAAAGATACTTCCCAGAAGGCAGGTGGAAGACGCCAAGGGGGTGGGCGCGGAGTTCGTTCATGGCGTCAGCGCCGACGGCCTGATAGCGGAAGACGGATGGATAAGGGGGATCGTCGGGAGGAACGTCAAGGACGGCACCGCCTTCAGGAAGACGGCCAAGGTGGTCATAGATGCCTCCGGGTCGGCCACAAAGCTTCGGAGGTATATGCCCATGGAGACCAAGATAGAGAAGGAGATAGACAGAAACGACCTGGAGAGCACCGGCCGCTACATATACACGTTCGAGCCGGGGGTGGAAGACAAGACGTGGTTCGACCCTGACTACGCCATAATCCACCTGGACCAGTATCTGGCCCCGGGCGGGTATTGCTGGACCTTCCCAAAGGGGAAGACCAAGGTGAACATAGGCCTCGGCGTCCAGAAGTCCGCGCTGGACGCGCGCAACGCGAAATATAGCAAGAAGGATACGTTGCCGGACCTGATCGACCAGTACGTCAAGGAAAACAAGGCGATAAAGAACCCGGCCGAACCGCGTAACGAGCGGGACGAAGGCAACACGAAAGGGAACTGGCAGGTCCCTGTCAGGAGGCATAACGACTGTCTTGTGGCCAACGGATATGCCGTGGTGGGCGATGCCGCCTGGATGCCCAGGCCGATCGATGCCGGCGGCATAGGGCCCTCGATATATTCGAGTGTGATCCTGGGTCGTGTGGTGGCCCATGCCCTGGAGGCCGGCGATGCGAGCGAGGCAGGGCTGTGGCCGTACAACGTGGACTACATGCGCTTCTATGGCTACCCGATGGCGAGCTTCGAAGTCCTGCGCATGTACCTGCAGACGTTGACCAACGAACAGATAAACTATGGCATGAGATACTTCCTGTCGGAAGACGACGTGCTCCACATAACCAAACGCCAACACCCCGAATTCAACAAGCTCCGGGCCCTTAACCCGTTGATGTGGTTCAGGGTCCTAAGCGAACCGCAATTGGCCAAGGGGCTGCGATACACCGCACAGAAGAGCGAGGCGTTGATATCCCATAACATGGAGTATCCGGAGAAGCCCGAAGGGTGGGCGGAGTGGAAGCGCGGCCTGACGAAGCTGCTGCAGGAGGCATATGACCGCTTTCAGATAGGGGGGAAGGCGGTGCAGCAGGTCGTAGTCGGCAATTAACGGGCGTCTTACTGCACGGCTATGGCGTCTATCTCCACGAGGTAGCCTCCGGGAGGCGGCGCCTGGATCGTGGTCCGCGCCGGCGGGTCGTCATGAAAGAACTCCTTGTATGCTTCGTTCATCTCTCTGAAGTCGTTCATGTCCCGCAGGAAGACGGATATTTTCACCGCCTTCGCCAGGGAGCTTCCGGAGGCTTCCAGCACCCTCTTCACGTTGAGCAGCGCCTGCTTTGTCTGCCCCCCTATCCCTTCGGATGGGGTTCTGGTGGTCGGGTCTATGCCGAGTTGTCCGGCCACGAAGACCAGGCCCGACGCCGCGATGGCCTGAGAGTAAGGTCCGGCTGGCACGGGGGCCCTGTCCGTCCGAATCACCGTCTTGGTCAATTCAACGTCTTGTTGGCTGGTCTTCTGATAAGCGTTTCTGCGCGGCCTATGGGGCGCTCTTGAGAACTGCGTCGGAGAGCAAAGACGGGTCGCAGTTGCCCCCGCTCACCACGGCCACGACAGGCCCCTGCAGGCGTTCCCTGTATTTGCGTACGGCGGCCAGCGAAGCCGCCCCGGCGGGCTCCGCCACCACGTGACACTCGCTCGCCAAATGTCTCATCGAATAGCGTATCTCTTCGTCGCTGACCGTCAGGACGCCGTCTACATTCTCCCGGAAGAGGGGTAACATGTAGTCGAATACTCTGGTCGCAGCTATCCCGTCCGCGATGGTCCGGGGATGACCCATGTCTTCTGCCCTCCCCGAAGCCAGCGACTTGGGTAACGGCGCGGCTCCCTCCGCCTGCACCCCATATATCGAAATGGTGGGTTTCCTGCCCTTCAGCGCGAAGGCTATGCCGTTGATCAGGCCTCCCCCGCCCACGGGGACCACCACGCTCCTGACGTCCGGCATGTCTTCGAGCACCTCCAGGCCCACCGTCCCCTGGCCGGCCATGACCTGGCGGTCGCCGAAGGGGTGGATGTACGTCATGCCGAGTTTCTGCAGCCTGTCGTCGGTCATGGATTCCATGATCTCTTCGTGTGGCTTCTTCACGACCTCGGCCCCCATGGACAGTATCGAATCCACCTTCCTCTGCACGGCGTTGTCGGGGACGTGCACTACGCAGCGCGCCCCAAGCTTCCTGGCGCACCACGCCACGGCCTGTCCGTGGTTCCCGGCCGACGTAGTCACGAAACCCCTTCTTAGCCCCGGTGAATCCACCCGGCTCATCCTGTTCCAGGCGCCGCGTATCTTGAAACTGCCTGTCCTCTGAAGGCATTCGAGCTTCAGGAAGACGTGTTCTTCGTCGCGCGAGGCAGGCAGGAGCGGCGTCCTCCATGCCACTCCGCGCAGCGCCCGTCGGGCTTCGGCTATCTCTTCGGTCGAGATCCTCAGGTCCTTGGTCGAGGACATGGGGTCAGGCCACGCGAATCATGATATAACCTTGTAGACGCCGCGGTGTATCATGCAAGGAGTCTTCCCTTCCGGACCGGTTCCTCATTTCCACATGCCAGCGTGCCGGCGGCGACCACACAGCCGATGGAGGAGGCCAAAATCAGCGAGATTGCTCCGGAGACCATTCTGTCTTGGAAATACCCGTAGGAAAGCGCGGGGTTCAAGCCCACTCCCACGAAGCCCACGGAGCGCGCGGCCTCCGGCGCCGACCCGAGCAGCTTCTCGAGCTGCCTGGAGCCGGCCTCCCGACCCGTCAGGCGGCCGTCCTTGAACTCCAGCGTCGCCTCTATCCTTCCGAGCCTCGTTACCGGCGCGTAGAGCTTGACCGAGCCGTTCACGGAGCCTGGGTCGACCTTCATCCCGACGATTCCCGGCGGGACATACGCCATGTTCCTGTGCGCTTCGATGTCTTTCTCGTCCACAATTCCGTCCTCTATGACGGGCTCCCCCTTCAACGTGAGTTCCAGCCTTTCCCTCCCCGACGACAGGGTGACCGTGGTTCCGTCTCCCATGCGTTCCGCCACGGACAGGGCCTTCTTCCTGATCGAGCCGTAGTCGCACAGCGCCGCATCCAGCAGACGGTCCACAATAGCGCTCTTCTTCTTCCCGAGCAGCCTCGCCATGTGGTCCCCCACGTAGCCGAAGGACATCCTCACACCCCTCAGGCCTGCCTTGGCCGCCGCCTCGTACCAGGAGGCGTTGTAAGCGGTCGAGCCGTCCTTCTGTTCTTTTGTAAGCTTGGTATACGTCGCTATGGGCGGGCCGGGGATGAAGACATAGGCGTCTGTCTCGGAGAGCAGCGCGTATTCATGTCCTCCCATCCCGCCGAGGTTCTCCGCAGGCACCGTCTTCGCTACCTCGACGAACGTCTTTTCGTCTTCGAAGGTCAGAAGCGGGATGGCGCCCATCCTCTTCGCTTCGGCCGACACGCTCAGCGCGAAGGGGAGGCCCGAGTTCCAGGTCTCTATCGTGACGGACTCTCCCTTCTTGACACGGAGCGATTCGCTCAGTACCTTCTTGGCCAGAACGTCATACTTTCGGTTCATGCGTTCCGGTCGGAGGCAGGCTTCGGCTTATAGCCTTTCGGTCGGGCCGCGCTGTCTCTGCGGTGCTGTCTCTGCGAAGCACGACCTCTCCTGGCACGACATACATCTTCGTCATCATGCTTATGGCTTTCAGCCTGCCATGCCTCGAAGCCATCTCGCCCAGGCCGGTCCTTACGAAGCCCCGCGATTCGAACAGGGCCAGTGACGCGGCGTTGTCTTCCTCCACTGTGGCGTAGACCGCGCTGGAGCCCCCCGCGTCGAAATGCTCGGTCGCGTGATCGAGCAGGATGCCGCCCACGCCCCGGTTCCTGAATTGCGGGAGCACGGCTATGTAATAGACGTATCCTGTATGTGCGTCGAGGTTCTTCAACATTATCAGGCCGGACAGCTCCTGGCCGACATATGCCGCCTTCACCAGTTGGACTTCGCTGAGCGTCTTCTTCGAATGCCAGAGATAGAGCCCTTCGAAGCTGCGCTCCAGTATGGGTGTCAGCGAAGCCCTGTCCTCTGGGCTGACCTCTCTGATCGTCGTTTCCGTGCTCATGGAAAGAAGAGTCCTTTCGCGTTGGAGTAAAAAATCTTCCCCTTGTCTTCCTGCGATATCTTCATCATCCGAACTATCCTGAGGGCGTCGGAATAGGTCGTGACCGGATAGTCCGTCCCGAACATGATCTTGTCGGCGTTCCCTATGTGATATACTGCTTCGCTCAGGCGCCGGGCAAGATACCTTGCGTATTCTTCGTCGTACCTCCCTCCCCTCACAAAGAGACCGGAGGTGTCGGCGTACACGTTCGGGTGTTTGTAGACCAGTTCGGCCGTATCCATGAACCAGGGGTTCCCGAAATGGCAGACCACCATCTTCAACTTCTTTCTCCTGTTGGCGAGCACGTCCAGGTTGAGGGGGCGGGCGTGTTCTAGGCTCCCGTCGGGAACTGCCGTGTCTCCCGTGTGGAAGAGCACGGGGAGCCGCCTTTCCTCGGCGAAATCATAAAGCGGGTCGAAGACCGGGTCGGTCGGATAAACCGGCCTGTAGCCCAACCTGACCTTGAATCCGGCTATCCGGTTGTCCCCCGCAAGCGCGATGCATCTGGATATGGAACCGGCGTCGGGCTCCGCGGTCAGCACGGGGAAGAGCCTGCCGCCGCTCCGGGAACATAGTTCCAGGATCGTTTCGTTCGGCGCGGGAGACCCATCCCTCAGGGGAGGGCTGAGAAGGAGGCCCCCCTGGACGCGATGTCTGCGCATGAGCCCGATGAGTTCTTCGAGCCCGTAGCTCAGGCCGTTGAGTTTGGCATAAGGACGGAGAAGGTCGTCCGGCAGCCCCGAACAATGTATGTGGGAATCGAATGCCCCGACAGGCATCGGGCGCGCGTAGCCCGGGTTCATATTTAGGTGCTTGCCCGGCTCAGTAGCCTATTTCCGAGCTCGGGCGGAGGTGCCTCATCCGCCTCGTGTGGCCGCATCTTTTGCACCTGTACAGCCCTCTGCCGCGGGGGTTGTAGTCCCTGCTGTCGTCCACCTCTTCGTGCTCCGTCCTGGTCATGCAATGGTCGCACCACCTGTATTCCGTCATCGTTGCGACCGTTCGTCCTACGCCACCGATAAAATCTTTTATGGTTTCCCATAGGCTCCTTGCCGCACCACAAGGACGGTTCCCCTTCGCGCCGGGGTCCACCACGCGGAGGTCTAATCGGACCAGAACTGCCTTGTCCTTATGAAGCGCAGCTCGGCATCCAGCAGGTCCCGAAAGAAGGAGTCTTCGTCCTCGTCCATCCTGGCCAGCACCCTCGAAGCTGTCTGCGGGCCGACCCCATAGACGGCCAAGGCGACCAGCGCCCTTCTCCCATATGAAAGGACCAGGTCTGCCGCCATCCTGGCCCTGGAGAGCTCTGTCCTTTCGTCCGGAGAGAGCTCCTCCCGGTTCAGCTTCTTCCTGACCAGGAGCTCCGTCTTCTCCGCGCTCCAGAAACAAGGGGCGAGAAGGCTCGACGAGCACCTGCCGCACAGCGGCCTCTCGGGCGCGGCCCCGATCGCGACGGCCCCGGACGCTTCCCCGCACTGCATGCATACCAGGCGCACGTCCGTGTTGTGGACGGTCAGCTTCATGCGCTGCAGGGAAGACTTGGCCAGGGAGTCGGGCGCCACCAGCTCGGGCGCATCCAGGTACCTGTAGAGTATGTGATAGGCCAGCGGGGTGGGCTTGTCGGTGGCCAGGAACGTCTCCACGGCGATTTCGCCTCTTGCCACCCTCGACAACACCAGCTTCGCCCTCTCCATGTCTATCAGGTCCCTGCCGCTCTCCTGCACGGCCTCGTCGTATATCGGCGTCCTCTCGAACCTGGTCGGCAGGGAGCACAGGTTCGGATGGGAGACGTACATCCCCCTTTTCAGGGCCCCGAACCTCTGGGCTATGTTCTTTACGCGTTCGGGGAAGGGGAAGTTCCTCCTTGCCGCCGTTGCGTACGTCTTTTCCAACTCCTCCGGGGAGAGGCCGAAGAGCTGCGAGGCAAGGGCTTTCAGGTCCAGCCCTTCCGTGTCTTCGGTCAGTTCCATCAGTATCCTGTAGCCGTCCATCCACCAGAGCCTCACCAACCCCTTCCACGAAAGTACTTCTTCGAAGGAGAAGGCGAACGTCCTGTTCACCGCCTCGCCGAAGCACGCATGTATTATGAGATATTTGCCGAACCCCTCCAGAAGGACCGTGTCGTCTGTCGGGAGGGGGGCGCCCATCTGCACGTGTTCCTGCATCTCCTCGGCCACCGCGGCTCTGGCCTGCCGGCCGGCAGGCAGATCTTCGGCCATCAACTCCACGGCGACTTCGAAGCCGCTCTCCTCCAGCAGCGCCGCGGCCTTCTTGCGCAGCCTTCCGGTCGTCTGGGCCAACTCGAAGGGGACCGGTATCATTTCGCCGTCCCAGCCCGGAACGGCGGCCAGGGGGTCGTCGATGTGTGTGACGTACACCTTTCTGTCGTCGGATATCTTCTCGATCTGCCAGATCTTCCCCTTCAATATGAAATGGACGCCCGGCCTTGCGTGCAGGAGGATGAACTCCTCTCCCAATATGCCGACGGCCTGGTTGGCCGCCACGTCTATCACCAGATACCTGGTTTCGTCGGGTATCATGGAGAGGTTCTGGAAATAGTATTCCCTGGTCCCTCCCGTCCTCCTCAGGGTCCTGCCGTCGACATTCAGCTTCCTTAGCTCATGAAGGTAGGAGACCACGGCTTGATATGCGTCCTCTTTCAGGTCGGAGTAGGGGTACGTCCGCCTGATGTCGTCGAGGAGCAGGTCCCTGTCCATCGCCCCAAAGTCCATAAGGTAACCGGCTATCTGGTGCGCGAGCACGTCCAAGCTGTTGGCATACGGCCTGGTCTCCTCGAGCCCCCCCTTCCTGGCCCGCAATACGCTCGCGGCCGATTCCAATATGTCGTCTGACGACACCGTGAGTATTACTCCCTCGGACCTTCTGTCCAGGCTGTGCCCCGACCTCCCCACCCTCTGGATCAGGGGGGTGACCTGCCTGGGCGACATGTACTGCACCACCAGGTCGACGGAACCTATGTCTATCCCCAGCTCGAGCGTGGAGGTGCAGACCAGCCCTTTCAACTGGCCTGATTTGAAGGCGTTTTCCACGCGCTCCCTCTCTTCTCTGGGAAGGGAGCCATGGTGGACCCCTACGTCCTGCCTTATCCTGCCGAGCTTCTCCCCTAGCATCTCGGCCAGCGTCCTGCTGTTGACGAATATCAGGACGGACCTGTACGCGTCGAGCAGTTCGTTCATCCTGGCCAGCCTGGCGGCCAGGTCCGGGCCGCTCGCGGCCTTCCTTGAAATGATGCCGTCCTGCATGTCGGGCGTAGGATAGTCTATAGAAAAGGCGAACTCCTTGCGCGTCTCTTTGTTGACTATCGAATATTTCCTGTCTCCGAACAGGAACCGCGCCGCCACGTCGGGCGTGCCGACGGTGGCGGAGAGCCCGACGAGCTGGAATCCTTCGGAGATCCTGGCCAGCCTCTGAAGGCCGACGCAGAGCTGCACCCCCCTCTTGCTCTCCACCAGGCTGTGGAGCTCGTCGACCACCACGGCCTCCAGATGCTTCAGGTTCTCCCTCATCCTGCTGCCCGGGAGCACCGCCTGCAACGTTTCGGGGGTGGTCACCAGCACGTCGGGCGGGCTTCGAGATTGCCTGCTCCTTGCCGACGCCGGCGTATCGCCGTGCCTTATGTCGATGCTCAGGCCCAGCCTGCCGCACCAGTATTCCAGCCTTCTGAATATGTCCCTGTTCAAGGCCCGGAGCGGCGTTATGTAGAGCAGGGATATGCCCGCCCGCCTGTCTTGGGACACTAGCCTGCTGAGGAGGGGGAGCATCGCAGCCTCCGTCTTGCCGGAACCCGTGGGGGCTATGATGAGAACGTTCTCCCCCTTTGCCACCATCGGCGACCCGTCGGCCTGAGGGGGGGTGGGTGACGATATGCCGGATTCCGCGAGCAGCTTCCTGACCGGCTCCGCCAGGAATTCGAAGCCGTCCGCCCGATCCAAGGCCATCTGAATCAGGAAGTGTCTTGGGCCCTTTTAAGCGATTTTTTGATGCCGGGGTGGACCTGTTCGCCTCGGGCGGTCATGGGTCGCCGAGTGGGCCCATCTTGTTGATTTCCGACACGGCGTTCCTTGCTATGGCTCCCATCTCTTCTTCAGGTATGTCCTTCCTCCCCCCATACCTGCCCTTATCCTCCAGCCTGACAGGTATGACGTGGACGTGGACGTGTGCGACCACCTGGTTCGCGGCCTCTCCGTTGTTCTGCACGAACCTGAAGCCGTCCGCGTCGACGGCCGCCATCAGGGCGCGGGATATCTTCGAGGCGATGGTGAACAGACCGCCTATTTCTGATTCATCCATGTCCCACATCGTTTCTCCGTGCTTCTTGGGGCAGACCAGGGTGTGCCCCCTGGAGAATGGGGCTATGTCGAGAAACGCTATGTATTTCTGGTCTTCGTACAATATGTGGGATGGTAGCTCCTTCTTCACTATCCTGCAGAACACACATTTGGCTGGCGGGACGCTTGCGGAGTTGAATATCTTCCTGGCCGGCTTCGGCATCATTCCGTCGCTTGTCCCCGACCGGATTTTCTAAAGCTTTCCCCTGAGGGTCCCACTGCAATCTTTTTATCTGGCGTTTCGAAGGAGTGGTTTTCATGGAAATGGTCGACCTGGGCAAGAGCGGCATCAGAATATCGAGGATGGGCATCGGGGCGTGGCAGGCGAGCTCGGCCTGGGGCGCGAAGGACGAAGACGTGGTCAGGGCCATATCGCGCGCCCACGAACTGGGGATAAACCTGGTGGACACGGCGGAGACTTATGGCGAAGGCCACAGCGAAGGGGTGGTCGGCCGCGCGATAAAGGAGATCGGCAGGGACGATATGGTGGTCGCCACCAAGGTCCACGGGGCAAACCTGAGATATGAAGAACTCCAGAAGGCCTGCAGGAGGAGCCTGGAGCGGCTCGGGGTGAAGGAGATAGACCTGTACCAGGTCCATTGGCCCGACCCGTGGGAGCAGATCCCGCTCAAACAGACCATGAGCGCGTTGGAAAAGTTGCACGGGCAGGGGAAGATTCGAGCCATAGGGGTGAGCAATTTCGCCGTGCGAGACCTCGAGGAGGCGCGGTCATGCCTTTCCAAGGCCGAGATAGTCTCTAACCAGGTCAGGTACAACGTGTTGCAGAGGAACGTGCAGGAGGAAGTGTTGCCTTACTGCAGGAAGAACGACATACGCGTGCTGGCGTGGAGCCCCCTGGCCCAAGGGGCGCTCTCCGGCAAGTACGGCGTGGACAACAGACCCGAGGGCGGGGTCAGGGACAAGAACTCCCTGTTCACCAAACCCAACATGAAGCAGATAGAAAAGATGCTACGCGTCCTGCGTGATATAGCTTCCGGCAGGGGAAGGACGGTGCCTCAGGTCGCCTTGAACTGGCTCGTAAGGGACGAATTGGTAACCCCCATACCCGGCGCGAAGGACCCGACCCAGTCGGAAGAGAACGTGGGGGCCGTGGGATGGCGGCTTACTGACACGGAGTTCGAACGGATAGAGAAGGCGTACGCTTCCATAAGCCTGGACTATCTTGCGTAAGTTTTCGTCAAGATTTATGCCCAAACGCCGTCAAACATAGTCCCTGTTCTATCATAAAGGCATGCTAAAATACTGCGTTCGTGAGAGAGTGGAGGGGTGGAGATAGGCCGGGTCAGTGTCGGAGAGTCGGTTGATGGCAGGTCTGACTTCATACAGCTGTTCTACACGTCGGTGATGGAGGGCCTCAGAAAGGTCTTGGGTGACAGCGCCGCGCAAGCCGCGCTCTTCTACATCAAACTCAACGAATGCCTGGACAAACCGAGTGAGCTCCATGCCCGGTTGGAATCCATGTTCAGGATAGGGTCGAAGGCGTTGGAGAAGTCGATAGCCGTGGAACTGCAGACCAGGAGCGGCGTATCGCCGCAGCAGATGGACGACTTCGCCAACCTGGTCGACTCGGTCAGGCAGGAGTATGTGGGGCACGCGCGGCCGCGGGGGGAGGCCATATGAAGACCGTCGCCAAACCCCTCCGAACACGGCCGGAACTGGGTGGCCTTGACGGGCTGGACCGGTTCCTCAGGTTCAAGGGGAGCACGCTCCTCATAAAGGGATATGCCGGCGCGGGGAAGACCACGCTTGCGACCCTTCTGCTCGAACGTTTCGGAGGAGGCGTCTACGTCTCTTCCAGGGTCTCGGAAGACAAGGTCCACGCTCAGCTCCCTCTCATGAAGCAGATGATGCCCGGCCCCGAGTTCGTGGATGTGAGGCTGGACCTGCCACTGTCGACCGTGGCCAAGGTCATAGAGGTGACGAGCCAGCGGAAGGACGACGTCCCTTTGCTGATACTCGACACGTGGGACGGGATGGCGAAGGAGTTGGAGGACAAAGAGAGGCTGAAGGCGGAGAAGACACTGATAGCGTTGGCCGACGGCTCAAACACCCGCGTGGTATTCGTGAGCGAGGAGCCCGGGAAGAGCACCATGGACTACCTGGTCGACGGCATGGTGGAGCTGGTCAGGTCGGAGGAAAAGGGGCGCGTGTTCAGGGAGATCGAAATACAGAAACTCCGCGGGACTCCCATCGTACAGCACAAGTACCTGTATACCCTGCTGGGCGGCAGGTTCGCGTACATCCCCCCCTACGAGGAACCCGATTATTCCAAGGCGAAGAAGCCTGCGGCAAGGCGGGACTTCGACAAATCCACCTATTCGTTCGGCAGCGAAGCGTTCGATTCCATCTTCAGGGGATTGAAGCGAGGGACCGCGTTCACGCTGGAATATTCGGAGGACGTGCCCTACAGCGCCATCCGCCTGCTGCACATCCCGCTGATCATCAACTTCCTCAACATGGGGCGGAGCTGTCTGATGATCCCGTTGCTAGGAGCCAGCGTGGAAGAGATACTGTCGGTGATCAGGCCTCATGTGACCGGAGAGGCGATCACAAAGAGGTTGCGGATGGCCACGGTCGAGCCTTCGGACGGCAGTGCGCTGAAACCCCCCCTCTTCGGGATGGGCCGCGGCAAGGTGGACAACGAACACGCCAATTTTTCGAAGGTGGCAGAAGAACTGGCGGCGAGATCGGTCGACGGCAACGTGGTGATCGTCGATTCCATGAGCTTCCTGGAGAACCTTTTCGCGTCGGACAGGGAAGGCCTGATAGAAGCCATGGCGGACAGGATAATCGCCACGCAGCGCCACGGCAACGCCCTGTTGCTCATACTGCAGTCCGATTCCCCGATAAAGTCTCGCATGCTTTCCATGAGCCAGAACTATCTCAGACTCTTCATGAAGGACAGGGCGGTCGTGTTGGTCGGCGAGAAGCCCGCCACGGAGGCTTACGTCCTCGACCATGCGGACAACCCGCTGATGCCGAGGCTTACAAGGATAGTGTGACCATGGCGGTGAACCGGCTTCCGATGCGAATGTTTTGTTTCGTGGCTTGCCTGGTGAAACGAAGCGTTGTTTGAGCCTCCCAAGGACTCCCACATAAGAAGGTCCAAGCTTGAGATGATCTGCGACGTGCTTTCCGCCATAGCGGACGGCACCGATGCGCCGACGCGCATCATGTACAGGGCCAACCTGACATGGAGCAACCTGGTCGCCTTTCTGGAGACGCTCGAAAGGCACCAGATGCTCTCCAAATACTACGAGTCCGGACGCATCAGGTACAAGCTGACCAACAGGGGCTTCGTCCTGGCAAACCTGTATAACAAACTCAGGGAGGAGGGAAAGGAGCTTGAGGAGGAGACGATGAGCTACAAGCAGTTGAAGGTGGCGAGGGCGGCCGCCAAGCGGGACGAGGTCTCCTTGTCTCCCTTCGTGGAGCAGCTGAAGAAGACGGGGTTCAAGGCACTAGGCATGACCCTGGTGGGCAGGTCGGGGTCGAGGCATGCGTTCAACGCGCTTGTCGAAGCGGCCGACGGGACGAAGCACGCGTTCTTGGTCTATGAAGACGTGGATTATTCGAAGATACTCGCGTCCTACGTGGCCCAGCTGGATACGAACGTAAGACTCTACATAGTGCACACGGGCAAGGTGGACGGCGAAGCCCAGAAGCTTGCGGCCTCGTACAGCCTGGAGCTCATCCAGTTTTCCCTGATGTCGTCTTTCGCCAGGCGCCTTGCCATAAGGAGCGCTGCGTCGCTTTCGGAGAGCCTCCTCCTAGAAGTGGATCCTTCGTCGCCATACGAATCCGCGGTCAGGGAGCTCGTGACCGAGCTGGTGGAGAAGGGGGATGCCGTCTACGCGTTCACGTCCATGAGCAGCCCCGTATACGGGGTCCTCTCTCCCCTTTCTGGAATAAGGTTGTACGTGCTCACGACAAAGGTCTCGCACGTTACTCAGACAGGCAGGGAGGACGAAGTGATGGTGCCCGAGCACGACTCTGCCGTGCTGCTTCACGTCTTGGAGGAACTGGCTCAATCGAATGAAAAGAGGGTGGCCATAGTTTTCGATAATGTGTCGGACATGATGGTGGCCCTGGGGTTCGAGAGGGCCCATGCCTTCTTCAAGGAGGCCAACGCCATGATGAACAAGTTCGATGCCTCGTTGATATGTCTGTTTGAACAAAACATGGTTGACGAGAGAACGGTGAATTTGATAAGAGGCCTTTTCCTGAGCCGGGCAGTAATTGATTCTTCGGGGATAAGAATCCCAGGGTCTTGATTTCTTGGGTTTGGAATCTCTGCCGTCGAAAAAAATCGTCGTCTTTGCGCTGGTGCTGGTAATAAGTCGAGGGCATGTTCGGTATTCTTTGCTAAACGACGTGCGTATGACCGTGCAAGCACCATATGTGTTATGTAATGAATGACATGAGGATGAATCTGATGGAGCATCAAGCGGTCAAGATGGACGATATGGAGTGCCTGAACCTGGGAAGGATGTTTGCTTTGTTCTCCAACGGGGAGGCTCGAATCGGCGCTCCCTACACAGGAATATACTACGATGATACAAGGTACATAAGCCGCTATGTTCTGAGATATGATAACACGATTATCCGCCCCAGCAAGGTGTCGAAGGAAAAGTTTGCCGTGCGGTATTTCTATGAATGCCCGAAGGGGAACGTGGTGCGAACGGCCGAGCCTGTTTACGGGGGTTTCGTGGAGACCATCGATCAACCCGCGCCCGAAGCATCGAGTCTCGAGATGGGTGTGGAGTTCGCCGACATATTCGATGTACGTGCCGACATGGTGAGAGATGCGCTGTCGGTGTCCGCGAAGTGCGATGAAAATGATGTCGTGATGACACATGGTTCCCTCAGATTGGCCCGTACCGGAACGGATGGAAAGGAACGTGTGCTACTTGTCGAAGGGGACAACATCGCATATCGCGACCACACAGTAATTGTGCGCCCAAGAAAGAAGAAATTCAAGGTTGGTGTGCGTTTCTATGAGATTGACGTCTGCGAACCGTGCCAGGGCAAGCCGCAACACTTTCTTGGCTGGTTTCCAAAATTCAGGTGCGATGATGTCAGGTTGAACAGCCTGTATCGAGACTCTGTGAGCAACATGGTAAGCCTCTTTGATTGCCCTCCGGGGAAGTCTTTTTTTCCTTTGGCTGGAATACCCTTGTTCGACGCCGTCTTTGGAAGAGACGCTCTTATTGCGTCTTTGCAGCTTATGCACTTCTTTCCACCGGCGGCCCGTTCTACCATTTTGCGACTTGGCAAATTGATAGGAAAGAAATCTGACAAATTTACGGAAGAAGAACCCGGCAAAATCATACATGAAAAGCGATGTGGCGAGAAGAGCGGTGCTGTCTTGCCGTTCCGTGGATATTATGGTAGCATAGATTCGACGCCTCTGTATGTGCTTGCCTTCATGGAATACATCAAATCGCATGGAATGGATTCGCGCGTGCGCATAATGAGGAAAGATGCGATTGCGGCGCTCGAATGGATCAAATCCAAAGTGAAAGCTCACGGATTGTTGGGTTATGTGGGCGGGGCTCTGAGCAATCAGGGATGGAAGGATTCTCCTGATTCCGTGTTTTGTTCTGATGGTTCGTTGTCCGTTCATCCCGTCTTCTTGGTTGAAGTTCAGGCATATGCGGGCAGGGCCCTTGAACTTGGTTCTCAGTTGGTCGAAGACGATGAAGAGCGCAAAGAGATGATGCTGTTGGCACGCGGGCTGCGCGAAGCGGTTATCGGACGGTACTGGTCGAGCCGACTGGACTACCCTGGAGAAGCTATCGATGGGAAGAGGCGGCTTGCAGATATAGTGACTTCCAATCCAGGCCACCTGCTCTGGATGAACTTCGTTGATAACAGGCGTGCAAAGAGGATAGCGGATGTGATGGTTGATAGAAACCTTCTCAATTCGGGGTATGGCGTGAAGACCCTGGCCTACGGACAGCCGCGGCATGACCCGACATCCTATCATGACGGCTCTGTCTGGCCCCATGAAAACTCTCTTATACTGAAGGGGCTATCCGATTATTCGCTTCATGAGGAGTTTACTCTGCTTCTTTCTGAACTCCTTGACGCCTACAAATCCTTGAATACGTCGGGATTCCCGGAGCTTTACTCCGGTGGACGCAGAGAAGAAATGAACAGGCTCGGCCCAATGGGATGCTTGCCGACTGCGTGGGGAAGTGGTGCTGTTTTCGCCATCATTCAGGCTATTATCGGGCTCAAGATGGAGGAGAACACGGCGGGTGAGTGTGTTGTTCGGTTTGATCCCATCCTTCCTGATTCCATGGACAACATGAAGATAAACGGTTTGCGTGTTATGGGTGGTGTTATGCAGGTTTCCCTCAGGAGGAATCGGCGTGACGTGGCTGTCGAATGCTTCTTTACGCGAAAACCGAAATCCCGGGTGAAGATCCAAACATAGGGCCGGGTTTTCTGCGTTGGGCCAGTCTACTCTTTTGTGCCCATGGTTGAGTGGCCTCTCTTTTGTGTTCCGGAGGTATATCATACCGTCGTAAAGTGGCTTGTGCAAGTTTGTTCGCTTTGTGATGAGGGGTGGGAAGACTTTTGGTTGGATTTGTTGGGCCTGCCGAGTTACTCCCGCGTCGAGGAAGCGGTCCTGCCCGTCATGATGGCAAATGCGGTAAGAACAGAGATGTAGAGAAAGAGAAGAGGGGGTCGATTTTTCGTCCGGGTCTCGTACGCCGAACGGTGTGGAGTGCGGGATAGACATCGGACGAGCC
>JAKAPW010000023.1 GCA_021811935.1 archaeon | reverse complement strand
CGAGGTGGAGGAAGTGATATACGGCCACCCGGCTGTCTCGGAGGCCGTGGTGGTGGGCGTCCCGGACCCGTACAGGGGCGAAACGATAAAGGCGTACGTCAAGCTCAGGGCAGGCTACCCGCCGACCGACGAAACCAGGGCGTCGATCATGTCCCACGCCAGGAAGGGGCTCGCCGCGTTCAAGGTACCCAGGGCGGTCGAGTTCACCGACGACGTCAAGAAGACGGCGAGCGGTAAGATAATGAGGAGAGCCTTCCGGGAGGCCGGCGGGGAATGATAGCGGGATTCGCCGGCAGCGTGCACAAGAGGTACGAAGGGAGCGCCTTCGAGCTGATGTCGGAGGCGGCGGGCGGGGCCCTGGAGATGGCGGGGCTGGAGGCCAAGGACGTCGACGGCCTCGTCACCACCTTCCTCCCCGGCGTCTTCGACGACAGGGTCTACCTCCACTTCTTCACCAACCAGGTCAACCAGTACCTCGGCCTGAGGGTCAGGTACGTCGACATGCTGGACTTCGGCGGGGCCTCCGCGCTGGCCATGGTCCACAGGGCGTGCAAGGCAGTGCGCGCCGGCGAGGCGGAGACAGTGCTCTGCCTGATAGGCGGGAAGGCCTCCGACGTCAGGGGGAAGGGGGCCACCGTGGACTCCCTGGACAGGGCGTCGCACGGCGTCTCCATGACCCCCTTCGACCAGTTCTTCCGCGTCTACGAAGACCTCAGCCCCGTCTCCGACTACGCCCTGGTGGCGAAGAGGCACGCGAAGCTCTTCGGCACGACCGACGAGTCGAGGGCGCGCGTGGCAGTGCAGCAGAGGTCGAACGCCAGGGGGAACGAGCGCGCCATGTACAGGGACGGCCTCTCCGTCCAGGACGTGCTCTCCTCCCCCGTGATATCGGACCCGCTCCACCTGCTCGAGATAGTCTACCCGGTCGACGGCTTCCACGCCTTCGTGGTCTCGAACAGGGTCCCGTCTGCGGTGGAGCCGCTGGCGTACGGCGAGGCGCACTGGCCGGAGATGCCCTCCGAGCTCCCCGACATAGTCCGGACGCCGGCCGCGGAGAGCTCGAAGAGGTGCGGCTTCGACCTGAGGAGGGTGGACGCCTTCGAGCTGTACGACTCCTTCACCATCACCGTGATGCTCCAGCTGGAGGACATAGGGCTGGCCGAGAAGGGGAAGGCGGGCGAGTTCGTGATGAAGAACGACATGACCTGCGGGGGGGACGTCCCGGTCAACACGGGGGGCGGCAGCCTGAACTGCGGCCAGCCGGCCTACATGAGCGGGGGGATACTGCTGGAGGAAGCGCTGCTGCAGCTGAACGGGATGGCGAAGGGGCACCAGGTCGACTCCGCCAGGACCGTCTTCCTGAACGGCATCGGCGGATGGAACAGGAGCCATTCCGTCTCCCTGGTGCTGGGGGCCAAGCGATGAAGCTGAAGGAGATATCCGACGGCTACTTCGCCGGCTTCGGCCGGGGCGAGCTCCCCTACCTGCGCTGCGGGGGGTGCGGCCACGCCTTCTATTACCCCAGGAACCTCTGCCCGAAGTGCTCCTCGGGCGAGCTGGCGCTCGCGGCCAGCTCCGGCAAGGGGAAGGTCTTCTCCTGCACCAGGATAAAGACCAGGGACCCCGCCAGGAGCCCCATCTACGCCATAGTGGAGCTGCCGGAGGGCTTCCGGATGTACACCAACGTGCTCGCCGACTCGGCCGAGATTGGGGACGACGTCGAGGTGGTCTTCCGGGAGGTCGAAGGGAGGATCTTCCCGTTCTTCAGGCCGGCGGGGGATGCAGCGCCCTGACGGACATGGTCTCCAGGTACTCCTCCAGCCCTTCGAAACCGAGCTCCCTCCCTATCCCGCTCTCCTTCACGCCGCCGAACGGGGCCTCCGGGGCGCTCAACGGCTTGTAGTTGACCCAGAGCATCCCGGACCTTATGTCCCTCTCCGCCCTGGTCCGCTCGCCGTCGTCCCTGGTCCATATGGCCGCCCCGAGCCCGTAGCACGTGTCGTTCGCCTTGGCTATGGCCTCGTCCATCCCGGAGACGGCGGTCACGGGGAGGGCCGGGCCGAAGCACTCCTCGCGGAATATCTTGGATTCGCCCGGGACGTCCGCCAGGAGCGTCGGCTCGTAGAAGAACCCCTTGTTGAGCCCCTCGGGCCGCTTCCCCCCGAAGAGCAGCCTGGCCCCCCTCCCCACGGCGTCGGCCACGAGCCCCTCTGTCAGCTCCCTCTGCTCCGGGTTGTTCACCGGGCCCATCTCGACGCCCGCCTCCAGCCCGTTCCCCACCGTGATCTTGGAGACCTCCTCACGCAGCTTCCCCAGGAAGTCCCGCAGCACGTTTTCAAAGACGAAGACGCGCTTTACGGCGGTGCAGGACTGCCCTGCGTTGCGGAACCTCCCGCTCGCCACTGTCCTGGCGGCCAGCCCGAGGTCCGCGCTCTCGCAGACGATCGTCGGGTCGGAGCCACCCAGCTCGAGCGTCACCTTCTTTATGTTCTTGGCGGCCGTCCGCAGTATGGACTTCCCCGTCTCGGTGGAGCCGGTGAAGGCGACCTTCCTGACCTTCTCGTTCTCCACTATTTCCCGCCCGACCGTCCCCGAGGGGCCGGTCACCACGTTCACCACGCCCTTGGGCACACCCGCCTTCTGCATCAGCTCGACCACCCTTATGTCGGTCAGCGGGGTGGAGCTGGCGGGCTTCAGCACCACCGTGTTCCCCGCCACCAGCGCCGGCGCCACCTTCCAGGCCATCAGCGACAGGGGGAAGTTGAACGGGACTATGGCCCCGCAGACGCCTATCGGCTTCTTTATGTTCTTGACCTCCAGCACGTTCTGCCCGTCCTCTATGTATGCGACGTCCCCCCTGATCTTCCCGCCGAAGCCGGCATAGTATTCGAAGGTGTTCTGCAGGCTCCGGACCTCCGACAGCGACTCCTTGAGCACCTTCCCCTGCTCCAGCGTCAGCAGCCTGGCCAGCTCGTCCTCCTTCTCCCGGACCAGGTCCTTGAACCTCCATAGTATCCTCCCCCTTTCCCGGGACCTGTACAGGCTGGACCACCACCCGGACTCGAAGGCCCTCTCGGCCGAGTCGATCGCCTGCCTGGCCTCCTCGGCTCCCCCCTTCGGCACGGAGTCGACCACTTCCTCCGTCGCAGGGTTCAGCACGTCCATCGTGTCGCCGGTGGCCGAGTCGACGAATTCCCCGTCTATCAGCATCTTCATGGCTGGACGGTATGCCAGGCCGCCGCATATATCGGTTTCCCGGGGAGGGTCCAAACTCTTAAAAGCGGACGGCCCTCATGCCACCGGTTATATGTCGCCCAGGAGCGGCGTATCCCGTGCCTGGACGCTACTGGTGGTCACGCTGGCCATCGTCGGCGCCGCGTCGGGCGCATACCTCTACGTCAATCTGGCCGGCGGCCGTCCCGTCAACCCTTACATCCACACGGGCAGGGCCGGCTTCGCGCTCGTGTCCCCGGGCGCGGTGCCGCTCGAAGACCCCGCGTTCGTCCGGATGGCAGAGCAGACGTACGCGTTCGAATACGCCGATGCGGCCAACTTTTCGTCCGTGAAGTCCGCATCCTTCGTGGTGATCGTCCTGGGCGCCCCGGGATATGAGAGCCTCGTGGCGCCGTACCTTAACGGCTCCGCGCTCTCCTACGCGTCGAGGTCGGGAGGGGTCACCCTTTCGTATCCGGGCGTCTGGAGCGAGGGGCAGACCGTGTTCGTCCTGGCCGGTTACGGCGGCGCCGGCCTTGTCGCCGCGCTGGACGCGTTCTTCGTCCAGCGGCCCGTCGCCCTGCCCGCCCAGTCGTTCGTCAACGTGACCGTCGCCAACGGGACCAGCGTAGACCCCGTGCTGGACGCGAACTACGCCGGCTATCCGCTGGACCCGGCCGACCGGTTCCTCAACACGTCGCCATATTCCTATTACCTGAACTTCGCCAGCGTCTTCTACCGCGCCCCTTGGAGCATCTCGTACGGGGAGTCGTCAGTCAGCCCGGAGGGCGTAAAGGTGGAGTTCGCGTTCAACTGGAGCGGGTCGGGGCCCCAGCTGCCTCACGGCTCGCAGATGTGCTTCATCTCGGAGAGGCCGGGCATCTGCTGGGGCGTCTACGCCGCCGTCCCCGTGTTCAGCTTCGTCCAGGGCGCCACCCAGCGGCCCGTGATAGAGCTCGACAACGCGGACTGCTCCTTCTTCTTTGTCCACTGCGTCGGGGTCAAGGGGACAGTCGTGTCCGGGTACAGCACCACGTACGGCCCGGGATACCTCTCGGGGGAGAAGTTCTGGGCGCAGTTGCTGCAACAGTACTCCGCCCCCACGAACTTCACCACCATAGAGCAACTCATGGAGGCCGGTGTCGCCCTCTACTCCACCCCTCTGGTCGGGGTCCCGGCCTGCGATTATCCGAACTGCTCCTCCGTCATCAACTTCACCTACGGCATATACCCCCTCGTCACCGCGTATTCGAACGCCGAGGCGCTGGACGCAACGTTCGGGGCCCGCTACAACTACACCGCACTCTTCGAACCCCTCACCCTCAGCGCGCCGCCCCTGTTCACCAACTCCACCGGGACGTACGCGTTCGTACAGTGGACGGTGTATTCGGAGGTCGGGGACAACACGTACAAGCAGGTGTTCGATTCGTCGAACGCCACGTTCCAGGTGGTCGGGCCCACGCAGGCGGAGGCGTTCTACATGCCCGTCGGGCCCCAGCCGCAGCCGGGGTTCCTGCGGGGCAGGGTAGAGTTCTACCACACGTACGGGTCCGACATAACGGGGCTCCCGATCGTGGGAGCCACCGTCTCCGTCACCCAGGACGGGAAGGTCGTCGCGAGGGCGACCAGCGGCGTCGACGGCAACTACACCCTGGGGACCCGGCTCCAGCCTGGCTGCTACAACGTCACCGCCTTCAAGCGCGGCTATGACCTGGAGCCGGCCACGAACCCCGTCTGCATCGACGGGAACACCGTGGCCGACATCTACGAGCGCTACTTCTTCTGGTACTTCGGCTACGGCCCGGCAGGGCTCGCGCAGGGGATCACGGCCAACAGGAGCGTCGACCTCTACTTCGAGGCGTTCTGGCCGGACGGGGCCCCGGTCTCGAACTGGCCTATAGTGGCGACAGTCGACTCGGGCCACATAAACTTCCAGTCCTACACCAACGCCTCGGGCGTCGCGACCTTCAGGTGGACCGGCGGCCCCTCGCCGGGCGACTTCAACGCCAGCTTTTCGGCGCAGGGGCTGGGGACGAGGCCGCTCTTGTACACGATGCCTGTCGCCGTGTTCAACGCCTCATACCCTCTCTTCCAACTCGGCGCGTCCGTCCCCGCCGTCTCCGCCCTGTCGAACTCGACGGTCGCGATCCCCGTCGCGCTGTCGGGCTGCAGCCTGACCCACCCCCAGACCGGCCGCTACGTGTTCGCCTGCGACCCGTTCCAGCCGCCCGCCGTGACGCTCTCCGTCGCTGGGCTGCCCGGCGGCGCGACGTTCACGTTCAGCCCGAACCCCGCATATCGTATGTCCATCCTCGACGTAACGCTGGGCCCCAACGTAGCGGCGGGGGTGTACAACCTGTCGCTGACGGAGTCGGCCTCGCCCCCCGGCTACTTCATGCCCGCCCTGGCCAACTCCACCACCTTCGCTCTGAACGTCACCAGCTGCTCCGGCGGCCCTGGCGAAATCAGCGGCGAGGTGCTGAACCAGGACGGCAACCTGCCCTCCCAGGCCAACGTGACCGTCTACCGGGGCGGGCTGGAGGTGTACACCACGAACACCACGTCGGGGCTCTTCAGCACGGGCTACATCCTCCCGCCCGGCACGTACAACGTCACCGCGCACTACCTTTACGGCGGGAAGACGTTCTCCGAAGTCGTCGCGGTCGGCCCCTGCGGCCAGTCGGGCGTCACGCTGACGCCCATGGCAGGCCTGACAGTCCAGGCCCTCTACAACGGCACGCCGGCTGCCTTCGCCAATCTCACGCTCACCTATTCGAACGGTTTAGCCAGGCAGCTGAAGGCCAACGGCACGGGCGTATACGGCTCCGGGTACTCGCTGCTGCCGGGGACCTACAGCCTGACCGCCTCCTTCGACGGATACAACTCCACCGTGTCCCTGACGCTGTCCGCCGGCAACACCACCTACGCGGTGGTCAGCATCACCGACCCTCCGGCCGCGGTGCCCTCGTCGGAGGCGCCTGGAACCGGCGCGTCAGTCCGCTTCGAATAGGTCCGGGCCATCCCCGGTCGGTTCATGCGGGGCCGGACGAGCGCGATTCCTTCTGGCACCCTTCGTGCCCCTGTGTCTCACCGCGCCGGAAGGTCAGGGGGCCCGGGACATGTGATAAAATGGAACCGTCGCCCCCCCCGGGGGTCGCGCCGCCCGACCTCTTATCCGGGCCAAGACGACAGCTTTCCGCCGTGCGGCCATCCAATGGCGCGACGTCCCGTAGAATTTGGCCCACCGCTCGTCCACTTCGCCGAGAATCCGGAGGCGGCCACCAGGAAAGGCTTATATCGATAGCCTCATCGTTGTACGTTTGTGTGAACGATGGAGACGGTGAAAGTGTCGAAGAAATACCAAGTGGTCATACCTGAGAGATTGAGGGAGAAAGCGAACATCAAACCAGGCGATAAGATGGTCGCCATCGCAAAACACGGGATTCTTCAATACGTCCCCGTACGACCGATTGCCCGGACGAAGGGGATGATAGGGGGGCTCGATACCTCCGACCTGCGAGACGAGGCAGACCGCGCATGATCAGCGTCGACAGCTTCGGCTGGATCGAGCGATTCACCCAGGGCCCGAAGGCAAGTCGGTACAATCGAATCATAGACGATGTGGAACCGACAGAAATCGTCACCTCGGCGGTCGTCCTTTACGAAGTGTACAAGAAAGTCAAGAGGACGAAGGGCGAAGAGGCCGCCCTTGAGGCGGTCGCGGTGCTGAGCCAGACGAACATCGTGACGGTGGACCAGACGCTGTCACTGGAGGCGGCGGACTACAGTCTGGAGCTCGGTCTGCACTTTGCGGACGCCCTCGTCTACGCGACGGCACGCCAGTCTTCGGTGGAGTTGCATACAAGCGACGAGGACCTCAGAGGACTCCCGGGCGTATCTTTCATCTAGGCCTGGTCGAGGGCGGCGTCCCCTTTGCGGCGGCGGTAGCTCGCAGAGAACGGGTCCGGTGGGCTCCGCGCGGATCGTCCCCCGTTGAATCCTGGCCGGCCAGAAGACAACCGAGGTCGAAAAAGAGGAGATGGGGAGGCTCAGGCTGGAGAGGCCGCCGTGCCGGGCGCTCCTGGCCGACCAGAGCTTCAGGAGGCGGGTCCCGTCGGTGGAGGAGGGCTCCCCGAACGCGGCCGAGGCCCACTTCGGGAGGGCGGGTAAGGAGCCGGCGGACCCTGCGGCCACGAGCAGGCCAGGGCTTTCCTCCAGGATGTCATAGGCCACCTGCGGACCGGGGAGCACCATGGCCGGGTACGTGAAGGCGCCGAGGGGCCGGTTCGTCTGGAACGAGGTGGACATGGCGGGGATGGTCAGGGTGAAGGGGGCCCCGGTCTGCAAGGACGAGGTTCTCCCGAAGAGGCCCGAGCTCGGGAGGGGCCGCCTGGCACCCGTGCCGAAGCTGGGAGTGCGGAATTGTGCTACTGTGATGTCATAACTTTTAATTAGTTATGACATTATGATGTGATGGCATGGAACTCGAGGAACTGAGCAGATTCAACAGCTGGTGGACGACGGGACTCGTAAGGGAGGCCGTCCTGGAGAAGTACAAGCGGAAGCTCTACGACGAGCTGAAGAAGAACCTCGGGAGAAGGCAGGCCCTCCTCGTATGGGGGATGCGGAGAGTCGGCAAGACGGTGCTTGCGCTCCAGCTCATCGACGATCTGCTGAAGGGCGGTGTCAATCCGAGGTTCATCGTCTACTTCTCCTTTGACGAGGCCCCTTCGGACGTCCGGGATGTCCTTGAGACGTATCAGAAGCTTGTCCTGAACACGACCTTCGAAGCGATAGATGGGACGATCTACGTCTTCTTGGACGAGATTCAGAAGGTGCAGGACTGGGAGAGCAAGATCAAGGTCTACTACGACCTGTACCCTCGTGTCAAGTTCGTGTTGACCGGGTCCGCCGCTGTGGCGCTGAGAAAGCGCTCCAGGGAGAGCCTTGCGGGTAGGATCGTCGCATTTCTCCTCGAGCCGTTATCATTCGAGGAGTTCCTCGAACTCTCCGGCAAAGAAGTCGGAGCGGTGAGGAAGAATCCCGGCCTCTGGGACAGGGAGATGACGGGCCTACTGTACAGGTACATGAGGTGCGGCTCTTTTCCCGAGCTTGTCGGAGAAGACGACGAAGAATTCGCACGAAACTACGTCCTCGGGAACGTCATCGAAAGGGTGGTCTACAGGGACGTTCCACAGGAGTTCGGCCTGAGAGATGTGGAGCTACTGAGGTCTCTGCTCTACCTGGTGGCCAGAAACCCGGGGGCGGTGGTGAACTACAGGGAACTCTCCAAGAACTTGGGGAGGGACCAGAGGACGATATCGAACTACATGGAATATCTTGAATACGGCCTTCTGGTGAGGCTTGTCCACAACTACAGGGGGAGCCCGCTCGCGAGCGCGAGAAAGATGAAGAAGGCTTACCTGGGGACCCCTAACCTGGCGTTCGCGTTTGGACAACCCGATTCCCATGTGGCACCGAAGCTTCTCGAAAACCTCGTTTTGGTGAAGACCGATGCCAAATTCTTCTATAGAAACAATTTCGAGGTGGACTTCGTCCTTGTCCATGAAGGGAACCTGATTGGTATAGAGGTCAAGGAAGACGAGTCAGACATCAGGCAGCTGAAGCTCTTCCTGAAGCACTTCCCCGGCAAGGTGGTCAAGGCCGTGTTGGTCGCGGCCGGGAGGGAGACAATCGAGGGAGTGGAGGTCGTCCCTGCTTGGGAGTTCCTGCTTGGGTCCCGAGACTTTGTGCGGAGACTCGGATAGCGGTGGGCGGGAAGGTATCCGAGCATGGTCGAATTGGTTGAAAGCACACTTCCGTGCGGCGGGGTCGCTTCCCCCAGGCGGCGGTCTCTGGAGGCGTCTCCCCGAAGGCCCACAAGGTGAAGCGGGAGAAGACCGGAGAGGTCCGGCCTGGGGCGCGTCAGGTGCGCCTTCCATGGTGGTCAAGTGATGTACCTTGGGGGTGCAATAATGGAGGCAGACGGCGGGAAAGGAAGGCGGGCCTGGTGGGATTCGAACCCATGACCAGTCGGTTAAGAGCCGACTGCTCTACCTGGCTGAGCTACAGGCCCACGATTCTAAGAGTTGCCCAAGGTTGCGTATATAACCCTACGCCCTGGACTTCTTCGCCGGCCTTCTGCGCGCCGACGGCTTCCCCGCGAGCTGCTCCGCGACCGGCTCCATCTCCTTCTCCAGGCCGCCCACCGCCAGCTCCCCTTCCGCGCCTTCGACGAACGGCACCTCCGCCAGCACCTTGCACCCGAGCCTCTTCTCCGCGGACGCGGCCGACTCCTTCCCGAACGGGCCCTTCTTCGACGCCATGTTCAGCACCGCCCCGGCGCACTCCACCCCCTCCGCCTTCGCCAGCTGGGCCAGCCTGGCCGTAGCGGCCAGGGACAACTCCGACGGCTGGGAGACGAGCAGCAGCCTGGCCTTCCCGCCGAAGGTCCTGAACAGGGACATCGCCTCGTCCCCGGTGCCGGCCGGCATGTCCACCACCAGGAAGTCCACCTCGCCCCAGTCGGTCGAAGCGAACAGGCTTGTGACAAGCGACCTCCTGTCCTCTCCTGTGACGGGGACCGGCCCGCCGTCGGCGAACATCCCCGCGGACATGACAGCTATCCCCTTCCAGTCGGCCGGGGCGACCCCCTCCTTCCCCGCCTTCGGCGCGGCCTTCAGGCCGGGGAGCGAAGCCATCGCCGAGCCATGGACGTCCGCGTCCAGCAGCCCAGCCCTGGCCCCCGAAGCGGCCAGGCATCTGGCCAGCGCCACCGAAAGGGCGCTCTTGCCCACGCCGCCCTTGCCGCTGCCGACCAGGACGACGGACCCTATCTTCTCCGCCTTCCCTTCCGCTATCGTAGAATTGACGTACACGCTAATCTACCCTGCCCAGCACAACCTTCGTGACCTTCAGCCCTGCCCCGTCCCTCAGCCTGACGTCGGCGCTCCCGCAGCCGGGGCACCTGACGTACGCCGGATAGAGCTCGGGGAAGAACCTGAGCGGGCTCTGGCCTCCCACGAGGGCATCCTTCGGTATCTTCAGGGAACCCTTCTTCCCGTCTGGCGACCAGGACGCGCCGCACCGCCTGCAGCGGAACTCCGTCTTCGTCCTGTTCACCACGGCCCTGGTCCCCGGCAACCCCTCCGACAGGCCGTCATAGAGGGCCTTCCCGTCGAGCCCCAGCAGCTCGCCGTAGCCTACCTCGAACTGCACCACTCTGCTCCCCTTGTGCTTCTTCCTGTACGAGTCGACCGTCGCGACAACGCTGGCGGCCAGACCTGTTTCGTGCAACCCGCTTCGTCTCTCCATCCATGACTGCCTCGGTTGCATATATGAATCTTCGCCGCCTCCGATTTTTCCTGTCATATTTATTAACCCTCCCGGTGGTGTGGTGGCAGCGAAACGAAGGTTGGCCTTCGGCCTGGTCGGTCTTGGCGTTCAGGGCATACTCGGGGTCCCCCTGGGCGGGCTTTCATATCTATCGGAGTGCGACACCATCTACGCCGACGTCTACACCACCCCCTGGCCGGACGGCCTGATGGCCGAACTGGAGGCCAGGGTGGGGAAGCCCATCATCCGCGCCAGCCGGGTCATGGTGGAGGACGGCCGCGCGATCCTGACGGAGGCCAAGGCAAAGCGGATAGCGCTCGTCACCGTGGGCGACCCGCTGCTTGCCACCACGCACATAACGCTGAAGGAGAGGGCGAAGGAATGCGGGATAGAGACCAGGGTCTTCTACTCCTCGAGCATACTGAACGTCCTCTTCGGCGAGACGGGGCTCCACATATACAAGCTCGGAAAGGTGATAACGGCCGTCAGGGGGAGGAACGGCCTCTCCGATTCCGTCTACTCCGAGGTGAAGGAGAACCTCTTCACGAAGAGGCACACGCTGATACTCCTGGAGTACGACCCGGGCGCCACGGACAACCTGACGCCGGAAGGCGTGCTGCAGGAGTTCGTCAGGCTGGAGTCCAACTTCAGGCTGGGGGTCTTTTCTGACGACAGGCTGATGGTCGTCGCGTCCAGGGTGGGCTGGCCGACGCAGAGCATACAGGTGGGGACCATGAAGGAGATGCTCGGCAGGAGCTACGGCACGCCCCCATACAGCATGATAGTCCCGACGGAGTTCCATTACACCGAGCTGGACGCGCTCTCGTCCCTGCCGGGGGCGGACAAGAGGACGCTGGAGTCCGCCTCGACCGCGATCCAGCCCCCCACCACCATCCTGGTGAACAAGACGGTCCGCAAGACGCTCGTCGCCCTGCAGAAGGGGAGGGAGCTGGCGAAGGAGAACGGCATAAAGAAGCTGGACTCCCTGTTCGAGAACGTGGAGTGCTACCTCTCCGACGCCCAGAGGTTCCTGCTGGACGGGAAGCCGGAGCTGGCCCTCATCGAGGCCGGGTACGCGGAGGGGCTGCTCGACTCCCTCCGCTTCCAGGGGATACTGAAGCTGGACTGGTAGTCCGTCACTTCACGGCCTCCCGCAGCAGCACCGTCGCGTAGGAGCCCCTGTAGAGGACGAAGCGCAGCTCCACGCCCCCGCCCATCCTCCACCCCCTGACCCAGCCTATCATCGACGCGGGCCTCAGCCCCCCCTCGGCGCTGACCTCCTGCATCTCCTTCACGAAGAAGTCCCTTGCCGCGATGCCCTCCTCTGCGAGGACGGCCGCCATCGCCCTGGAGTACGCGTCCCCCCTGTCCCTGAAGGCGTACCCGGGCAGCGGGCAGAGCGGGACAGGGAGCAGGCTCCCCCCTACCTCCCCCGCCCTCCTTATGCGGCCGTCGACCAGCACCGCGTCGGGGTGCCTCCCGATGCAGAGCTCCCCGGCGGGGAGGCCGCCCCCCTCCAGCACTCCGCTCAGGCACCTGTTGAAGAGGTACGACTGGTAGGCGTTGACGTAGAGCCTCCTGATGGGCAGGGGGACCCTCCTGAGCGCCCCGACCGCGCCGTCCCCCTCCTTCAGCCCGGCCAGGCCGCAGGCCTGCCCGAACTCCCCCTTCACGATGGCCCTGCCGACCAGGTGGTTCGGCCTGCGGGAGCCGAACCTCTGCCCCCCGTAGAAGTTGGGGACCAGCCCCCCGCGGAGCGAGTCGCGGAGCTCGCGGAGCCTGGACCCGTCCTCCCTGGCCCCGGAGACGACCACCCGGAAGGCGTTCCCGAACAGGTCCGACCTGGCCAGCGGCTCCCGCGTGTCCGCTACGTGGAGGGCGCGCACGCCCGGCGTCCTCCACTCCGCCGGCACCGTCCCCCTGCCCCTGGCCGACGCGAACTGGTGGACGACCGCCGCCCTGTCCTTCAGCCCGAGCACGTTCAGCCGCACCCGGAGGGCCCGCTCCATGGCCGACTTCGCCTCCCCGGTGGTCCTGCCCCGCTTCGTCACGGCGAAGAGCGGGAACCCCCTCCCCTTCAGGGAGGGCGACGCGCCGTGCGCGTCGGAGAGCAGCTCGCTGACCTCGAAGTCCTCCTCCCGCAGCTTTATCGTCCCGCCGATCCCCTGGAAGGAGGTGCCGTATCCCCTGGCGCCCGCCTCGTCCCGGGACACGCCCGTCCCCCGCTACAGGAGCCGCAGGCCGCCGGTGACCCTGTCGACGACGTCCGCCGGTCCGGGGCCGACGCCCAGGCATGTGAGCGTGTTGGGCTCGACCTGGGTCAGCCCCCTGTCGACTATCACAGCCGTGGGCAGGCCGAGCTCCTCGGCCCTCTCCTTCAGCTCGTACATCTCTCTCTCCGTCCCCCCCCTGACCACTATCTTGGCCTGCCCCTCCCTCGTCCACGATTCGAACCACTCCGGCCTCGCCCGCCTGGCCTCCATCGCCGAGGCCACCGCGGCGTGCGCCGCCTGCGCCGCCGTCTTCCCCTTCCCCATCTTGACGTCCCCTCTCACGACGAGCACCTGCTTGTACCTGAAGTCCCGTTCCAAGGCCACCACGCTCACGTTCGGCGGAGCCCCAGCCGTTTTAAGCTGTGCGGAATCCTTTTAGCCACAGCGGGGGTCACGGGGGCTCATGCCCGAAAGGCCTCCGCGCTCCTGCGACGTCGTGGTGGCGGGAGGCAGCATAGCGGGGCTGGCCGCAGCCAGGGAGCTGGCCGCCCGCGGAGCGAGCGTCCTGGTACTGGAGGAGGACATGGAGGTGGGGACGCCGGAGAAGTGCGGGGGGCTGGTCTCCATGGCGAGCTTCAGGGAGCTGGGCGTCCCGCCCTCCGGCAGGATAATCTCCCAGCCCATAGAGAGCGCCGTCATCACGTCGCGCTCCGGCTCGGAGCTGAAGATGGACGTCCGGGGAGTGGGGGTGGTCGCCCTGAGGAGGCGGGAGCTGGACAGGGAGATGGCCGCCGAAGCCTCCAGGCTGGGGGCCGTGGTCGAGCCGGGGACCAGGGTGGCCGGCTTCGAGGAGGGGGCCGACGGCGTCGGCGTGTCGACCCCGTCCGGGACGGTCGCCGCGAAGTACGTCGTCGACGCCAGGGGGATGGGTGTCTACAGGTCCTTCCTCCCGCAGGGGATCCTGCCCGTGGTCCAGTACGAGTGCTACGTACCGGACATGGCCCCCAGGACGGTGGAGGTGCACGTCGACAAGTCCATCTCCAGGGAGTACTTCCTCTGGCTGATCCCCCTTTCCGACGACCTTGCCAGGGTCGGGGTGGCGGGCCGCGGGCAGCTCGGGCCGCGGCTCGAGGACTACCTGAAGTCAAGGGGCGCCAGCGTCCTGAAGAAGGTCTACCACAGCCTGGCCGTGGGTGGCCCCATAGAGGAGTTCGTGGAGGGGAGGAGGGTGATAACGGGGGAGGCGGCCGGCCAGGTCAAGCCGACCACCGCCGGCGGGATCTACACGGCCGGGGTCGGCGGCGTCATAGCTGGGAGGCGGCTGGCCGACGCCCTCGGAGGCGACCGGGAGGCCCTGGCCGGCTACAGGGAGGAATGGATGTCCAGGTTCGGCGACGACTTCCGGGTGCAGCTCCGGCTCAGGAAGATATTCGAGGACCTGGGCGACGACGACGTCGACGCGCTCTTCGACGTGCTGAACAGGAGCGGGGCGCTGGAGGCGCTCGCCGACGGAAGCTTCGACTTCCACGCCGCGGACCTGCGCCGCCTCTTCGGCGTGTCCGGCTTCTTCAGGTCGCTCAAGGTCCTGGCGGGGAGCAGGGCAAGGCTGGGGGCACTCCTACAGCTCGCCGCTGGTGTTTAAAAAAACGTCGTCCTTGGGTTGGCGCCGCCTTCTTTACGTCTACTTGCCTAGTATACGAAAGAGCTTGGTGCCGCACTTCGGGCAGGAGCCACTCATTGCCTTCCTTCCGTTCTTCATCCTTACTTCCTTCGCGTTGTTGACCGAACGTTTGGCCCTGCACTTGACGCAATATGCATCGACCACTACAGTCGCACCTTGAATCTCCGGTGCGCAGGAGGCGAAATATAAACGTATTCAACGCCCGGCCGACAAAGCGTTATATACATCGTGAAGGGGGGTTTCGGCGAAGCTCGCGTTGCCGTCCCTCAAGCCCCCCATCTGCTCCTCCTGCAACAGGGCGATCGACCCGATAGAGAAGGCCGTGAAGTTCTACTGCGGCGACTGCGGCAAGGTGATGATATGGAGATGCCAGAAGTGCAGGAGGCTCGCCAGGTACTACAAGTGCGAAAACTGCGGGTTCGAGGGGCCCTAGCGGGTGGACGGCCTTGGCCAGCCTAGTCGCAAGGGCCAGGGTGCTCCCGGCAGACATCGCGGTGAAGCCGGAGGACATGCTGGAGGGGCTGAAGCGCTCCCTCGGGAGCGCCGGAAGGGTGAGGAGCCACGCGGTGGAGCCCATCGCCTTCGGCCTGAGCGCGCTGCTCGTGGACATAGTGATAGAGGACGCGGAGGGCGTGACGGACAGGCTTGAGGAGGCGGTCAAGAAGGTGGAAGGGGTGGGCCAGGTGGACATACTGGGCGTCAGCCGCGCGTCCGTCGAACTCTGACCAAGATTAATTAATACCGTGGGGGGTCGAACGGAGCCGGCGAGCCGCTTTGCGGGACAAGAAGCTGAAGCTGAGGGTGCTGGAGAGCCTGCCCAGGGACATAGGCAAGGCCAGGGCCCGCCTGTCGATGACCTCGATGGTGAGGATCGGGGCCAAACCCGGCGACGTCCTGCTGCTCAGCGGAAGGAAGGAGGCCGCGGCCACCGCCTGGCCTTCGGACCAGGACGACACGCCCAGCGAGGCGGTCAGGCTGGACGGCTCCATGAGGAGGAACCTGGGCGCGGCGCTGAACGACTACATCGAGGTCTCCAAGGGAGGGGGCAGGCAGGCGTCCAGCGTGGTGCTGGCCACCGTCTCGCAGGGGGTCAACATCGACACGGAGTTCGAGGCGTTCGTGAAGAACAGGATAAAGGGTATGCCGCTGGTGGAGGGGAACACGATATCCGTGGTGATACTGGGGAGCCCCATGAACTTCCAGGTGGTCAGGACGTCCCCCCGCGGCGTGGCCATAGTCAACGAAGCCACCAGCCTGCACGTGAAGGCGGGCGTCGCCGGCACCGTCACGGAGGTCAGGGTGACATACGACGACGTGGGCGGCCTCAAGCCCCAGCTGGGGAGGCTCAGGGAGATAGTGGAGCTGCCCCTGAGGATGCCCGAGCTCTTCGGCAGGCTGGGCATCGAGCCCCCGAGGGGGGTGCTGCTGTACGGCCCGCCCGGCTGCGGCAAGACGATGATAGCCAAGGCGCTCGCCACGGAGTCGCAGGCGAAGTTCTTCGCGATAAACGGGCCGGAGATCATGAGCAAGTACTACGGCGAGACGGAGGCCAAGCTGAGGGACTTCTTCAAGGAGGCGAAGGAGAGCGCGCCCAGCATCATATTCATCGACGAGATAGACGCGATAGCGCCCCGCAGGGAGGACGTCTTCGGCGAGGTGGAGAAGAGGGTGGTGGCGCAGCTCCTCTCCCTGATGGACGGCCTCAGCGAGAGGGGGAACGTGATGGTGATCGGCGCGACCAACCGCATAGACGACGTCGACCTGGCCCTGCGCCGCCCCGGGAGGTTCGACAGGGAGGTGGAGATAGGCGTCCCCAACACGGCCGGCCGGCTCGAGGTGCTCCAGATACACACGAGGGGGATGCCGCTCGACTCGGACCTGGACCTTAAGAGGCTGTCCGAGATAACCAACGGCTACACGGGGGCCGACCTGACGGCGCTCTGCAGGGAGGCCGCCCTGAACGCGCTCAGGAGGGTGGTCCCCCACGCCGACTCCCTCCCCAAGATACCCGCCGCCACCCTGGAGAAGCTGAAGGTGGCGCTCCCCGACTTCCTGATGGCCCACAAGGACATCGTCCCCACGGCCCTCAGGGAGTTCTACGTCGAGATGCCGACGGTGAAGTGGGAGGACGTGGGCGGGCTGGACGGCGTCAAGGAGGCGCTCTCGGACAACCTGGCCGCGGCGATCCGCAGGCCGCAGGACTTCAAGAGGCTGGGCATCGAGCCCCCGAGGGGGGTGCTGCTGTACGGCCCGCCCGGCTGCGGCAAGACCACCATGGCGAAGGCGCTCGCCACCGAGTCGAGGGCCAACATGATAGTGGTGAAGGGGCCGGAGATACTGAGCAGGTGGGTGGGCGAATCGGAGAAGGGGATACGGGAGATATTCCGCAAGGCGCGGTCCTCCTCCCCGTGCCTGGTATTCTTCGACGAAATAGACTCCCTCGGCAAGGCCAGGGGTGAGCAGACGGAGGGCTGGGCCGGGGAGACGGTGCTGAGCCAGATGCTGACGGAGATGGACGCGCTCTACTCGGGCGAGGGGGTGTTCGTCGTCGCGGCCACCAACAGGCCCGACATACTGGACCCGGCGCTGCTCAGGCCGGGCAGGCTCGGCATGCTGGTCTACGTCCCGCCCCCCGACGAGCTCTCCAGGCTCAAGATACTGAAGATAAAGACCGCCAGGATGCCGGTCGCAGCCGACGTGGACCTGCGGTCCGTCGCCAGGGCATCCGTCAACTACACTGGGGCGGACCTGGAGGCCGCCTGCCGCGCCGCCGGGCTCTCCTGCCTGAAGAGGGGAGACGACAGGGTCTCGATGAAGGACTTCGAACTGGCCCTTTCGACCGTGAGGCCGAGCTTCACGGAGGAGATGCAGCAGTGGTACAGGGAGATAGAGAAGAAGCTCTCCGCCAGCCTCCTCAGGGCCAGGGCAGCCCCTCCATACACCTAGCTACGTTTAATACGGCCAGGGCGCCCCGGTCCTCTGGCATGGTGGACATATTCTCCATGGAGGTCGCGCAGAAGATAAAGGGGATGAAGGTGACCACCGACGCCGACCTGCTCTCGGAGATCAGGAAGAGTGGGGAGCTCTCTGCCGAGAAGCTGAACAGCATCCTCCTGCGGCTGGAGATACTCGGCGTCGTGTCCGTCAGCTGGATGGACAAGGACAGGCGCAGGATAGAGTACAGGGAGCCCAGGGCCGAGCAGGAAAGAGCTTAAAGAAGAGCGGGGCCGAACTTCCGTTGTGGGAGTAGACCTCGGGCCGCTGATAAAGAACAGGCACCCCCTCTCTCTCGAGGACCTGAACGGCAGGGTGCTCGCGGTGGACGCCTACAACTCCCTGTACCAGTTCCTGACGATAATACGCGGCGAAGGGGGGGACCCCCTGATGGACTCCAGGGGGAACGTCACAAGCCACCTCAGCGGACTCTTCTACAGGACAGTCAGCATAGTCGAGAAGGGCGGGAAGCCCCTCTATGTCTTTGACGGCAGGCCCCCCGAACTGAAGCGGAAGGAGATATCCCGCCGGTCGGAGCTGAAGAAGAACGCCGAGGAGATGTTCCACGCCGCGGTGGCCAAGGGGGACAAGGAGGCGGCCCGCAGGTACGCGTCGATGTCCACCAGGCTGAACGACAGGATGGTCTACGACGCCAAATCCCTCCTGACGCTGATGGGCGTCCCCTGGGTGCAGGCCCCCTCCGAAGGGGAGGCGCAGGCCTCCTACCTGACCATGAAGGGCGTCGCCTGGGCCACCGTGTCGCAGGACTACGACTCCCTCCTCTTCGGCTCGCCGAAGCTGGCCCGCAACCTGACCGTGTCGGGGAGGCGCAAGCTTCCGAAGAAGGACGTCTACGTCAACGTGAGCCCGGAGCTCCTCCACCTGCAGGAGGTGCTGGGAGGGGTCGGGCTGACCAGGGAGAAGCTGGTCGACCTCGGGATACTGGTCGGGACCGACTTCAACCCCGGCGGCTTCAGGGGGGTCGGGCCGGTCAAGGCGCTCAAGTTCATCGAGAGGTACGGGAGGCTGGAGGCGGTCGAGGAGCTGAGGGAGGAGCTCTCCGGCATCGACTACCAGAAGGTCAGGGACGTCTTCCTGAAGCCGGAGGTCAGGGACATAGACGACCCCGTCTGGAGGGGGGTGGACAGGGAGGGGGTGGTGAAGTTCCTCTGCGACGAACACGACTTCTCCGAGGAGAGGGTGGGCTCGGCCCTGGGCAGGCTCCGGTCGAAGCCGTCGGAGACGCTCGAGAGGTGGTTCTGACCGTTGGCCGGGCCGACGGAGCGGCTGGTCGAGCGCTTGAAGAGGGCCGGGCTGGTCCGCTCCGCCCCCGTCGAGCGCGCCCTGCTGGCGGTCCGCCGGGAGGACTTCGTCTGGCCCGGCCAGCGGCCCGTGGCGTACGAGGACGTCCCCCTGCCGCTGGGCGACTCCGGCCAGACGCTCTCGGCGCCGCACGTGGTGGCAGCCATGCTGGAGGAGCTGGAGCTCCGGCCGGGGCTGGACGTGCTGGAGGTGGGGACGGGGAGCGGGTACAACGCGGCGCTCGTCGCGGAGCTGGTCGGGCCGGGCGGCCGGGTGCTGACGGTGGAGAGGCTTGCATCCCTGGCCGGGTTCGCCAGGGAGAACCTGCGCTCCGCCGGCTACGGCGGGCTGGTCGAAGTGGTGGTCGGGGACGGCAGCCGGGGGCACCCGCCGGAGTCGGGGGAGGAGCTCTACGACAGGATAGCCGTGACCGCCTGCGCCCCTTCGCTCCCCCGCCGCTGAAGGCCCAGCTCAGGAGGGGAGGCGTCGTCGTGGCGCCGCTGGGCGGCGCGCGCGTCCAAGAGCTCAGGAAGTTCAGGAAGGGAGGGGACGGGGAGCTCTCCGAAGAGAGGCCGGCGGGGAAGGTGGTCTTCGTGCCGCTGGTGGGCAGATATGGATATCCGGAAGACGGAGCTTCTTGACTCCGTGGCGTTCAGGGGCCACCCGAACGTCCTGGCCACCAACAGGTCCACACTGGAGGTGACCACCGAGGGCTTCCTAACCAGGCGGGGGGACTGCATAATCGGCACGTCGGCCGACAGGGGATGCGCCGGCCTCTCCCCGGGGGCCAGGGAGTGGCTCTCCACCGAAGGGAGCAGGGCGCTCCTCAGGGTCAGGGTGGCCGGCGAGGCCTTCGAGCTGACCGCCTTCGGCAGCGGCACCCTCACCCACGCCAGCCCGGTCAGCATGGTGGTCAGGAAGAGCTCCTACGCCTGCCCGAGGACTCTGGCCGTCCGGTCCTCCTCGGCCGCCTGCGACCTCCCCCGAGGCATGGTGGAGAAGCTGTCCGGGGGTTGCGAGGGGCTGATCGAGATATACGCCGTCCCCGCAAACGTTTAAAGGATTCCCGTGCGAAAAGGCACCCGGCCCATGGACAACATCGACAGGAGGCTCCTCGAGCTCCTCCGGGAAGACTCCAGGGCCTCATTCGTGGAGCTGGGGGGCAAGGTCGGCCTTTCCGAAGCGGCGGTCAGGAGGAGGGTCAAGAACCTGGCGGACGGAGGCGTGATAAGGAGGTTCACCGTGGACGTGGAGGTCGGCCACGGGGCGGGCGCGCTCACGCTGGTCACCATGAGCACCGCCGCCTCGAGCGCCGAGATATCGGACAGGATACGCTCCCTGCGCGCCGTCCGGAAGGTCTACGAGGTGACGGGCGAGCACGACATGGCCATACTGATATCGGGCTCCGACATATCCGAGGTCAACGGGACGATAGACCAGATAAGGAAGATGGAGGGCGTCGCCACCACGAACACGATGGTGATTCTCAGGGAGCTGACATGATGGGTCAGTTCGTCGCGAGGTCTTCACGGCCGCGAGGGCTCAGACTGGGACGGCGTTGACTTCATTCCTTGGCTGGCTTCCAACCCAGCCGCTTTAAGCATTCCCCTCAGCCCCGCCATGCTTCCCGAGACGGCCAGCGACCGCATCCACCCCGCCCCGTCGGGGGACAGGTTCACCGCGAGCGGCAGGCTCTCGGCCACCCTGCCGCCCTCCGACAGGACGCGGAGCACCACCCCC
>JAKAPW010000084.1 GCA_021811935.1 archaeon | reverse complement strand
TGGAGTATCCTCTCGGATTGTTCCAAGACCTCCTGCGCCGCGGCGTAGGGGTCCAAGAGCCCCACGATCTGTATCTGTCCGGTCATTATCGGTTCCGTGGCCTCCGCATGGAAGCCGCCTTTTGCCGGCGCCATTTTTGCGGAGTTGCTGGCCGCTGCCACGACGCCCTGCTCTTCTGTGGCCATAGGCACGAGGATTTCCTTGCCGTTAATTATGAAGTTGACGGCTATGCCGATGGGTATCTGAATAGCGCCTATGGCATTCTCGATCATACTGTCCGCCAGGTTCCTGGGAAGGCCGTGCATGGAGCGAATGGCTTCTGCTTCCGCGTCGTCGATTCGCGAGAACGACCTGACTCGTTCGACCCTCTTTCCGATAGGTACCTTGTGCAGGTCCCCCGGCGGTGCTTCCCGCATCTACCTTCAGACGATCGGGTTCTGTGGGTCAGATAAAGGAACATGGCCGACCGCGTCCAATTCGACAATAGGCTAATCGTAGCATCGATGCTGTCAACCTGGGTTCTGTGTTCTGTTGCAGGAATCCAAGACTTGGCATGGCCACGGCCGAGCATCTTCTCGGCCATGACCATGAAACCGTCATAGATGAAAGCCTTCGTGACCATCTCCCTTGCGGTGTCGCCGAACTTCCTTGCAGGCGGCGGCGTGCAGGCACTCGGAGCGGCAAGATACTTTGCTGGGCAGGTTGCGGTCAGAGCCTTACCGGTTCCATCCTTCCGCCCCCAGCAGAAGGACGACCCGCGGGGTCACGCCTCTGCGAGTGCGAACACGAACCGGGCTCCCTGGAACTCTTCTTCGCCCACCTTCTTCCAGTCCACGGTGAACGACTTCGAGTCCTTCGCCCCTATCACGCTCAGCTTCTTCGGGAGCTTCTGCCACAGCGCCTCGACCTTCTCGGGGTCCCGGGTGGAAAGGAGGCTGCGCCTCCTCTTCATCAGATACTTTATCGCGACCTTCTGATAATCGTATCCTTCGACCTGGACTTGCTCGCCCCCCAGGTCTATGGTAAAGGTGCGCTTCGCCACGCCTGCATGCAAGCCGGCTCTGATTAAAAAGGGTTGAGGCCGGTCCGCTTCGCACCCTCTTCGGAAGTCTCGAATTCGCAGTATTCCCCGCCGGCCGCGACGCACACCGTCTCCTTGCACTGGACCGCGACGTTCGGCATCAGTGCCTGCGCCATCCCGCAGAGGTAGCCCCGGACGAAGTTGCTGTACGGCCCGCCCGACTTCCTGCCCAGGCATTCGAAGTTGTCGTGCAGCCTTACGACGATGCGGCGCCCGTCGAGGTCGAAGGCGAGGAGCTCGATCCGCGCCCAGCCGGCCGCCGACAGCGTCTGCAGCGCCTCGTTGGGGTGCTCCCTGACGAACTTCTCCCCCAGCAGAGCGGCCCAGGTCTCCGCCGCGCGCCTACCGTATTCCTCGCCCTGGACGTACAGTATGACGTCGCCCCCGGAGCCGAAGATGTTCTTGGCCCGGCCGAACATGTCCGTCAGCATGCTCTGCCTCATTATGACCAGCCTCTCCCCTCCCTCCATCACGACCGGGAAGTGCTGCGAGTCGACGAGGAGCCCGTTCACCCCCTCCCTGACGGTGACGTCCTCCACCGTCGGCAGCGAACGGAACGCGTCTTCCAGGTCCTCGACCTTCGCATTCGCTTCGGCGAAGATGCTCCACAGGGTCTTCCCGGACCGCTCGCCGGCTGCGAACCCGTTCAGCATGACTATCCCCAGGCGCTGGAAGACGGAGCCGATGCCCGCCATCGTCCCCGGAGTGTTCTTCGACTCGAGAACTATGTGGACGAACCGACGGTCGCGGTCGAAGACGTAGATCATCACCGGCTTGGGCTTGGTCTCCATCGACTTTCAGCCAATATGACTGCTATTTTTACCTTTTAAGGAGAAGCGGAGCCCCATCCTCCGTCACATCACCGTATTCTGGGCCTGCCGTTTGGCCCCGTCGCCGGGAGCCCCCTCCTGGTCTTTGTGCACGTACACCCTCCCCCGCACGAGCGACGCTGCCGCCGCCGCCAGAGAAAGGGCCGTGCCCGCGTAAAACGAAAGCCGAAGCGCGGACATGAAGGCGGGGGCTATCGCCGTCGGGAAGAAGCTCCGCCCTTCGATGGTGGCCAGCGTCTGGGCGGGTATCGAGGCCGCGAGGGACGATAGCTGCGGTGAGGCCAGCAGGGCCCGCACCGGGTTGATGCCGAGGAAGGCGGCGAAGAGGGCCCCCGTGGGGGGGATGCTGGAGAAGGCGGGGGCCAGCTGCGGGGCACCCGCCGCCGTAAGGGCGGCTCCCAGGGCAGCAGGCAGGCCGCCGGAGAGCCCCCCGACGACTACAGTGAAGAAGATGGCCAGGCTGAGCGTCATCCCCGCGTTCTGCAGCGTCGCCGTCATCCCCGAGGCGGCTCCCCTGTGCTCCTGCGGGACGGAGTTCATGATGGACGCGGTGTTCGGCGCGGCGAACATCCCGAGGCCCATACCCATGGCGAAGAGTATCGCGGCGAAGGCGGGATACGCGAAATCGTATCGCAGCTGCGCCAGTGCAAGGAAGGACGCGCCCGCGACGAGCATCCCGAGCGTGGCTATCCCCCTCGAGCCCACCCTGTCGGAGAGGAAGCCGCTCGCCGGCCCCGTGGAAACGAAGCCGACCATCATGGGTATCATGAAGATGCCTGCCCAGAATGGGGCGGAGGCGTAGCTGTATCCGTTGAGGGGGAGCCACATCCCCTGGAGGAGTATTATCAGCACTATCATAAGCCCGCCGCGTCCCACGGACCCGAGGAACCCCGCCAGGTTGGCCGCTCCGAACATCCGGACCCTGAACAGCTCCGTCCTGAACATCGGGTCCGGAACCCTGCGTTCTATGAACGGGAAGGCCAGGAGCATGGCCGTCCCGGCGACGAGCCCCATCATCACCCAGGGGTCGGTCCACCCCATCGTGGAGCCGCCGTACGGCAGCAGGCCGTAGGTGACCGCCACGAGCAGCACCGTGAGCCCCGCGCCGAACGTAGCGTTCCCCCAGAGGTCGAGCTTCTGCCGCCTCCGGGCCACCGCCAGTTCCTTGAGCCTGGCGTAGGACCATGCCGTCCCGGCCACCCCCACCGGGACGCTCACGAGGAAGATGAGCCTCCAGTCCAGTGGCGCCAGCACGCCGCCCAGTATCAGGCCGACCAGGGAGCCGGCCAGCCCCGCCACCTGGTTTATCCCCAGGGCCTTCCCTCGTTCGTTGACCGGGAAGGAGTCGGTGAGTATGGCCGTGCTGTTGGCGAAGAGGAACGCCGCGCCGGTCCCCTGCAGTATGCGGAAGACGATTATCTCCAGCGCCCCCGCGTCCCCCGTGTTCGGCGTCAGGAAGAGGAGGACCGAAGCGACGGTGAAGACCGCGAAGCCCAGGTTGTAGAGCCTGACCCTTCCGTAGATGTCCGATATCCTGCCGAAGGTGACCAGGAGCGTGGCGGTGACTATGTTGTAGCCGAAGAGCACCCAGAGCAGGTACTGGAAGGAGGACAGGGGCGCGATATGTATGCCGTTGAAGATGGCCGGCAGGGAGATCAGGGTTATCGTGCTGTTTATGGTGGCCATCAGGACGCCCAGTGTGGTGTTGGAGAGGGCGACCCACTTGTACTCCATCCCGACCGCCGCCGGGGGCTAGGCCGAAAGCGTGCGGGCGAAGAATCCCTTCGTCCTTTCCCAGGCGTCGCGCGCCGCGTCCGCCCTGTAGGTTGCCCTGTTGGTGTCGTTGAAGAAGGCGTGCGGGGCACCGGGGTAGATCTTCATTTCGAAGTCCTTCCTGTATCTGATCATTGCCGCGGTCAGCTTGTCGAGGTCCGCGTCGATCCTCATGTCGTCCCCTCCGTAGATGCCGAGCACCGGGCACCGTATCCCTTCTACGAGCTCCAGGGGGGACGGATTCGCCCCGTAGAAGATGACGCACGCGGCCGTCTTCCCGCGGCACGCCAGGCTCGCCGACATCCCCCCTCCGAAGCAGAACCCGACGCTCCCGACCCTGCCCGGAAGGACGTAGGTCTGCCGGCCGAGGTACTCGACCGCTTTCTCCAGCTCCGACGTCAGCTGGGCGACGGGCATCTTGCCCCCGAGCATCACGCCGAGCAGCCTCTGCACCACGCCCCTCTCCCCTTCGGGCAGTTCGCCCATGCGCTCCTGCACGAACGCGGCATCCCCCCTCTTCTCAGGCGGGAGCTTCTGCATGAAGCCCATCGCGCGCACCACGTTGTCGGGCGCGAAGAGCTCCGAGAGCTCGGCGCTGGAGGAGTACAGGTCGGGGGCGAGGGCCACATACCCTTCGGCGGCGAACCTGTTCGCGACGTCCTTTATGTGGTCGTTCAGTCCCCATATTTCGTGTATGACGATGACGGCCGGGCCCGGCCTTCCAGGCTTCGCGACGTACGCCCTGACGCCGCGCCCTGTGCCGGGGAATTCTGTCATTCCGCCTTCCATGGCCCGAACAGTTAATATGTTAACTATTTATTCGTTGGTGTGGAACCGAGGCACGTGGAGCGGTCCCCCGAGACCTATCAGGCCATCATCGAGGCGTACAAGGCGCTCTCGAGGAGCGCCTACAGACACTTCCTGTCGGAAGGCCTCACGCCGTCCCAGTACGGCGTGCTGAGGGCGCTGGCCAGGAACGGGCCGATGACTATGAAGAAGCTCAGCCGGGAGATGCTGGTGACGCCGCCCAACATGACGGGGATGGTGGGCAGGCTCGAGGCCAGGGGGCTGGCGAGGAGGCTCCCCGACGGCGGGGAC
>JAKAPW010000083.1 GCA_021811935.1 archaeon | reverse complement strand
AAGCGTTGGCGAGAATACCGCCCTTATATATCGGCCGGGACGAAGGCGCGCACATGCCGCACCAGGACGGAGTGGACGACTTCGCCTCCAGGCTGATGTCGACCGACAGGAGGAAGTGGCAGGACCCCGAGAGGATAATAGGGCAGGCCGGGCTAAGGGAGGGGTGGACCGTTGCCGACATGGCGTGCGGCCCCGGCTATTTCACCCTGCCCATCGCCGCGAAGGTCGGCGCGACGGGGACGGTCTACGCGGTGGATTCTAGCGAAAGGATGCTCGAGCATCTCAGGGCGAACCTGGAAGGGGCGGCCGACGGTGTCCGGCGCGTGGTGAGGCCTGTGGCCGCGGACGTCTGCGACACGGGCATACCCGCGGCCTCCGTGGACTTCGTGTTCTTCGCCAACGTGCTGCACGACATACCCGACCACGCCTCCCTTTTCAGGGAGGTCAGGCGCATATCGACGGCGCACGCTCTCGTCCTCAACGTGGACTGGAAGAAGGAGGACACGGGCTTCGGGCCGCCTCCGGAGATAAGGCTGAGCGAGGACAGGGCGAGGCGCATAATGGAAGACGGGGGCCTCCGGCCGGTCGGGGAGATAGAGGCAGGCGAATTCCACTACGGAATGCTCTGCGAACGGAAGCGTGTCCTGGGCAAGACATAAAAGAACATCGATGGTCGGACACCGCGTGAATTCTGTGAAGGCCGTCCTCGCGCTGCTGGTGGTCTGCTTCTCCGCCTCCCCCCTGACCGTCGCCCATTCTGCATCGCAGTCCTTCCAGGCCTCCGCCGTGTGGGGCTCCGTCCAGTCCCCGTTGCTCGCTGCGCCGGGGTCCGCCGACCTGCCGCTGTACGTCACCGTGTTCAACATGGGCCCCGGCGACGTCTACTCCCTGTCCGTGACGCTGAACGCCACCCTTCCGCTGGTGCCGGTCGCCGGCGAGCCGGCCAACCTGACGCAGAGCGTATCCGCGCTCCCCGCCGGCTCCTCCACCTTCCTGCTGGGCTACTACAACGTCTCCTCATCCGCCGCCCAGGGGCTCTACAACGAAACGCTCACGCTGTCGTACTCCGACCTTTCGGGCCAGCGGACCCAGGCCATCAACGTGAGCGTTCCTGTCCTGGGGAGGGCGCAGGTGCGGCTGTCGGCGTACTCCTACTCCCCCTTCGCCATATCGCCGCGGTCCGGCGCCGCCTCCCTGACCGTCTACCTGGTCAACCCGGGCAACACACCCGCCACGGACGTCAACGCGTCGCTCCAGCCCAGCTATCCGGCGAGCGTGGCTCCGGGGACTGCCTCGAGCTACTTCGTGGGCTACCTCCCCGTCGGGACCCCCGTCCCGCTGACGTTCGTCCTTGACGTGGCCAACACGTCGCGGGCCGTCAACGCCACGCTGAGCCTGTCCGTCTCCTTCAACAGCGACAGCCACGCCGTCTTCTCCATCCCCTTCGTGGAGCAGGGCTCGGCCTCCTTCCAGGTCGATTCCGTCACCTCCCCCGTGATCAGGGTGGGAGACGGGGCCGTGGCCGTCACGCTGACGGTGAGCAATTCGGGCGGAGCGGTCGCGCAGTACGCCATGTTCACCATGCTCCCGTCCAACGTCTTCCAGCCCAGCGTCCCGAGCGGCGAAAACCCGCTCCTGGCGCTCTCCGCCATGAACGTCTCGGTGGGGACGCTGAGACCGGGCGACGCTTCCCGGGTGACGTACATCATAGAGGTGAGCCAGGGCATCCCGCCCGGGACCTACTCGCTTCCCCTTCTGGTGAGCTGGAGGCAGCAGGGATTCTCCACGCCGTTCCTGCAGGAGGTGACCGTCCAGGTGACCGTCTCCCCGACGGTGACCCAGAGCATACTCGCGCCGCTCGAGGCGGCGGTCGGGGGCTTCACCATGCTGGCCCTCCTCTCCGTCGCCCTCCTGCTGGTCATTGCGGCGACGGTGGTGCTGGCCGCCAGGTCGAGGCGGCGCCGGAAGGCGGCCCAGGCGCAGTAGGGGCTTCTTTTCGTTGTACCATCGGACCAGCCCCTCGTCTTTCGCTGGCTCCTCAAGATAGCGATTTAGGGAGGCCTCCCCCACCGCCGCCCCGAGCGATGAGGCGCGTCTTCAACGAGATACTGGGCAGGGAGCTCGCGCTCCCGGACAGGCCGGAGAGGATGGTCAGCCTGAGCCCGTCGGTCACGGAGACCCTGTTCATGCTGGGGCTGGGCGACCGGGTGGTCGGGGTGAGCGCGTTCTGCGCGAGGCCGGAGGAGGCCAGGGCCAAGAGGAAGCTGGGGAGCTACGGCGCGGCCAACGCGGACGTCCTGGCGGAGCTGAAGCCGGACGTCGTATTCACCATAACCGGGTATCAGAAGCCGCTGGCGCTGAGGCTGGCGGAGAGGCTCCCCGTCTACCTCCTGGAGCTCCCCGCGACAGTGGCCGGCATAGCCGACATGGTCTCCAGGGTCGGCCTGGTGGCCGGCGAGGCAGAGGGTGGGAGGGACCTTTCCGCGTCGCTGCTGAAGGAGCTGGGCGGCCTGACCAGGCCCCCCGGCGGCAGGAGGCCCAGGACGTACGTGGAGATAGACCTGGGCGGGCCCGTCTCGTTCGGCGCGTACAGCTACATAACCGACGCGCTGCACCTTCTCGGCGCGGCAGGCGTCTACGGTCACGTCGACGCCGAATGGCTCCAGCCGGACCTTCCGGGAGTCAAGGCGGGGGACCCGGACGTGTTCATCTATGAGGCGAAGATGTACTCGAAGTTCGGCAGGGAGGACCTGGAAAGGCTGATCGACGGGCGCGGATGGAGGGACATGAAGGCAGTGAGGACCGGGAACTACTTCCTGACGCCCGGCCCCCTGGACTTCCTGGCGCATCACGGGCCGAGCTTCGTCAGGACGGCCATGCCCTGGCTCAGGGACAGGCTGGCCGCCTCCGGGGAGGATTTATTATCCGGCCGGCGGCTGCATACACGGACATGAACCTGGCAGAGAGGCCAGTGCTCGTCTTCTGGGAGACCACCAGGGCCTGCCACCTTTCCTGCATCCATTGCAGGGCCTCGGCCGTGACCGACCCCCTCCCCGGCGAGCTGACCACCCGGGAGGGCTTCCGCCTGATCGACTCCGTCACGGCGTTCGGGGAGCCTTACCCCACGCTGATAGTCACGGGCGGGGACCCCCTGCGGAGGGGTGACGTGTTCCCCCTTCTTGAGCATGCGCGCGAGGCAGGCGTGAGGACAGCGCTCTCCCCCGCCGTCACCGACCTCCTCACGGACGACGCGCTGAGGATGGCGAAGGAGGCCGGGGTTTCCTCCATTTCGATAAGCCTGGACGGCTCGCACGCGGGCATGCACGACAAGATAAGGAGGAGGCCGGGGACCTTCGCGAAGACGGTCGCGGCGATAAGGAGGGCGGGGGAGCTCGGCCTGAACGTCCAGGTGAACACGGCGGTGATGAAGCTGAACATGATGGACATGGCGGAGATATTCCGCGTGGTGAGGGAGCTCGGCGTGAAGGTCTGGGAGGTCTTCTTCGTAGTGCGCGTCGGCAGGGGGGCGGGGGTGCGGGACCTGTCAGCCGGCGACTGCGAATCCGTCTGCAACTTCCTCTACGACGCGTCCCGATACGGCGTCCTGCTGAGGACGGTGGAGGCCCCGTTCATAAGGCGCGTCGCCCGGTTGCGGGCCGAGGACTACTGGCAGGACGAGTCGTACCTCCGGCTCAGGGAGTCGCTCCTCAGGTCGCAGGGCCCGCCGAGCGCCCCCTCGTCTCTGGCCCCCAGGGGGACTCTGGACGGGGACGGGATAGTCTTCGTCGGGTACGACGGCTCTGTCTATCCTGGCGGGCTGCTGCCCCTCGAGGTCGGGAACGTCAGGAAGGAGCGCATCGCGGACGTGTACAGGCGGAACGAGACGTTGAACAGGATCAGGGAGAGGAGGTTCCTGGGGTACTGCGGCTCCTGCGATTACAGGTGGGCCTGCGGCGGGAGCAGGGCCCGGGCATATTCGGGCTCGGGCGACCCCTTCGGGTCCGACCCGGCCTGCATAGAAGTCGCCCGCCCCGCCCGGGTTTAAGACGAGGCCAGGGAGACGACCTGCAGATGATATATTCGCTCGCGATAGTCATACTCTGGGTCCACCTCTTCGCGGCCGTCTTCTTCGTCGGAGGCTCATTCTTCATGTGGCTGGTGGTGCTCCCGGCCTCCAGCCTGATCACTCAGGACGAGGCCCAGCGGACGCAGATCGTGGGCAAGATAGCCAAGAAGTTCGGGCAGATGACCAACCCGACGCTCATCGTCCTCCTGCTCACCGGCCTCTACAACGCGACGTGGTACCTGCCGCCGGGGACTGGCGTCTTCACCACCCTCCCCGGCGAGCTGCTGCTCGCCAAGGCCGTCTCCACCGCGGCGCTCGTCACAGGTATCTATGTCCACAACGCCTACTTCGGCAGGAAGATAGTCCGCCTGGCGAGGGAGGGGAAGGTGGACGAGCTGAGGCAGCTCAGGAAGAAGAGCCGCGTGGTCTCGGCGATGAACCTGCTGCTGATGGTCGTGGTCCTCCTTGTGGCCGTCCTGATGCAGCTCCCGCCCTAGGATAAATAGAGGTGCCCCCGTCAGCACGGCGTTGAAGTCGGTCATCGTGGCGGGCGTGGGCCCCGGGATAGGCGGCATGACAGCCAGGTACCTGGCGTCCAGGGGCTACAGGCTCGCGCTCATCTCCAGGTCGGACTACGGGAGGGAGGTGGCCGAGGAGACGGCCTCCTGGCACGCGCGGTGCGACCTGCTGGACCCCGCGGAGACGGCGAAAGCCATCGTATCCGCGGCGGGCGCTCTCGGCGGCGCCGACGCCGTGGTCCACGCGGCGGGGGGATACTATG
>JAKAPW010000082.1 GCA_021811935.1 archaeon | reverse complement strand
ATCAAGGCGGCTTCCGAGAGGCTACCGGGCAGGAGAGGGATGACAGGCGATTCGCTCGACAAAATCCTCCTGCCGATGAAGTTCGCCGAATACGCGGAGACCGTCGACGGCGAAGTCAAGAAGCTCCGCAGGCGATTATCGCTCCTGCCCGCGGACGTTCGCCGAAAGTGCGTCATGAAGCTGGCTGATGGCGAGATACCGGCGGAGGTCGACGAACTCCACCTGTACCTTGGAGGCCTAACTCGGCTCTTCGAAGATTATCTCATTACGGGGGGTCTCGCCAGGGTGGTAGACGAATATTCTTCGAGGGGCGGGATTCGAGAGGCGGTGTACAAGACCTATCTTGATGCAGTGATGGGCGACCTCTCCCGCTGGAACAAACGCGAAGCGTATGTAAGACAGGTTCTGAGCCGGGTGATCGCTACGGTTGGTACACCTGTCGGCTGGAACACGCTCAGGCAATCCACGGACATCGCGAGTCATAGCACGGTCGCCGAGTACATAGACACGATCAAAGACACCTTCGCCCTCATTTACCTCCACCGTCTCGACAGCGCCCGCGGGGTCCCAGCATACCAGAAAGAGAAGAAGGTATACTTCCCCGACCCGTTCTTCTTTCATACGTTCAGGGCGTGGACGACGGGGCACGAGCCATTCGCGGACTCGCTCGAGTTTCTCAAGAGAGAAAGCAATCTGGGGGTTCTGTCTGAATGCGTTGTCGCGGACCATCTTACCAGGCTCGCCTTTTCGTTGGCAGGCCAGAGGCAGATGTTCGATTATCAGAACACACTGTTCTATTGGAAAGGCAGGACAGGGAGGGAAGTCGATTTCGTCATGAAGCTGACGGAAGCGCGATATCTGCCGATCGAAGTGAAGTACCAGCGGCAAATAAACGTCGCTGATAGGTTCGGCCTGATAGACTTCGCAAAGGCGAACCCGCATCCTGGCAGGAGCATAATGCTCACAAAGGATGTTTTGGGCGTCAGGAGCAAGTCTACCTTGGTACCCGTCTGTGTCTTTCTGATGCTGATCTGATGACCGAGTCTCCCGCTACCCCGACAGGTGGTTTGCGTGACACAGTTTCACGGGTAGACATCTTCGTCAAATCGGAATACAGAAGGCACAAGGGGGGACAGGCTGGGCAGGGTCGCAAGGCCGGCATCCCGGAACGCCTTCAGACCGGTATCCGAGCCGCTGTCCCGGGACACGGAGGACCGCACACGGACGCGGCTGTCCATGGCACGGACTCGCCGGCGAGCGGGCGGAAACGGAATGCGACGACGGCCCCCGTTCACGGGTCGTCCGCCCTGCGTTTGGACCGACCTGCGGCGGGCGCGCCCTTCCGGTCCTCAGACGGGTCTCCGTCTCGGCTTGTAGTCGCCCGGCACCGTCCTGAACGCCACGTTCAGCCTGTTCCAGCCGTTGATGGCGACGACCGCCATGGTCAGGTCGACCAGCTCCTTCTCCGCGAAATGTTCGAGCGCCGCCTCGTACACGTCGTCGGGGACGCCGCCCTCCGCGACCAGGGTGACTGCCTCGGTCCAGGCCAGCGCGGCCCTCTCCCTGGGCGTGTAGAACGGGGTCTCGCGCCACGCCGAAAGGGAGTAGAGGCGCTGCTCCGACTCCCCTTCCGTGCGGGCGTCTTTCGTGTGCATGTCGAGGCACCAGGCGCAGCGGTTGATCTGCGAGGCCCTCGTCTTGATCAGGTTCAGCAGGGAAGGCTCCAGTCCGCTCGAATCCACATATCTTTCGAGGCCGAGCATGGCCTCCCTGGCTCCGGGAGCCACCTTGCCGTAACTCATTCGGGAATCCAATCGGGTCACCAGGGTCGCCCCGGCGGCGGCATATAAGAACGCGCGGGCGCATATCTTTAATACGACGCGCCCGTCCTCCTGTCCATCATGAGGATATGACACCATGGCCACCATATCCCTTCCACAGAGGAAAGCCCTCCCTCTTCTTATGGGAGCGCTATTCGTCGTCCTCCTTCTCTATCTTCTTAACATATGGATAAACTGGTCGATTCTCCAATCAATGTATTCGGTCAAATTCGGCCTGGACTGGATACAGACGGTCTTCTATCACGGCTACACCTTCGCGGTGGCCGCGTTCCTCGCGCTCCTGGTCATCAACCCCCTGCCCGGCCACAGCGACCTCTTCAGCGCCGCGTCCGCCATCACCTCCAGGGACTGGAACTTCGTGCGCAACGCCAGGTTCAACGATTTCCGCGACTACAAGTTCTACTCCGCGCCACAGGCGGCTCCCCCCCATCCGTCGGGGTTTTCGCTCTCGCTGCGGTTCTGGGCGCTCTGGCAGGTCGCCAAGTACGTCGTCGCGTACTTCGTCTTCGTGGGGCTCGGAGGCCTGCCGATCTTCGGCAACCTGACGATGCCAGTCCTCATGGCGGCCGAAGGCTACGGTTCCTGGGGGCTGGTGCCGCGCATCATGGAGCTCCCCGTCCGCTTCGCGTCGTCAGGCACGCTGGTCACACTCCTCCCCACCATGCAGGTCCAGTTCTTCCTCCTCTACGGCATCGTCGGCGGGATCATGATGGCCCTGGTGGTGCGGCTTGTCATGCGAGCCGCCAGGGACATCGCGCGGGGGACGGGGAACGAATGGATAAGGGACATCATACTCATCTTCACCGCGATCCTGGGCGTGTCGTTGCTGGGCGTGCCGTACTGGGCCACGAACGCCGTGACCCCCTATATCTACGGCATCATGTGGGCCCTGTTCGCGTTCACGGTGCTGGGATGGGTATACTTCAAGCTCTCCGGGAAGGGGCTCATCCCCGTGACGGCGAAGAGGAGGCGCCTGATAATGTTCCTGGGGGCCGCCATGACGATATTCCTGCTGGTCAACGTCGCCGCCTCGACTTTCACATACCTGAACTGGAACAACAGATGGCCCGAATATGAATGGACCCCCCAGATACAGAAGCAGATCGCCGTGACAGACTTCACGTCGGGGGTGAGCGGCCTCAAGGTCAGCACGCTCAACGACCTCCCCCAGGGCAACGTCAGCTCCATACTTTCGCTGGTCAGGCAGTGGGGCCAATCGCAGGCCCAGGACACGATGACCAAGGAGATCGGCGCCTACAACTGGATGGCCCCCTCCAGCTCGCAGATAGTCTTCGTCAACGACACGGAATACTGGGTCGCCCCGACCACGATAATCTACCCCTCCGGGCACACCGACTGGATCAGCGAGCACCTCATCTACACCCATTCGGACAGGATGATGGTGATAAACACGCACAGCGGGCAGGAGGCCCCCGTCTCCCAGGCCTTCGCCGCGCCCGAGCCGCTGATATATTACGGCGAGGGTTCCTCCTTCACGAACAACGTCTACGTCCATGTTAACGGATACCAGGAGATTAACAACCAGAGCTATCCGGGTGCGCCGGACTACACCCTCTCCGGCCTGCAGAGGATGACATGGTTCCTGCTGCGGGGGCAGCTGGGGTTCGCCTTTTCCCCGCCGCAGGACTCCATCCCCGTCCTCTACAACAGGAACATATTCAACAGGGTAGGGGAGGTGCTGATCAACGGCCTCCAGGAGGACCCCGCGGCGTACATGGTCACGAACGGCACGCACCTCTTCTACGTCGTCCAACTGTACATAGACTACCCCCTGAATTCGGGGTTCTCGCAGAGCCCTTACATGAGGTTCTTCGGCGTCGTCGTGATCGACCCCACGGACGGCACGATGCGGGGGTATACCGTGCCGAACCAGAACTACACCGATGGGTTCCTGATGAGCTTCTACAAGTCGTATTACAGCACCTGGAAGCCCGCCCCCTCCTGGCTGGTGCCGCAGCTCAGGTACCCCGAGGCCCTCCTGGGCTCGCCCACCAACACGGGGCAGCTCAACTACAACTTCTTCTTCCATGTGACCGACCCGTTCGTGTGGCGGTCGGGCTCGGGCTTCTACGAGCTTCCGCCGTCCAATTCGTCGAGCTCCATCCTCTACATCAGCTACGTGATAGGGAACAAGACGTATTTCGTCGGGCTGCAGGAGGTGGAATACGCCAGTTCGGCCAGCAAGAACCTGGCCGGGCTCTACGTAATCTTCGGGGGGGATAGGCTGGGGCAGATGTACCTGTACCAGACCCCTTCGAACACGACATCCACCCTGCTCGGCCCATCGGCGGCGGTGCAGGCGATAAGCATCAACCCGCAGGTCAGGACCTTGCTCACCTTCCTGCCGAACTATAACATAGGGAACACCCTCCTCTACGTGATAAACGGCCAGCTCTACTACTTCATACCGGTCTATACCCAACCGGGAGGTTCGAACCAGGTGATCATCCAGATGCCGTTCATCACCATCGTCGACCCGTACACAGGGGCCGTGGCCGAGGGCCCGACCGCGGTGCAGGCCTACGAAGCCCTGGTGAAGAACCTGACCGTGGCCCCGCCACTGGTCGGCGTGCCCGCGCTGGAGGGGAACGTGACTTCGTTCTTCACGGACCAGGGCCTGACGCCGCTGAACGCGACCCAGGTGAACGCCAACGCCTGGGTACAGGTGGCGAACCTGACCTACGCCTCGACGGCCGACTGGCCCTCCATATCGTCCCAGCTGTCGTCGTTCGTAAACAACTACGCCAAACAGAACAACGCGACGGTGGTGCTGGTCGACCGCGCTTCGAGCCAGGTCTTCTTCTACGGCTTCCTCGTGCAGAAGCAGGTGGCCACCAACCCGAACGTCGACATACTGGTCTTCTACTACGTGCAGGTGAACTTCAAGGGTGGGTGATCGGGCTCGGAAAGAAGACAGAAGACCAGGGGGCTGCTGTCGGCCATCCTGACCCTGTCGGTGATGCTCATACCCTTCCTGCTGCTGTTCGGCGGCTCCTCCACGACGGCGCCCCAGTCGTA
>JAKAPW010000081.1 GCA_021811935.1 archaeon | reverse complement strand
GAGGGTCATCAGCACCACCAGGGAACCCGCCCCCTTCCCCACGCCGGCCAGGACCTTCGCGCTGACCAATCAGGTCCCCCCGGCGAGCGTGGCGTTGTATGCGAAGGTGGACGTCACGTCGCATATGCCGAGCAGGCCGGCCCGGAAGGTCACTACTATCCTCGGCTGCTCCCCCGCCGCCTGCAGCTGCCTGATCATGGCAGCGGAATCGCCGGCGAAGGTCAGGTTGTAGTCGACCGACCCGCTGGAGTTGCTGAACGGCGGGAGGGTCACCTCGGCGTAGGCCGGCTGGCTTATCGCCGTGCCGTTCGGCGCCTCTATCTGGACGCTCGTCAGCAGCGGGCTGACGGGGAGCGGCCCCGGGTTGACGGTCGAATAGTAGACCCTGACGACGGCGTAGCGTTCGGAAATGGCCACGGTGGAGGAGTACGTGTTCGAGAGGAGGAGCGTACCGATGCCGCCGAAGACCACCATGAACGTCAGGGCGCAGGCCGCCACGCCGACGGCCAGCTGTGCCCTCCTGAGGAAGGTCTCCGCCTTCAACCCACCCGACCGCGCGCCCCTTCTGATATTAACCTTTCAGAGCAGCAGCGCCAGGCCGTACGACACTGCGAGGGTGAAGGTCAGGAAGAAGGGCCAGCTCCCGAGCATCTCGAATATGATGCGCGTCTTCACCACCGACGGCCTCCGGGAGAGGGAGAGGACCAGGACCGCCGAGACGACCGTCTGGGTGAGGCTGGCCGGCACCCCGAACTGGGTGTATATCCAGAGGGTGACGGAGCCCGCCAGCAGCGCGGAGTAGTAGGCGGCCGGGCTCAGGACGGCCACCCTCCAGCCAAGGGTGGAGGCGACGAGGCGGCTCATCAGGACAGAGCCGAGGACGGCGCACACGAGTATGGACCAGACCTCCAGCCCGCCGGACGCGAAGCCGAGCAGCATCCCCAGGTTGTTGGCGGAGAGGCTGTAGGAGGTGACCGCGACGGTGGCCAGCCCGTAGAACCTGTTCACGCGGGCGACCGTGAGGAGTGGCCAGCGGGAGACGCACCTCAGATAGACCGCATAGACCAGGACGGCCAGGACGGCGGCGGTCACGGGCGCGACCAGCCACGCCAGCAGGATGGAATACACACCCCCCCAGTGGACCGCCTCTCCGAGGGCGATGGCGGGGCCGACTATGGCCCCCAGGGCCACGTTCGATATGCTCGCGGGCAGGCGGAGGAAGGTGAACCCTGCCATGACTGCCAGCGTGACCGCCAGGGCTATAGCGCTCTCGTAGGAGGTGAGCCGCACCAGGCCGCTCGAAACCGTCGAACCCACCTTGTAGCCCTCGGCCAGGTAGCCCCCCGTGAAGCCGGCGACCACGACGCCGAGGTAGCCCCACGCCGCCCTCCCGTGCACCTCCTGGAAGCTCGAGCGTATCATGCCTATGTTGTTCGCGGCGAAGACGAACGAAGTCGCCATCAGCAGGAGGGAGACCAGGATCAAGAATAGCCCTTCGCAAGGATCACGTACAGCGTGTCTCCGGCGTCTTCGGCGTGGTCCCCGATGTTGTCCGCCATCATTATGAAGTCCTTCAGCTGTATTATGCTGAGCACGGGAAGCTGCAGCCTGTAGACCTCCTCCACGAGCTGGCTCTTTATCTCGTCCGCCGCCTCCTCGTGCGCTTCGGTCTCTTCCATGTGCTTCAGCATCTCCTCCTTGTCCTGCCTGAGGCTCTCCACCGCCATCCGCAGCGCCTCGGCCGCCTTGGCGCATTCGACCAGGTAGTCCTGGATCCCCCGGAGGACGGGGGAGATGTCGCTGGCCGTAATCTTCCTGAATATCAGTATCCTGGCCGCGTCCTTGGCGCTGTCAGCTATCCCGTCTATGTGTTCGGCCAGGTTCATCAGGTCGGCCCCGAGGCCGGAGAAGAAGACGCCGGAGCTGAGCTTCTCCACCAGCTCCTTGTGCACCTCGTCCGCAGTCGACTCTATCCTGTCCAGCTCCTGGTACGAGCTCTTCGCCCCGGCCCAGTCGTCGGACCCCACCTTCGAGACGAAGGCCTGCAGCTTTTCCGAGGCCCGGACGGCCAGGCGCGCGTGCGTCTTCAGCAGCTCGAGGACGTCCGCCTCCCCCCCGGCGAACCTGTGGAAAAGACGCATCCCGAACACCTTCTGACCGCTCTCGTCCGGGGCGGTATTAAGCTTGCGCCCGCCGCACGTCCCTCCTCCGCGGGCGAGGGCGTGGCCGCGCGGGGGATGCGTCATGCAGCATGGGCTGGGGGCAGGGTTACAAAGAAAAAATATGCGGTCGGCTAGTACTGGCTGTGTGACTTCGCGGCGGCCAGCATCGCATTGCCCTTTTCGATTGCGTGGTCCATGGATTTCTGTGTGATGAACACGGTGTACGCCAGTATGAAGAGCACCATGAAGAAGATCGTGCTCGTTATCGCCGCGGGGAAGCCGTAGGCCAGCGCCAGCGACACTATTATCAGCGAAGTGAACGCGCCCATTATGTTCAGTATCCCGTTGAAGAAGCCGTAGACCGTCGCGCTGGTTTCGCCCGGCGATATGGTGATTGCGTTGGTGGCCCAGGATCCTACGGTGATGTTCATCACGCCTCCCGCCAGAGCAAGGAGGATGGCCGTCGGGACTATCTGGCCGGCGACCCCGGTGTAGTACGATATGGCGACGAACACTATCATGAGAGCCATGGGAACAAGCGCGGCGACCCTCCTGCCGCTGGCCCTTCCCATCCTCTTCGACAGGCCGTCGTTTATGGGACCGGATGCCAGGTAGCCGCCAAGAAGAGATGCGTAGACGGCGCCAGAATACAGCCCAGTGCTCGTCACGTTGTGGAGGAAGGAGGTGTAGAAGTATGTCGGAACCCAGGACAGGATGGCCCCAAGTATGTACGCGAAGGAGACGAAGATCAGAAGCTCGCCGATGCCCGCCCTGGTGGTGAATGCCAGCTTCAGCGTTATCTTCCATGTGTCCTTGCTGGAGAGGCGCGGGCCCGTATCGCCCTTGGCGTCCCCTCTTCCGCTCTGGATGTAGTTCATTTCGTTCTGGCTTATGCCTGGATGCTGCTGCGGAGAGTCCCTGACGAAGAAGTACCATACGGCGGCGAAGAGGAGGCCGACGACGCCCCAGAAGACGAAGGTCGTCTGCCAGCCCCAGTAGGTGACCTGAAGTGCTCCCACGACAGCCGCGATGATGGGCCCGACCGCCTGGCCGGACCCGGCCAGCGTGAACATGGTCGATTCTTCGTTCGGATGCGACCATGTCCTTGCGTTCTTACCGTTTATCGGCCAGACCGGCCCTTCGCCGGCTCCCATGATCGCCCTTACTACGGCCATCGAGACGAAGTTGAACGTGGCGGCGGTTGCTACGGTGAATGCCGACCAGATGGTGAAGAATGTGGCCATGCCCTTCCTTATGCCCAGCTTGTCCACTATCCATCCGCCGGGGAAGTTGAAGAAAGCGTAGGCCATCGACCATATGAAGAGTATGAGAGCTATGTTCTTCAGCGCCAGCGGTGTCAGCGGGCCCGTGCCCGAGTACCACCCGAAGGTCTGAGAGAACTTCGGCTCCGCTATGACCCAGATTATCCTGTCGATGTAGTTGACTGCTATGGCGAGCGTCAGCAGCGACGTTATCGCCCAACGCACGTGCGACGTCTGTTTTGTAGCTGCATGCTGTTCTGTCATTTTGTGCACTAGGGTGCGTGAGACGGGATATTAATACATTGGGTTCCGCGAGGTCGGACGCCTGGTTCTGTCAAATTATTGGATAGATGTCAACAGAATTCACGAATTATTTGTCCCGGAAGGGGCGATGACCGGGCGGGCGGAACCGAAGCCCTGCAGCGGGCACCGCAGGGTCCCGGCGGGGGCTCGTCGGGTCAGAGGCCGAGGCCGTAGGCCTTCGTGAACTTTTCGAACCGCTCCACGTTCTCCAGGAACTCCAGCCCCTTCGGCCCCAACCTGTAGAGGCACCCCCTTTCGATGGGCACCTTCAGCAGCAGCTCGCTGGAGACCATCTTCTCCGTTATGTCCACCAGCCTGGAGTGGGGGAGGTTGGCCTTCCTGAGCAGGGACGATATCTTCGCCCCCCCTTCGTGGTCTTCCTCTTTCACGGCGCGCAGGAGGTCCGCCACTATCATTATCTGGGTCCTGTTGGTCATCCTCTGTGCCTGACTCCCATCAGCATCAGCACGGGGCCGGAGAGCACCGCGAAGCCTGCCAGGCTGGTGACCTCCACCAGCAGCTGGCCGGACGCGAAGCCGGAGAGAAAGAGCCTGGAATACACGGAGATCGTCAGCAGGAAGAAGCCGAGCAGGGGGGGGAGCTGCGACGGCAGCCTGTCGTGATAGAAGGATATCATGGTCTCGGACAGTATGTAGAGCAGGAGGAAGAAGACGACCGAGTTGGCCACCGCCGCCGCCAGCGTGAGGTAGGGCGAGAAGGCCAGCTGGAAGACGGGGAAGGGGAGCGCCGCGAGGACCATGGACCTCCGTACGGTGTAGAAGTGAGAAAGGGCCAGCGACCAGTAGCCTCCGGCCTGCAGGACGGTCCCGGCAAGCGCCACCGCCTCCTGGGCGTACGAAGAGAAGAGCGCCGAAGCCCCGAGCAGGAAGACCCCGGCGCCTATCATGGCGAAGCCGACGGCCAGGCTCCTGAGGGTCCGGCTCTTCACCAGGTTGTATCCTCTCCAGACCACCGCGGCCATCGCCAGCAGTATAACCAGCTGGACAGCCGACAGGGCAAGGTCGATGGCCGTTATCAGGGACACGAAGCCGCGTTGCACGCCGTCGAAAGTTAAACTTTTTCCCCGCGAGGCGCTCCGGCCGCCAGCCGCTCCAGCGCGTGCCTGGTCCCCGACCTGAAATGCCCCTCGTTCCACCTTGAGGCGAGCCGGAAGAACCCCCTGAACCGGACGTCCCACGTCGCGACCAGCCTTCGCCCGCTGACCGCCACGGTCTGCCTTCCGGTGAACGGCCCCGACCTGTACTCTATC
>JAKAPW010000022.1 GCA_021811935.1 archaeon | reverse complement strand
GACACCCCGGCTCGTGTCGGCCAGCGCCGAAGGCAGCATGGGGCTCGGGGTGATGCTCGGCTGGCTCCCGGTCCTCGGCCCGCTCGTGGCCGGCCTGATCGCAAGAGGGGGCCAAAGCGGGCTTCCTGGCCGGGTTGCTCGGTGGCATCATCTCCTGCAGGTTTTCCTAGGGGCATTGATAGGCGGCCTGTTCGGCCCGGCAGCCGGCGTCCTGGCGGGGCTGGGCACAGGTGGAGTCTTCCCGGTCTCCAGCGTCGGCGCGACGGCGCCTTCGGCGGGGGCGTCGGACGCGGGTAGCGCCTTTCGGGCGGCTCTTCCGTGCATCGCACGGATGACGGGCGCTCACCTGTACGACTTCTGCCTGCGCCTTCTGGCTCCGGGACCGCCGAACTTCTTCGGCTCGGCCTGCCTCGGGTCGCCGGTCAACATGTGCTCGTCGTAGTCCATTATCCTCTTCTTCAGGTCGGAGCTCTTGGTGTAGCTCACGAGCGCCCTCGATATCGCCATGGCGGAGGCGTAGGCCTGCCCCATCTGCCCGCCGCCCTTGCAGGACACGTCTATGTCGACCTTGAACCTGTAGTCGCCGGCCAGGCGCAACGGAGCGAGCACTATCTCCCTCTGGAGCTCGTTCGGCAGCGCCTCGGCCAGGAATCCGTTCAGCCTCACCCTGCCCACCCCCGGACATATCGCGGCGGTGGCCCTCGCGGTCTTCCTCGACCCCGAAAAGAGCCTAGGCTTGCGCGCCGTCGCTGTGCTCATTCACCAACACCCTTCCATCCGAGTTCCCTGGCCAGGTCCCCGAGGCTTATGTAGAAGCTCACCGGTTTCGTGGCCCGGGTCTTCGGGAACTCCGCAGACTTCAGGCCCTTCAGCTCGGCAGGGTAGCCATGATGGGCCTTGAGCCTCCTGTAGGCGACCTTCCCGCTCGGCTTGCGCCAGGGGAGCATCCCCCTGACCACCCGCTTGAACATGTTGTCAGGCCTCCGGTAGTGTATCGGGCCGTGTTCCGGGTTCACCACGGAGCCGATTTCGAGGGACTTCTTCCAGTCCTCTATGGTCTTCTTCTTGCCCCCCGAGATGAGTATCTGCTCCACGTTGACCACGTGGACGCTCTTGCCGTCCAGGGCGAGCTTCGCGGAGACGCTCGCCACGCGCCCCAGTATCGCGCCCGTGGCGTCTATGACGACCTGGTCAGCCGCCGACAAGAAGAACACCCTTGCCGTCCCTGTACTTCGCGACGAAGTCCTCTATCGACAGCGGCTCGCCGCCCGACCTTTCTATCTTGCGCCTGGCCTCGGACGAGAAGCAGACGGCCCCCACGGTCACCTTCTTCTCCAGCCCTCCGCCGCCCAGGACCTTCCCCGGGACCAGCATCGGCCTGCCCTCGTCGGCCAGCCTGCCCAGCTTCCCGACGTTCACCTTCGGCATGTTGCCTCGCGAAGAATCGACCGCCCTCCTGGCCGCCTTCCATACCCCCGCCTCCCGGGCGGCGGCCGCGAGCGCCTTCAGAGCCGGCTTTCTGTCCAGCATCTACTGTTCGCTCAACCCCTTCGATATCTCCTCTATCTGCTTTTCCAAAGCCATTATCGACCTCCTGAGCAGAGTGGACGAGCTGTAGGACCCGGCTGTCTCGAGCGCGAGCGAATAGGCGTCCTCCTTGTCCGCCACGTCCGTGAGGACCGCCACGGTGGCCGCCTGCCATTTCGCGTGCTCCCTGCCCCTCCCCATCCTGGCATAGGCCTCCACCTTCACCCTCTGGTTGGGGGCGAGCTTGACTATCGGTATCTTGTCGCTCACCGGCTTCACGTCCTTGTCCTCCGGGGCCATCATCTCCCCCGAATACACGGTCCTGGTCTCTTCCGTCGTCCCGGCGTCCAGGACCACCATCACGCGGCACTTCGGGCAGCCTGACGCGCTGTGGCACTCGCATTCCTGCGAAAGCGGGTACCTCCCTTCGGGTGTCACCAGCGGGACGAGTCCCAGCCTGTGCGCCAGTATCTCGTCGTAGACCGGGGACGTGTTCTCCAATATGATGACGTCGTCGATCGAAAGGATGGGGACCTCCGACAGGGCGAGCCTCCTTACCGCGCTCAGGTAGGGGAGCTCATAACCGTCGAACCTGGCCGCTATGCGGTCCGAGCCCGACTCCAGTATCTTCACCGACTTCAACAGCGCCACACCAGTCTAGGCCCTTCTTCCCCGTCTTCCGCCCGCCTTCCTCGTGGTGTCGTGGGGGATGGGCGTCACGTCTTCTATCCTCCCTATCTTGAAACCGGCCCTCGCGGTAGCCCTTATGGCCGCCTGGGCCCCCGGGCCGGGGGTCCTGGGCCCCACCCCGCCGACCGCCCTGACCTTGATGTGCAGCGAGGTTATCCCCTTGGTCTTGGCTATCTGCGCGCACTTCGTGGCGGACTTCATCGCTGCGTACGGCGATGACTCCAACCTGGCCGCCTTGACGTGCTGCCCTCCGCTGCTTATGGCTATCGTCTCCGCCCCCGACATGTCGGTGACGTGGACCAGCGTGTTGTTGAAGCTGCTGTATATGTGCATCACGCCCCACCTCTCCTCTTCCTTCGGCGCAGCTTCGTCGCTCATGCGCCCACGACCTCCTTCTGCACGGGGCCCTTCATCGACAGCCTCTCCTCTTCGTCCCTCCCCACAAGGTAGCTCGGCTTGGACACCAGCCTTTCCCCTACCAGCACCCTCTTGTGTGAGATGAGCTGCCTGGCCTCGTACGGGGACTTCGCGATCCCCTTCCTCCATATCAGGCTCTGAAGCCTGCGTTCGAGCAGATCCTCCACCTTGAGGCTGAGGATGTCGTCCAGCGAAGCGCCTTCGCTGGTCAACCCCAGCCTGTAGAGGCGCTTTATCAAGAAGGCGCCCATCCTCTCCCTGACCTCGGGGGTCGCCGCCAGCAGCGCCCTGGCCTGCTTCCTAACCCGGGAAAGCTCCGTCTGCGCCCCCCACAATTCCCGCTTGTTCCTCAGGCCGTAGGTGCCGAGCAGGAAGAGCTCGGTCGAGAGCTCGCCGGCGCTCCACGGATGGCGAGGCGTGCTGTACTTGTTCTTCGGCTTCTTGGGGTCGCCCATGGTCTATCGCTCTTTGTTCTCGGCCTTGGCGGCGGCGGCCGCGGCCTGCACCGCGGCCTTCCTGACTCCCACGGTGGCCCCCTTCCTCCCCGTCGTCCTGGTCCTCTGCCCCCTGACCTTCAGACCCAGGCTGTGCCTCATCCCCCTCCAGCTCCCTATCGCCTTTTCGCGTTCGATGTCGTTCTTGGAGACGTACGCGAGGTCGGACTCCAGGAGATGGTGGTCCTCTCCCGTCTCGATGTCCTTCCTGCGGTTGTAGAGCCACGGAGGCAGGTTCAAGAGCCTGACGTCCTTCATCGTCTTCTCCAGCTCGGCTATCTGGGCGTCGTTCAGCTGCCCCAGTCGCATCCTGGAATCCAGCTTCAGCGAACTTATCATGGCGGATGCCAGGTTGATGTTGACTCCTCTCACGTCCTTCAGGGCGTACGCCAGCCTCTTGGTCCCGTCTATGTCCCTTCCCGCAAGACGGACTATACCCCTGAATTCGGAAGACAAATCCGTGCGTTTTCGCATCGGGTGAAGTGCTTATATGTCTTACCGTGGACCGTGGAGGCCCCTGGAGGTCACCGGCCGCCGAACCGGGCCACCACATCCACGCTGTCGACCTTCCCGTCCCCGTCCTGGTCGAAGCCCCTCAGCACGCAGGCGTACGGGTCGCGCCCTTCGTATCCTCCCAGCACCTCCGAAGGATGGCGCGTGAGGGCGATTATGGCCGCCTTGGTCCCCACGTACCTCGTCCCTGCCAGGACCACCACCTTCTTCCCCGGGTTCGCGGGGTTGTCCATCTTGGCCACCAGCGCGTCGGTGGCGCCGCCGTAGCGCCTGCCCTCGCCGTCTATCAGCCCCGCCCAGTAGTTCGTCTCTTCGAACCTGACGGGGAGGCCGGAGTTGACGTCCGACGTCAGCAGGTTGGTGGCGGGGCCGCCGACCAGTATCAGGTTGTCCCCCTGGGCGGACTCCGCCTTGACGTCCGTGTCGAGCTTCACCGCGAAGTCGTCTCCGGGGCGGGCCAGGGCGCCGAGCCCGAGGGCCAGCTGGATGGCGTAGTGGCCGTCCCTCGCCGAAGCCCTGAAGCTGCCGTGGGGCTCGGGGCTCCCCACCACGACGTACCCGTCGAAGACGCCTCCCTTGACGAACTCCCTCAGGAAGAGCGCCAGCTCCGGCGCCGGGCCCACGGGCTCTACCCGCTCCGCCGCCCGCCTGTCGAAGAGCAGCGCCACCCCGGCCGAGGCGCTGACCACCCTCTTCGCGACCGCGCCCCTGACCTGCCTCGTGGACTCCACCCGCAGGAGGCCGAGGGACGTGAGCCTGCGCATGTGGTAGTAGACCGCCTGCTCCCTGACGCCCAGCTTCTTCGCCACCTCCCTCGCATACACGGGGGAGGAAGCGGCCAGCCCGAGTATGCCCAGGGGGACCTCCCCGGCCGAGGCGCGGAGCGCTTCGTGGGTGGCCAAGAGAGAGACGTCGGAGCCGTACGTCTTGCCTCCGTCGGCGAAGACTATCCTAGCCGTGGTCACCGTATTCATCGGGATGATAATATTTTAGTCTGGATTATAACGGTTTGTCCGGCAGAATATAAGCTGCCCGCCGGACCGGCCCCGCCCGGGGCGGCACCTTTAGGCCCGAAGCATATAGGGTGCTTTTATATCCCCTTCCGCCTCGAGCAGCCTCATGTGCGGGATCATAGGGATACTCGGAAGGGGGGACGTCGCCCCCTACCTGGTGGACGGGCTGGGGAGGCTCGAATACAGGGGATATGATTCCGCGGGCATGGCTGTGATGGAGGACGGAGCGATAGCCGTGCTTCGGACGGTGGGGACGGTCGAGCGGCTGGCCGCGATGTACAGGGGCTCGCCGGTGAGCGGCGCGGCGGGGCTGGCCCATACCAGGTGGGCCACGCACGGCGGCGTGAGCGACAGGAACGCGCATCCCCACGTCTCGTGCGGGGGAGAGGCGGCCGTGATACACAACGGGATAATAGAGAACCATGCCGAGCTGCGCGAGGAGCTCTCCTCGAAGGGGCACGCCTTCAAGAGCGAAACCGACACGGAGGTGGCGGTCCACCTGCTGGAGGAGGCGCTCGCGGCAGGGAAGGGGCCGCTGGAGGCGGGGATGGACGTCGCAAGGAGGCTCCGGGGGCAGTACGCCCTGGTCTTCCTGATGCGGGGTCACCCGGACGTGATACTGGCGATGAGGAAGAACGCGCCCCTCCTGGTCGGGCTCGGGAAGGGCGAGAGCATAGTCGCAAGCGACGCGCTGGCCTTCATCGACAGGACCAACAGGGTGGTCTTCCTGGAGGACGACACGCTCGCCCTGGTCGCCCGGGACGGGGTGAGGGTGTACGGCTTCTTGGGGCAGGAGAGGCCCGTGGTGGTCACCGACCTTGCGCAGGAGCTGACGCTCCCGGACAAGCACGACCACGAGCACTTCACGATAAAGGAGATACGGGAGCAGCCGGAGGCAGTGGAGAGGGTCGTCTCGCAGGTGCCGGGGTCCATGACGATCTTCAGGAGGGAGCTGGAGAAGGCGAAGAGAGTCTTCTTCGTGGCCGCGGGGACGAGCTACCACGCCGCCCTCCTGGCGAAGAGGTACTTCTCCGACCACATGAAGCTGTACGGGGAGGTGATACTGGCCAGCGAATACAGGGGGTCCGAGCAGTGGTTCGACGACGGCGCGGTGGTCGTCTGCATATCGCAGAGCGGGGAGACCATGGACGTCCTGGAGGCGGCCAGGAGCGCCAAGGGGAGGGGGGCCACGGTCCTCTCCATGGTCAACAGGTCGCCGTCCTCCCTGGAGATGCTGAGCGACGCGGTGGTGAAGCTCAACGTCGGGCCCGAGGTCGGCGTCGCGGCCACGAAGAGTTTCACGGCGCAGGTCGTGCTCTTCTACGCCCTGGCCAGAGGGGGGGCGTCCGAAGAGGAGGTGGCGGAGCTGAAGGGCGCCATGGAGGCGGCGCTGGCACAGGAGCAGGAGATAATCGGGGTGGCGGAGCTGGTCGCGAAGGGGAGGGACGTCTACTTCTTGGGCAGGGGGGTGAGCTACCCCATGGCGCTGGAGGGGGCGCTGAAGATGAAGGAGCTGGCGTACCTCCACGCGGAGGGGCTGGCCGCCGGGGAGCTGAAGCACGGCCCGCTGGCGCTGGTGGACAGCGGGACGCCGTTGGTGCTGCTGAACCCGGAAGACGAGACTTATGCGGAGACCATGTCCAACGGCGCGGAGGTGAAGTCCAGGGGAGGGATGGTGATAGGGTTCTCCACCGCGCCGTCCCCGACCTACGACCGTTTCGTCAGGATCCCCCCCGTGAGGGCCGAGTTCTATCCCGTGGTCGAGGCCGTCCCACTCCAGCTGCTGGCGTACCACGTGGCCAGGCTCCTCGACAAGAGCATAGACAAGCCCAGGAACCTGGCGAAGTCGGTCACCGTGAAGTGACTAGGTGTACCTGCTCACTATGTCGTCGACGCTCATGACGGCGACCTTGTACTTCAGAGCCGTCTTCATGTAATAGCTCCCCTTCGGCGAGTCGGTGGCCACACGGCTCGCGCCGTTCCAGGCGCCTATGGGGGTCAGGCTGGGACAGGCGTCCTTGAAGACGCCGACACCCGCCTTCCGGAGCCTTCCGACCAGCCCCTGCGCCTCGGCCTTCGCGTAGACGGGCCTGGACAGGTGGAGGTAGGTCGGCCTCTTCATCTTCTTCCCCTCGACCTTGCCCGCCAGGCGCCGGACCTCCGGGAGGGAGTAGAAGGGGCATCCCAGCAGCACCATCTCCGCGTCCTCCCCGGACGACGTGGCGGCCCTCATCTCCTTCATCTCCTTCTCCCCAAAGCCGACCTTCTCCAACCCGCGCGCCGCTGCGACCCTCATGAACATGGGAGAGGACCCGCTGGTCCCTATCCCGGCGCCCAGCGCCTTGGCACAGAACCTGTCCAGCTTCTTCAGCCCGAGGAAGCCTATCGGTTTGGACGAGAGCCTGCCGGCGAAGAGGCCCAGGAGACCGTAATCCGTGTACGACCCGAGCCGGGCCTCGACGGAGACCGCCATGCCGGGCACCCTGTTCTCCTTCCTGTGCATCCCGGCGTTGGGCACCTTCCCTGTGAGGGCGGAGGCGAGCGAGCTGATCGCGCTCTCCCTGTTCGTCATTATCCCGAGGACGGAGTTGCCGTATATGGAGGCGGAGCTTTCGGCCCACGCCGCGTGGCTCCCGCGCCTGGGCTTGTTCTCCGACTCGTAAGGGACGCAGGACATGGCGGTGATTATGCCCATCTTGGCGTAGAGCTCGACTATCCTCCTCTGCTTCTCCACGAAATCGGCGGGCGCGCCGAGCGATTCGGGCCTGTCCAGTTCGATGCCGCACGGGTTGAGGGTGGTCTTCACCACCACCCTGGAGGAGGCGCCGAACAGCTCGAGGAAGTCCAGCCCTTCGTCGCCGATGTTGGCGTAGTTGACCCCGGATATGTGGGCGGAGGCGATGGGGATGAGCCTGTCCGCCCCGAGGTACTCCCCCATGGCCGCGAGCACCCTGTACGACGAGGCCAGGGCCTCTCCCCGCTCGCCTTCCAGGGCCCTTTCTTCGGCGTTGGTGAGATGCAAGGCGGAGGGGCTACCACGGCGCCTGCGGTTAAATCTACCGCTCCAGCAGGGACGGGAAGAAGTTCTTCTTCCCCTTGCCCGACTTCAGGGAGTCCCACTGCGACAGGGTCTTCACCGCCTCGTTCGCCACCCTTATCGCGCCGTCCACGCCGGCGTCCTGGACGAACTCGCCCGTCTCCCGGTTGGCCACGACGGCGCAGACGGAGCCCGCCCTGGAGCCGTATATCCCCGAGAGGGTGAACAGGGTCGAGGTCTCCATCTCGAAGTTCAGGACGTTGGCGCGCCTGACGTCTTCCAGCAGCACCTCCGACGCGTGAGACCTGTATCCACGGAAGCCGGGGCGCCCCTGGCCCGTGTAGAAGGAGTCCGAGCTCGCCGTGATCCCAACGTGGTATCGCGCCCCCGACCGTTCCGCCGCCTCGACCAGCGCCGTGACCACCTCGTAGCTGGCCACCGCCGGGTAGCCCGGCATTACGTATTGCCCGCTCGTCCCGTCCAGCCTGACCGCCCCGGTGGTTATGATCAGGTCGCCTATCCCTATGCGCTTGCTGAGCCCGCCCGTGGTGCCGACGCGCAGGAGGGTGTCCGCGCCCACCCTGAGCAGCTCCTCTATGGCTATGGCCGCGGCAGGGCCGCCTATCCCGGTGGAGGTGCAAGAAATCGCGGCGCCGTGGTAGCGGCCCGTGTACGTTATGTACTCCCTGTGCTCCGCCACCTTCCTCGAATCGTCCCACTCCGCCGCGATCCTCTTCACCCTGCCTGGGTCACCGGGGAGAAGGACGTAACGGGCGACGTCGCCCTTCTTGCACGAGATGTGGTACTGGACGCCGGTGCTATCCTCCGGTACCTCCGACGAGACCATCTTCCGAGGCATGAGATGGGAAAGGCGGTCTCCTGTCGTTCTTAAATATTTTCGTGTGCGTCGAGGAGGACGAGTTGAGCGCCGAGGGTGAGATTTGAACTCACGAGCCCTTGCGGACACAGGCTCCCTGAATGCTGGTTCCAGGCTTGGGCCCATGATCTGCCCCCTACCAGGCTAGGGTACCTCGGCTCGGCTTTAACCCGCGAGGCGGCCATTTAAAAGTCTAATCCGACGACTTCCATTCCTTCGGGTAGGTGCCGGCCCGCATTATCACCCTGCCGGCCTTCATGGCCAGCCCCTTCTGCACTTCGCGAAGCTCCTGGATGCCCAGCAGCGCCTGCCCGACCGCCACGAGCTCCCCCTTCTGCGTGTAGAGCGCCACCGTGTCCCCCGTGGAGAGCTCCGCGTGCGCCCGGGCGACGCCGGGGACGGCCAGCTGGGCGCCGTGGCAGACCGAGTCGACAGCGGAGTCCTTCGCCACCAGCGGCTTCAGGTGCCCCAGGGCGGACTCGATCGGCCACACCACCTTCCTGACGCCTTCCTCCCCTCCCCCCTCCCTGTAGCGGCGCATCGACAGCGCAAGCTCGTGCAGCCTGACCAGGCCGCCCTCTTCCGACACGTCGCTCACCCTGGTCCTGCGCAGCTCCACCATCGTGGCGCCCACGCCCAGGACCTCGCCCATGTCGTAGACCAGCTTCCTCACGTACGTGCCAGCCTGGCAGAGGACCCGGAGGAGGACCAGGTTTCCCGACCTGGAGACCTTCTCCATCCGGTATATCGCCTTGGTCCTGGTGACGCGGCGCACGCTCGACCTCTGGGGGGGCCTCTGGTATATCTCCCCCACGAACTCGGAGAGGACCGCGTCCAGCTCCGCCTCCGGGACAGGGCTGTGGAGCCGCATGACCGTGTAGTACTGCTTGGGGCCGATGAGGAGAGTGGTGAGCGCCTTGGTGGCCTCGTTTATCCCTATCGGGAGGAGGCCGGTGGCCTGAGGGTCCAGCGTGCCGCTGTGCCCCGCCCTGGAGACGCCGAGTATCTGCCTGACCCACGCCATCACCTGGTGGCTCGGCTGCCCCGCCGGCTTGTCGAGCGGTATGAACCCGTAGCGCATCAGCTCCTCCACCGGCCTGGCGTCCGGGAAATGGCCGTGCTCGCCTTCTGACTCTTCGCCGACCACTTCCAGGCCGTGGAATATCTTGTCGCGCAGGGCGCTCAATTCTTGGGGCCCTTCGATGCCATCTCGGCGAACCGTATTACCAGACCGCTCACCTGCGCCGCGGTTATGCGCTCCGTATTTATCATTATGTCGAAGACGGAGAGGTCCTTTTCGAAGTCGTAGCCGTACATCTTCTTGTACAGCTGCGCGTTCTCCTCGTCCCTCATCTTGACCACGCCGAGGGCAGCCTCGACGGATATCCCGTCGCGCGCGGACATCCTACTGGCCCTCATCGGCTGGGAAGCCTTGAGCCAGACCCTGGTCCCTCTCGCGTCCAGCCAGGGGAGGGCGTAGCTGGTGATCACGTAGCCCCCCTTTTCGGCCAGCTTCCTGAGCCTCTTGTCCACCTCAAGGTCGTACCTGTAGTCGTTGCTCCTCTGCCGGAGGAACCTCTGTCCGTCCTCCGTGTCCCACCATTCCTCCCCTCCGACGTCGTACCCCTCCTCCTTGGCTAACTCCTTCAGCATGTCCCCGCCGGACACGTACTTCAAGGGAAGGCGCCCGGCTATGAATCTGGCCACGCTCGTCTTGCCCACCGCGGGGGGGCCGGAAAGTATGATGGCGTCCAAGGGGAATGGCCACCCGCTATGTGAGGCTCGTCCCCATCAGACGGCTGAGGACCAGGTTCACGGTGAAGTACGATATGAAGTACCAGGTGAAGAGGCTCATCCCGAAGCCCACGGGGACCTCGCTGGTGACGACGGTTGATATGAAATAGAGTGAGAGGTGATAGGGCGAAGCGGCCACTATCGTGTTGAACCCTATCAGGTACCCCACCGCGTAGTAGATGATTATCAGCGGGAAGAGGTAGATCAGGGTCACCCTCATCCTTTCCGAGTTCACCTTCATCATGGAGTCCTGCATCGTCTTCTGCTTCTTCTTCAGCTTGTCGACCTTGGCCTGGTCCTTGGACCGCAGCGCCTCCCTGTACTCCTTCTGAAAGGCGCTGAACTCCTTGGTCACCTGCTTGGCCTGGGACAGGTTCAGCTTCTTCTTCATTATGAAGTTGGCCACGGTCCCGGTGGTCACCTCTATCGGCAGGACGGTCAGCGCGGCGAGCGGGAAGTGAAGCAGGTCTATCATGCGCTACGCCTCCACCATCGGCGCCTTCACCGTCTTCAGGAGCTCCTCCGTCGCGTCCTCCGCCCGCCCGTCAAGGTTGTTGATTATCTTCATCGGCGCGCCCGTCAGGGCCGAGGCCACGACCATGAACTGCTTTGAGAATTCCAGCTCCAGCGATATGTCCACTTCCGGCTCGACGTCCCGCTTCCTGGTCTTGTCGGCCCGCCGTCTGCTTATCACTTCGTTGACGGGCGCCTGGACGAAGACCAGGTGGGTCGGGTCTATCGCCTTTATGACGTCCATGGGCAGGCCGGGCCAGAGCCCCTCAGGCGTGCGGATCAGGAAGTGGGTGTCCACGAAGACGTAGTCGGTGCTCATCTCCGCTATGCGCTCGGCCGCGCCTACCTGGAGCCTCCTCTGCTCCGCTACGGGGAGCATCCTGAGCGAATCCCTGTCCCCCACCCCGATCTTCTTCGCCTCTTGCAGCATCATTGTCCCGAAGACCACAAGGGAGGCGTCTCTGGAACACTCCGATATGTGGCGGACAGCCCCGGTGAGGATCGTGGTCTTCCCGACCCCCGGCAGCCCACCGACCACTACCCTGCTACATCCCGCCAATCAGGCCACCCAACCTCGGCATCAGGTCTTCCACCTGCTCCTTCACCAGGGTCTGATAATATTGCAGTATTATGTCTACCATGAGCAGCAGGCCGATGCCCGACCCGCCGAACACCCCCAGCGCGCTGGACACGCCTGCTATGAGGCCTACCAGTACGCCTCCTATTATCGTCACCGCGGGGATGTACCTCCCGAGGACCATGCCCAGGGAGGCCGTGGTGCTCCTGAAGCCGGGCACGTGGACCTGCGCGTCGAGCAGGCTCTTGGCCGCCTTCTCCGGGGACATCCCGCCCAGCTCCACCCACAGCCTGGCGAAGAGGACGCTGAAGAGCACCATGAAGCCGATGGACGTGAGCGTCCGCAGGGGGTCGGCGGCGGCCTGGCCCAGGTCGAGGGGGGTCGTAAGATAGTAGAGGACCCCGCCCGTCAGGACCTGCTGGCCGTTCTGCGTGCCGTAGGTGGCGAACATGTTCACCAGCCAGTTGTTGGCCGACGCGAACCTGCTTGCAATCAACAGCGAGAAGAACTGGAAGTTGGCGAGGAGGGCACCCACGAGTATGACGGGTATGTTGCTCACATAGAGGAGCTTGATGGGGTAGACACCCGTGAAGCCCTTGTACTTCTGGGACGTGATGGGCACCTCGATCCTGACGCCCTCCAAGTAGATTATGAAGAGTATTATCCCCACGGTCGCCACCAGGCCGACCAGGGACGGGAGCTGCCCCCTGTAGAGCACGGTCGGCAGCGTGTTTGTGACCGTGGCGTTGACCGTGTAGGGCAGGAAGCCGAAGTAGGACGGGCTGGGTATCGGGCTGAACAGGTCGAGCATAAGGTTCTGCGCCACCCCGGCCATTATGAACAGGCTGATGCCGCTTCCCAGCCCCCATCCCCTCTGTATCATCTGGTCCAGCATGAAGACCACCATGCTGGCCATTATGAGCTGCACCATCACGATGATGGCCGTCTCCGTGGACAGGGGGGCGTTGTTCGGCCCCCTCAGGTACCCGCTCAGCGTGTACAGTACCGACTCCCCTATTATGAAGGCGACCGTGAAGACCTTGGTGAAGGCCGAAAAGATGGACCTGTCCTCCGTGTTGCCGAAGTCCAGCCTCACTATCTCCGACCCCACCAGCAGCTGCGAAATCAGGCCGGCCGTGACTATGGGGCCTATCCCGAGCTGCATCAGCGTGCCCTGCGTCGAGGCGAAGATCGTCCTGAGTATCGAGGTGCCCGCCGGGCCGCCGGCGGTGACGACCCCGAAGAGCGGTATCTGCGACATGACAAGGAATACGACGAGCGCGACCGACGTCCAGATGAACTTCTCCGTCAGGGACGGCTTTTTCGTCGGCTTTGGTATTTCGGGAAGGACTGAGGCTGCTCCCTTGATCACGTCGCCGAAGGCCAAGCGGCGCTAGGCCTCCTCCACCTTGCCTCCCGCTGCCTCCACCTTGCTCCTTGCCGATTCCGTGGACTTTGCCACCTTCACACGCAGCGGGCGGGAAAGCCTTCCGGAACCCAGCAGCTTGTCGACGCCGATGGAGGAGAGGTCCAAGAGGGGGAGGCCGCCTTCTTCGGGCAGGCGGGCCGCCAGAGCTTCGAGTTCCCCTACGTTGACCCAGCGCGGCAAGGCGCCCGGTCGCGTGAACCCGTGGGAGCCGAAGTAGTCAGGGGCGTACTTCACGACCCAGCTCCACTTGTGCTTGTGGAGCCCCGCCTTGCCGTGGCCCCCCTTTGCGCCGTGCTTTCTGTGTTGGCCTACCTGACCCCATCCGACGGTCCTACCGCCGCGACGCTTACGCATCTTTCTGTATCGGGTTGGCAAATCCATTCACTCCTGATCGACCAGACGGTCTGTTTGGGCTCCCTTGATTCGGGGTCTTCTTAAATCATTCGTTCCACGAGCTTCGGCAGCTCCGGGTTCTCGGCCAGCAGCCCGCCCGAGCCGTAGCTCCTGTTGGAGGGCCGCGGGAAGCCGCCCCTCGGAGGGGCCAGCCTGAAGAATGGTTTCACCCCGTCCACCCTGGACCAGGCGACCTCGCCGCTGAGCAGCTTGTCCGCGAGCGTGCCGAAGTCGAGTCCGGAGGGCTTCAGGGAATCTTCGCTCAGAGGTCTGTACCCCGCCACCCTGGCCCTGTTCCTTATGAGCTTGAGCAGGAGCTCCCTGTCGACCTTGCACCAGGAAAGCGCCGTGGCCGAGGCCCTCAGCATCCCCATCGTCGTCCTGTCGTCCTGCACCAGGGTGGCGCTGAACTTGAACGGGAGGTTCAGCCTCTTCAGCGCCTCCTCCACGGCGGAGCGCCTGTTTATCTCCCCTTTCATCCTCAGCACGAGAAGCAGAGACATCTTCCATCACCTTGTCGGGGTCAGCAGCCTGTACATATTCAGGAAGGCGTCATAGAGCGCGTTGCTGATCGAGGATGGGGTGCTGGTGTCCCCGAAGGTCACGGTCCAGCAGTCCTTGATGCCGGCCAGCCCCACCAGGCTCTTCAGCGTCTCGCCGGCCACCAGTCCCAGCCCCCTCGGCGCGGGAAGGAGCACCACCCTCACGCTCCCGCTCTTGCCCTCGAGCCTGAAGGGGACGGAATGGCCCGTGCCGCACCTGCATTCCCAGCTGCCGCATCCCTGGCTTATCGGCATTATGTTCATCATTGCCACCCCGGTGGCCTTGTCTATCGCCGACCTGATCTGGGGGGCCTTGGCATGGCCCACGCCGAACCACCCGTCTTCCTCACCCACCGCGACCACGGCCCTGAACCTGGTCAGCTCTCCCGCATCGGTCTGCTTCTGGACTATACCGACCCCTACGACGAAGCTCTTTATGTTGGGGAGCAGGGTCCTGACCACCTCGGACTCCCTTATCTTCCAGCCGTTCTCGAAGACTTCGAGCAGGGAAGAGACCTTGCCCTCCGCCACCAGCCTGCCCAGCCTGGTCTTGGGGACCCATGGCTGCTCGGGCTCGTCCCTGTAAGACCGTCTCATCTGGCTCATGGCTTGCCCTCCATTATCTTGGCCCTGACCGACTGGAAGTGCGCGGGAAGCCCCTCGGGGTCCACCCCGGCCCTGACCAGCCCGGAGAACCTCGCCTGCAGCGCCTCCTGAGACACTTCCCTGACCTTCCTGGCGTAGCCGCTTATGTGCTCTCCCGCCACCCTCTGCCCGTCCGGGAACCCTTCTCCGTCAGTCCTCACCTTCAGCCCGGCGTCCACGGCTCCCTTGACCACGGCGGATATCCTGCTTCCCGACCTGTAGCTGCCCAGCCCCACGTACACGATGACGTCGTCCAGGCCGGCCTCCACGGCCTTCTTGCCAAGGAGCAGGCCCGTCAGGTAGCAGGCCGGCAGGTTCTTCCTGGACGCCAGCCAGCCCATCTTGGTGAGCTGCAGCGAACTGGCCGACGCCAGCACGCTGTCACCGGCCACCTTCGGCCTGACCACCTGCGCGTAGACGTTCTTGGATGACATGAACACGTTCAGGAGGGGGAGCTTGGAGACCACCGCGGACCTCCTCCGCTTGTAGTTCGTCTTGCCGTCCCTCTTCCTCCTGAAGATGGATACGTGCGCGAATTTCATGCCCGACCGCTCACCTTCCCGCCTTCAGCTCGCCCACGAGCTCTTTCAACCTTCTCAACGTTCTCACTTCTCCGCCCTTCACCCTCACGTAGAACTGCTTGAACTGTTCGTCCTGCAGCTCCCCCCTCTTCTTGAGCATCTTCAGGTAGCCCCTCAGGACGCGCACCTGGCGCATCCATTGCCGCTTCCGCGGGGACCGCGCGGTCGCCTTGCCCTTCTTCGAACCGGGTCCCCGGCCGCGCATGGCCCTCTTGGCCCTGGCCTCCTTCCTCCTGCCGCCGGATGTCCCGGTGGACGGCAGGGCAACTATGTCGCCTGCGTTGATCAGTCTGCGGACGTCGTCCCTGGTCACGGCGTCGCCTATCCTGTCCAAGGATTCCTCGTCGAATCTGACCCTGTTGACGCCCACCTTGAGCAGGCTAGCCGCGAGCCGCTTCTTCTTGCCAAGGCTCATGCCTTGTTGAGCCTCCTCGGGTTGAGCACCTTCAGCCGGAGCTCCTTCGCCTTGGCCACTATCTCCCTCCGCTTCCTGGCCCCCACCGTCCTCCCCATCCTGACGGCGAAGGCGGACGGGTCGAGACCCTGGAGCTCCGCGGTGTTGTGGACCAACCTTTCACGCAGCCCCGAAGGGTGGAGCCCCCTGGCCGCCACGGGACCGCGGTATCCCGTCCTCGCCAGCGCAGGCCAGCCCTTCTGGGACAGGCGGACCTTGTTGTCGACACCCGTCGGCTTCCTCCAGTTGGGCTTCAACCTCTTGTATCTCCAGCTCTCGGGCCGGACGAAGCGCGGCCTCCTGCCCGCTACCTCGGCCCGCCGCTTCAGCAGCTCCTTCACATCCTCGCGCTCATTTCTTTCTTTCATAGATGTACACACCGTCCAGGAAGATGCGCTGGTCCTTCTCCTTCACCTTGGTCGACAGCTCTATGTTCGCGGCCGTCTGGCCGACAGCCTCCAGGTCGGGCCCCGACACCACCAGGTCGTCCCCCTCCACCTGAACCTTGGTGGACTCCGAGACTATCGTCGCCCGCCTCGGAGCCCTCTCGCCATAGAAGTTCTCCACGTGCACCTCCGACCCCTGCACCTTCACGGTTATCGGGAAATGGGCGAAGACCACCTTCAGCCTGTAGGTGAACCCTTCCGTCACCCCCTTGAACATGTTGCCGACATGGCTCCTGCAGGTGTTCAGGATCGCCTTGTCCCCCTTCCTGCTCCTTGTGGTGGACAGGAGGATCTTGGCGTCCTTCACCTCCACGCTCACCGGTATCTTGGAGAAGTCCCTTTCCACCGTCCCCTTCGGGCCCTTGACCGAAAGCCTGTGCCTCTCGAACGAGGCGGAGACGCCGGACGGGGTTGTCAGTTCCATGGTTTCGCCTGGCAAACAAACCACCTAGTAGACGTAGCCCAGGAGCCTTCCCCCGACCCCTTCGTTCACGGCCTCCCCGTGGCTCATGACGCCCTTGCTCGTGCTCACTATCAGGATGCCCACGTTGACGGCGGGGAGGTACCTCCTTTCCCACAGGTAGTACGAATCCACCCCGACGGGATACCGCGGCGTGACCGAGCCGCACTTGTTTATCCTGCCGAGCAGCTGGACCCTGAGCTTCCCCCTCATCCCGTCGTCCACGTATTCGAACTCCCCTATGTACTTCCCCTTCTGCATAACGCGCAGTATCTCCTGCCCCAGCCTGGAGGCTGGTATGACCAGGCACTCCTTCCTGTTCCTGAGCTCGTTGCTGTATATCGTCGAAAAGAGGTTCGGTATGGCAGCTATCGCTGGCGTGTCCAACTACCCCCTATTCGTACTTCCTGAACCCCATCTTGGGGGCCACTTCCCTGAAGCACTGCCTGCAGAGCATCAGGTCATATTTCTGAATGACCGGGCCGTACTGGCCACACCTCTTGCACGGCCTCGAGCCCTTGCCGAACTTCCTCGGTTTGCCATGTCTTACCTTCACCAAGCAGATCATCTTACCTCAGCACCCAAGACTGTCCTGAAGAACTCTTGGGCCTCTGCCTTTGAAACACGCTGCTTTAAAGGTATGGAGCAGGAAGCGCGCCTCCGCCTCTGGACCCTGACCCCCGGCTTTTCGAGCGAAACGGAGACGTCCATCCCGAATATCCCTATCTCGGGGTCATACTTCATCCCCTGGATCTCTATGTGTTCCTTTATGCCGAAGCTCACGTTGCCCAGTTCGTCGAAGGAGGACGCGGAGATCGCGTTCCCCTTGGCCTGGAGCAGCTTCTTGAGGACCGCCTTGGCCTTCTCCTTCCGCAGCGTGACCAGCACAGCTATCGATTCTCCCTTGTGGATGCCGAAGTCGCGTATGGTGCTCTTGGCCTCCCTCGGGCTGGGCTTCTGCTCCCCCAGTATCTCGAGCACCTTCCTGGCCTTCTCCAGCTGCTCGCCCGGCTTCCCCACCGCTATGTTCAGGGTGACCTTGGCCAGCCTGGGCAGCGTCATGGGGTTCGACTTCTGCTCCGCGACGGCGCTCATGCTCACTCGGCCTCCACCGGGATCGTCACCGCCGGCTTCTGCACCCCCACCGGCATCACCAGGTCCCTGGGGAGTATGACTTCGCCGTCGGGGAACCCGACCTTCACGCTCGCGCGGCTGGAGAAGGTGCCCTTGATCACTTCCTTTATCTCTCCCATGCGGCCGAGGCGCTTCCCTCCCGTGATGATGGCCAGCGATCCCTTCTTCATGGCCACCGAGTCCGTGATTCCGTGGGTCTTCAGGTCCACCACCAGGGAGTCCCCCGGGGCGTATTTCGTCCCGTCCTCCACCAGGAAGGTCCTGCCGTCGTGGGTCCCCAGATGCGTCTTGCCGCCGCGGACCGTCGACTTCGAGCTTATCCTGCAGACCTTGGTCCCCTTCTCGGACTCCGGGATGGGGAAGGGATGGACCACGCTCCCCTTCCTCGGCAGCATCCTGTAGACCAGCCCCGTGCCGGCCAGCTCGACGACGTCCATCAGCCCGAGCGGGAAGCCCCTGTTGCGCCTGGCCTTCCCGTCGACCAACATCTTGCCCTCTCTGAGCAGAGAGGCCGCCTCCTTCTTGGTCCTGGTTATCCGAAGGACGTCCCTCAGCAGGGTTATCGGGTCGTAGCTCAGGGAGGCCGCGTGGGGCCCCGGCTCCTGCCTGGTGACGAAGGTGTACTTCTTCCTGGGGAACGCATAGAACCTCGGCGCCGCCTCCCTCTTCAGCCTGTTGGATCCTGCCTTTCTTCCCATCCCTATTGACCTCCCTTGGACTCCAGCTTGGACTTCCGTGCCTTGTCTTCCAGGGCGAAGGCCGTTATCATAACCTTCGAAGCGGGGACCTGGAGCTGGACGGTGCCTCCGCCCACCTTGGCCCTAGTGACACCTTCGACCTGGACCTTCCCCTGCGCCGGGAAGACCTTCTGCACCTTGCCCTCGACCCCCTTGAAGTCGCCGCGCGTTATCTTGACCGTGTCCCCCTTCCTGACGGGGAAGGACCTCCGGCCGTACTTTTCGCCCAGCTCGGCGTTGAGGTGGACGGAAGACCTGCCTCTGGCCTGGAACCCGCGCGCTTCGAAGGCGCGCTTCCTCACTTTGCCCGGATGGAAAGACCTATGCAACACACATTCACCATCAGACTATCAACGGCGCGACGTTCGCTATCCTGGCCCATCTCTCGGCGGCCTCGGCGGCGACCGGCCCTCTGATGTCGGTCCCTTTGAGCTCGCCCTCGGGGGTCATTATCACCGCCGCGTTGTCCTCGAAGCTGACCCTGGACCCTCCCATCCTGCGGACGGGATATTTCTGCCTGACGATGACGGCGTGCAACACCTGCTTCTTCAGGTCGGGGGGCCCCTTTTTCACCACGACGAGCACCATGTCCCCGACGCCGGCCGCCGGCATCCTCTTGAGCCTGCCCTTGAACCGGGCCACCTGGACCACCCTCAGGGTCTTCGCGCCCGTGTTGTCTGCGCACGTTATCACGGCGTAGAATGGGATCGACTTCGTGATGTACGGCTTGAACTCCTGGACGCCCTTGGCCGATACGGCTCTGGACTTCGTCGACAAGCCTATTCACCCGTTCCTCCGACCACGACGAACGATATCGTCTTGGAAAGAGGCCTGCATTCCGCCGCGACCACCTGCTGCCCCTCCTTGACCGAGATGCAGGGCGGGACGTGCGCGTGTATCTTCCCCCGCCTCTTCTCGTACCTGGAGTATTTGGGGACGTACTGGTAGTAGTCGCGCTCTATGACCGCCATCCCCTTGGTCTTCTGCCCGGCCAGCCTGCCGTAGATCAGCTTTCCGCGGGTCGAGACCGTGCCGTGCCACGGACAGTCCGCGTCGGTGCAGGACCTGTTCGGGGACTTCGCCCCCTGTATGCCCACGTTCTTCAATCGCCGCGCACCCAGCCTTCCACGGGCCTGCCGGACAGGGACGACGCGCTGAACCTCCTGCCGTCGTCGGAGGCGAAGATGTGACCGGCCTTTTCAACCATCTTCTTCCCTGCCTCCGTCTTGAGCAGGACCATCTTCTTGGTCTCGAAGGCGTACCTGCCCGTCATGACGGGCTCGGGCGAGCCCCTGCGGTAGACCGATATCACGTGCCCGAGCATGGACGTCCTCGAGGTCACTGGCCCGCCCTCCTCCTTTCGTGCTTGAGCGTTTCCAACATGGCCAGGGTCCTCCGGACCCGGCCGAGCTTCCCGGACTCCTTCGCGAGGTTCCCCCTGGCGGCGAGCCCCTTCAGCCTAAGGTACTCCTTCCTGTACTCGTTCACCTTCTCTTCTACCCCCTCTTCGTCCAGGGACCTGACGTCCTTAGGCTTGAGCCGAGACATTCTCCTGCACCTTCTCCCCTTCCGGCGGCGGCTGTTCCTGCTTCTTCAGCTCGAATTCCGGCGGCATCGCGTCCTTGTAGGATATCTTGACCGATATTCCATAGAGCCCCATCTTCAGCAGCACGGAGCTGACGGCCGACCTGACCACGATGTCCTTCTGGTGGCCGCTTATGGGGACCACGCCGTTGACGTATCTTTCGAAGTGGGACCGCTCGCTCCTGAGCTTCCCCCTGACGGCTATGATGCAGCCCATCGCCCCCGCCCTCATGACGTTGTTCATGGTTATCGACGCGGCACGCCTGAAGGCCATCCCCCTTTCGGCCATGGAGGCGATCCGCTGCGCGACGACCCTCGGGTTCATGTCGGGCTCGGTTATCTCCTCCACGTTCACCGTCAGGTTGTCCAGCCCGAACTTCTGCGAAAGGTTCTCGGTCAGGGCGCGTATCCCCGTCCCCTTCCTCCCTATGGCCAGCCCGGGCCTGACGACGAAGAGGTTGAGCCTGTAGCCCAGAGGCAACTTCTCCAGCTCGGCCCCTCCGTAGCCGGCCGCCTTCAACGCCTCTTCGAGATATTCGTCAAGCTCGGCCGATTTATAGAGCTTGGCGACGACGAGCTTTCCATACGGCAAAAATCAAGCGACCTCCTTCCCGACAAGTTCGACATGGACAAAAACGCGCATCGACGGACTCGTGCGCCCAAAGGCGCGCGGCTTGTACCTCGGAAGTTTCCGGCCCGCATAGGCGGACGCATGGATTATCTTCATCCTGTCGATGTTCAAACCCTTGTGCTCCGCGTTGTTCTGCAGGTTGTCGAGGACGGCCAGGATGGAGGCGGCCGCCTTCGATGGGTAGCCGCCTGTGGCGAATCCCTGCAGCTCCTTCCTATGGCCCCTCTTCAACTTGAAGCGCCTGAAGGCAACGGGCCTCTTCAGGTCTACGACCTCTTCGAGGAGCCTGCGAGCCGCGGGGACGAGGAGACCCTTGACGGACTGACAGACCTCCCTCGCGTCCTTCGGGCTGATATCAACCTCTCTTCCACTGGCCCTGACATGGACAGCGCTGTCGAACTGGTTGAAAGAGTACCCGAATTGAGGCATTCACTAAGCACACGCGTACGTGTCGCCCCAACAATACCCCATAAATACTTTCCGTCAGCGCGGTCCCGCAGGCCGTCACGGGGGACGCGCTCCCCGGTGGGGCTAGGCGTTCATGCCGAACGCCACGAGCGAAAGGAAGATGAATATCGCCTCCTCCGTCCTTATCGTTTCGACCCCCTGCCCGGGGAGGGCGTTTATCACATGGCGGAAACACTTCGTCATGGCCTCGTCCCCCAGCATCTCGTGAAGGCCGCGCTTGGGCGCCCCGAAGGCGACCAGGCACCGCTCGCGCCCGCGCAGGTCTTCGCGGAGCTCGCCCCACGCCTCGGCCACGGGCCTGCCCAGCCTGGAGGTGGCTATGGCCAGGTCCGCCTTCGTGCACAGGTCGGGCAGACCGGCGGAGCGGGAGACCGTGTACCCCCAATAGCCCGGCACTTCTGCCCTGGAGGTCTGCCTCGCCGCGAAGGAGTCGCCGCGGGGCTCGAGCCTCACCGTCACCCTGCTGCCTGTGGGAGCCCGCCCTTCGAACGGAAGGGCGAAGTTCATGCCCGCGAAGACGAACTTCTTCCCCGACCGCTCCTCCACCACCCCCTCTCTGAACCCGCCCGCTACAGGCGAAGGCATGGCCCTGTGCGACGGGAGCTTCAGAGGGGGCAGGAGGCCGGCGTAGGCGAGGGAAGGCCTGAGGCCATAGAGCCTCTTCCTCAGGTACTGCGGCGTCTCCATGTACTCCAGCAGCTCTCTGATCAGCGCCGCGTCCCTCGCGTTGTTGTCCAGCTCGTCGTCGAAGATGAAGACCCTGTCGACACAGAAGACGCCCATCGCCCTAGCCACCTGCCCCACCTTGAGCGTCTTGTCCCTCAGGTCCCTGTCCTCCATGAGCAACGAACTGGGCAGCGCGACCCACAGCTGGCGACCGGCCATGACGGGCGGGTGCATGCGGCGGGATATAAGCCGGGCGTTTCAGGGCTCTGTTAAGTTAGCGTCATCTGGGTAGGCCTTTTCTCCCTGTTAAGTCGTCAGCTCAGAGCGAGGTGACGACAACTTAACAGAGCCCGTTTCAGATCGATTTATTAGTCCGCCTCATACCCTCGGTTCGGGCCGTCCAGGGATGTCTTCGGAAGATGCGGAATTGAAGAAGCTGATCAGCAGGAGGCTCGGGGAGATGAAACGGAAGGCCGAGAACAAGCCCGAACCCGTCGCGCGCGACTCCAGGAAGCTCCTGGTGTCGCACCTGGTGGACCGGGGTCTGGAGGTGCTCCTGGCGGCGGAGGGTCAGTACCCGACGGAGACGGCTATGATAGTGGAGAGGCTGGCAGACCTCTACCTGGCCGGCAGGCTGCAGAAGCCGATCAGCGGCGGCGAACTGCTGTCCATATTCAGGCAGCTGGGCCTGAGGGTGAGGATAGAGACGTCGATCAGGGTGGAGCAGGACGGCAAGTTCGTCGACATCTCCGAGAAGTTCGCGCAGAAGGACTGAGCTCACTTCAACGGGACGTAGAGCGAGCTGCGGCTTGCGCCTATGCCGGGGGTGCCGTGCGCCACCTTGGTTATTGGCGTGGCATATTCGCCCAGGTAGTGCCCGATCATCTCGGGCCTGACTTCGACCGGTGCGAAGCTCTTTCCGTTGTAGACCTCCACGGTCAGCCCCACCATGAAGGGGAGTATCACCATGTCCCTGGCGTGGGTCCTTATCTTGGCGCCCTTCCCGGCCCTGGCCCTTTCAATCAGCTTCTTCTTTTCGTGGCTGAGCTCCCTGTTCAGGCTCCTCCTGTGCCGGGACGGCAGGAGCAGGAGCACGTGCTCGAGGGGCATCCCCTGCAACTGCTCCATTGTGTGTCCGCGGTACCTGAATTCCTTCGGCAAACTTCGATGTCAGCCCCCCTGATGTCTATATAATCATTGCTCGACGGTCCCTCTCCTCTGCGCCCTTCCTCTTCCGGTCTTGCGGGGCGCTATGTGCCCCACCTTCCTTCCGGGCGGGGCGTTGCGCGACGTCGAAGTGGACTTGCCCGGATGCTGGTGCCTCCCTCCGCCGAACGGGTGGTGCACCACCGCCATGGCGACCCCCCTCACGCTCGGGTAGGCCTTACCCCTTGACCTCATGTATCTGAGCCTCCTTCCCGCCGTCAGGAATGGCTTGTCGGCCGTGCCGCCGCCGGCGACCGCCCCTATGGTCGCGCGGGCCCTTGAATCTATGAAAAGGCTCCGCCCGGAAGGCAGCCTGACGACCGTCGTCGGCCCCGTCTGGGAGAAGACCACCGCCGACGTCCCGGACGCCCTGGCTATCGAACCGCCGTCACCGAACTTCTTCTCTATGTTGCAGACCGCGGTCCCCTCGGGTATCCTGTCCAACGGGAGGACGTTGCCCACCGCTGGGGCGGCGTCCGAGCCGAACGCCAGCTCCTGGCCGACCACCAGCCCTGCCACGGCCGGAAGGTAGGACCTGCTGCCGTCGGCGAACGACACCCTTGACAGGGGGGCTGCCCTCCCCCTTTCGTGGACTATGGCTTCGACCTTTCCTGTCCTCACGGAAGCAGAATCGAACGCGGGGTAGGCAACCGGCGCGACCTTCCCCTTCTTCGGCGCCAGCCACTGCATCCCCGCCTTGCCGCGGTGCCTTACGAGTATCCGCTTGCCCATCTCACTACAGCACCCCCAGCTTGGAGGCGAGCTCCGAGGCGGGCGTCTCGCGCGAGAGCGTGACGTAGGCCTTCTTCC
>JAKAPW010000021.1 GCA_021811935.1 archaeon | reverse complement strand
AGCCTTCCGGCGCCGCGCCGGCGCAGTTGAAGACGTATGCCTGGTCGCTCCCCCAGCACGGCTCGTAGGCCGCGCCGACCGTGCAGATGCCCGAAGCCGTGAGATACAGCTCGCCCGGGGCCACGGTGAAGTTGAGCGCCGCCACGTCTCCCCACAGGTCGAAGGCGACGACCGTGTATTCGCCCGGACCGAACTGGTGGTAGGTCGCGTTCAGCCACGGTTCGTTCGGGCTGGTGTAGTATCCGCCCAGGGCGAACGTCCAGCCGACGCGCTGGGACGGGGCGAACCGGAAGGAATCCAATATCACATACGGACACATGACGGGGGGGCGGCGGTAGTCGTCGAGCTGCACCGGCGAGTGAGACGCGTTGTACACAACGAAGTAGGCCAGAGCCCCAAAGGTGAAACCGCATGCGGCCGGCTCCGGCAGGAGGTACGCCGAAGGCAGCGCCCCGTTCGGATCGACGCCGTAAGGTAGAGCGGGGAAGCCCGTGAAGTTGGCCGTGTTGTATGAGGGCAGGTCGTTCTGCACGAAGACCGTGATCGTCTCGTTATTCCCGAGTATGACGGTCTGGCTCGCGATCCCCAGACCCAGCGTGAGCCCCGCCTTGCAGTTCGCCGCATACGTCGCGGCGGAGCTGCCCGACGCGCCCGGAGCGCACGCCTTGGGGCCGGAGAGGGACGCGAAGTCGGACGCCGCAGCGGCTGCCAGGAGGCCTATCGCCAGGGCGGCTGCCAGCACGGCCAGGGACCTGCGTCGTGTCATGCCGTGTCATCGCTGCCCGGGCGGCGGCCGTATGGATACGCCGCTCTCTGCGTGCGGGGACGGTGGGCTCCGGAGACTCTCATTCCGTATCCGGATATTCCTGCGGCGGGTGCGATATAGTTCTACCGTCTGGAACGCCTGTGCCGCAGACCTGTGCGTCATGTTATTAACGCGGAAGGGTCACCAGGGCGGCAATGGACCCCGGGACGCCGTCAGGCACCGCCACGGGAAACCACCTCGTGGGGCAGAAGAGCCCTTACCTCCTCAGGCACGCCCAGAACCCCGTGGACTGGTACCCCTGGGGGAAGGCCGCCTTCGAGAAGGCCAGGAGCGAAGACAGGCCGATCTTCCTTTCGATAGGCTATTCTTCCTGCCACTGGTGCAACGTCATGGCCGAAGAGTCGTTCAGCGACCCGGAGGTGGCCTCGCTGATGAACAGGACGTTCGTGAGCGTCAAGGTGGACAGGGAGGAGAGGCCGGACATAGACAACCTGTACATGACCATCTGCCAGATGATGACGGGGGCGGGCGGATGGCCGCTCACCGTGATCCTGACGCCGGACAGGAAGCCGATATTCGCCGCCACCTACATCCCCAGGGAGACGCGCCTCGGGATGTCCGGCATGCTCGACCTGATACCGAGGATAGACGAACTGTGGAGGACCAGGAGGAAGGAGTTGGAGAGGGAGGGGGAGAGGGCCATGTCCCTGCTGAACAGGAGCCTGGGCGCGAGGTCGGGCCCTGCCGACCTCTCCGCGGAGCCCGCATACGAGCACCTGCTGGGGGCCTTCGACGACATCCACGGCGGCTTCGGCGGTGCGCCGAAGTTCCCTTCCCCCCACAACCTGCTCTTCCTGCTCTGGTACTGGAAGATGAAGAAGGACGGGGCCGCACTGGCGATGGTGGAGAAGACGCTCAGGAGCATGAGGCTGGGAGGGGTCTTCGACCAGCTCGGGCACGGCTTCCACAGGTACTCCACGGACTCGCGCTGGACAGTGCCCCATTTCGAAAAGATGCTCTACGACCAGGCCATGCTGGCCATGGCCTATACGGAGGCGTACCAGGCGACGGGAAAGGAGGAATACGCCGCCACGGCCAGGCAGACCCTGGACTACGCCCTGAGCGAGCTTAGGTCGCCGGAGGGCGGCTTCTTCTCCTCCGAAGACGCCGACAGCGAAGGCGAAGAGGGGAAGTTCTACCTGTGGTCGGAAGAGGATGTCAGGGCCGCCCTCCCGGCCGACGAGGCCGAGCTCGCGCTGAAGGTCCTGTTCGGGAGGGAAAGGGCGGCGCCCCACAGGGACGGCCCGCTTTCGAGGTCGTACGTCATGCACCTCGGGGGCGACCTGGCCGTCATGTCCAGAGAGACGGGCATCCCCGGAGCCGAGCTCGCCGCCAGGCTGGAAGGGATCAGGACGAAACTCCTGTCGGAGAGGGCGAAGCGACCTCGTCCTCTCAAGGACGACAAGATACTGGCCGACTGGAACGGCCTGATGGCAGCCGCGCTGGCCAAGGCGGGGCGGGCGTTCGGCGAGGCCAGGTACGTCGAGGCGGCGGCCTCGGCCATGGGCTTCATCCTGGGCAGGATGAGGGACGGGGAGGGGCGCCTGCTGCACAGATACAGGGACGGGGAGGCCGCGATCCAGGGGTTCCTGGAGGACTACTCCCACACGATGTGGGGGCTGCTGGAGCTGTACGAGGCCACCTTCGACGCGGAGTACGTCAGGCGCGCCATCGAGCTGGACAGTGTCCTGGTCGGGCATTTCTGGGACGACGGAGGCTTCGCCCAGTGCGCCGACGACTTCAGGGACGGCGTCAAGAGGATCAAGGACCCCCTGGACGGGGCGACCCCTTCGGGCAACTCCGTGGCGTTGCTCAACACCCTGAGGCTGGCCAGGATAACGGGCAGGACGGAGCTGGAGGAGAGGCTGCAGAAGCTGCAGGAGTGCTTCGCCGCAAGGGTCTCGAGCGCCCCGTATGCCCACGCGTTCTTCCTGATCGGCGTCGGCGCCTCCAGGAACCCGTTCCACGAGGTGGTGGTTTCGGGGGACCGCCGGTCCGCGGGCGTCAAGGAGATGCTCCTGGCGTTGTCCAGGCCGTACCTGCCGGACGCGGTGGTGTTGCTGCGGGACACCTCGGCGAGCGACCCGCCGATAGACTCCGTCTCGAGCTACACCGCGCACTGCCCGCCGCGCCCCCCGGGGGCCGTCGTCTACGTCTGCAAGGACTACAGCTGCGACCTCCCCGTGACGGATGTGGGGGCCGTGCTGAAGGCTATCGGGTCTGCGTAGAAGCCGGCCCCGGTCGGCTTGCCAAGGGCCCGCGTCAAACTAAGACGAGCAGGATGTTATCACTAATTGACCTGAATGCATTTAACCCGAGCGCGCCAGTCAAGGGTCAGAAGGCCAATGGTAGATATCTGGGGCTTCGCTGTGCTAGTCGCGGCGGCTTCAGCCTTGGTACTGGCGCTGACGTTGAGCAAGGTCAGACCGAAGTCCATGGTCCAGATGGCTGCTGTAGCACCAGCCGCCTCGTATCATGAGACTGTCGCGCCGGCGGAGGCGATCGTTCCGGAGCCCGCTCCACAGGCGGTCCCCGAAGCGGCCACGACGCCCGCCCCCGCGACGGGCGAGACCCCGCCCGACCGGCCGGCGACCAGGGCAAGGCGGACGAGAAGCGCTGGCGCGCAGCGGGCAAGAAGGACGAAGAAGGTCCAACCCGGGCCGAACTAGAAGACCCGGGCGCCACCGGATCTGAATATTCTTATGTTTTATGGTCCCCAGGCGGGCCTATCGCGGGGTCCGCGACGTGCTTCGCCCCGGCCACAGTTTCGAACCTGCCCTGCACTATGGCGGCCTGCACCTCCAGAGAAAGCTCGTCCGCGTCGATCCCCTTCTTCCCGAGCGCGCTGACGGCCGCCGGCATGAACTTCACGGAGACGTTGTGGCCGCCTATCCTGCCGAAGATGACGCCCTTGAACCGCGCCTTGGTCTCTTCTATCATGACGTAGCCCTTCATGAACCCTGCGACGGCGCCCATGTGGGCTTCCGTGACGTATATCTCCAACTGCGCCTTCGCACCTACCCGTACACGGGCATGTCCAGCGGACTCGGCTGCTTCCCGCCCACCTTCCTCGAAGCGTATGCGCTGAAGACCACGGCCAGCACCTCAAGCACTATGGTGAGGTAGGGATAGAAGACGAACGTCAGGTTGTTGAGGACCACCAGGAAGAGGTAGACGACGCCGACGAACGCGGAGAAGACGGAGACGTAGATCGACTTCTGGGAGTTTATCGCCAGCGGGAGGGAGGTCAGCAGCCTGAAGACCATGAAGCCGGCGCTGACCGCGGCCACCGGCCATCCTATGCCGTTGTAGAACAGGACGCCGTAGGTCAACGAGGTCAGCACGCCGACTACAAGCGCGTAACTCGCGGGTTTCAAGCGACCACCCTGAAGGTCATACGTAGACGTTCTTGTTGAGGGACTGCTTGACCAGTACCAGCCTGTGGTTGACGTGGTCCCCCAGCGAGCAGTTCGGCTTCCAGTCGTCCCCCACCGTAATGCGGCACTGCGGGGAGGCGGCGCAGCTGTGCTCGAATTCTTCGCCGCGCTTCACCTGGAGCAGGTTCCAATCCGTCTTCTGCCCGTCGTCGCAGAACATCACCGCCCATTCGGTCCCCTGGACGCGCACAGGGAGGCCCACCTCGTCCGGGATCTCCTGGACGCCGAGTCTTCTTCCGTCGCACCAGATCTCGTCGCAGTGTGTGCATGTCCAGGCGTCCACGACGCCGAGCACCCCGAAGCCCCTGATGAGGTTGAAGACGCCTGCGTAGACCACGTTGTGTCTGCAATCGGTCATCTGGGAAGACATGGTAAGGAGCCGATTGCCCTCATATTAAAGCTGTTCTGTGCTGTCCTCTCTCATGCGGACGAAGTACGCCGTTATGGCGTCTATCCTGACCCTGCCCCCCTTCACTGCCTGGTCCTTCGCCACCCCGATGCGATAGAGGTTGCTTATCCCCAGCCTGGGGTGGACCGGGAGGTAGCCCTGCCCCGACCGGATCACCAGGCCGTAGTCCTTCATCCGCTCCAGCACGCCGCCCGCGGCGTCGATGTCGCCGGGAGGGACGGGCCCTTCCCTCTGCAGCATCGAGACGTAGGCCTCCAGCACCGCCCTGTCGCATCCGAGCAGGGAAGCGAGCTCCGCCGCCAGCGCGGACGGTTCCCGGGCGTCCTTCATCCTGTCTCACGGCGGCCCTACGATACGGTCTTGGCGCCGGCCCAGAGCGATTCAAAATAGCTCTTCGCGAACATGGCCAGCCCGGGATGGTCCGCCCATATCGCCACGTGCGGGTTCTTCGCTGCGCTCTGCCCCAGCAGGAGCATCACCTGCTTGGCGTCGCAGACTATCCCGCCGCCGAACATCCCGTCTCTGACCCTAACTGTGACCCCGTTGATGGCAGACCTGATGTCCCGCGCCGTGGAAGGGTCGGACAGCAGCACGGAGACGTTTATCCCCCTGCTCATCAGGTCCGCCAGCCGGTCCATCCCGGCCTTCGACAGGGCGCTCAGGTCCCCCGGGAGGGCGACCATGAGCTCCTCCCTCGCGTCGGCGAGCATCTCGTTCACCTTCCCCATGATGTTGAATTCGCCCTTGACTATCCAGACCTCTGGCCTCTCCTTTATGTCCCTCTTCTCGTATATGGGTATCAGCTCCTTCGCTATCGTGTCTTCGTAGTTCTTGTATTCGCTCTCACGCTTCATCCTGAAGGACTGGAGCGCCACGTCGGGCGGCTTGGGGTAATACTTGCTCGGCCTGCTGACGTCGCTCTCGACCCATCCCTTCGATTCGAGCCTCCCCAGCACCTCGTAGACCTTGGAATACGGGACGGACGACTGCCTGCTCACTTCCGCCGCCGTCTGAGCCCCGTACTGAAGCAGGGACGAATATGCCTTTATCTCGTAGTCGGAGAGCCCCAGCCTGCCCAGGGCCTCCGTGACCTTCTGACCTATCTCCATGCCCCCTCTATCCACGGCTAGGGGTAAAAACATTTCAGGGGGCGGGGCTCATTCGGGGAGGCTCTCCGTGACCAGCTTCCCGTCTATCAGCCTGACGAAGAGGTACCTGTTGTCCCTGAAGATCAGGACGACCTCGTCCGGCTTCTCCTCTACGGTGAGCAGCTCCTGGCTTATTATTCCGTCGAACTTTGCCATGACGTTTTCCGGCCTTCGGGGCGCCGATATAAGCGTTAAAGGATCGCCACGTCGAACTGCCTCGAAGACCCGCTCAGCGACCCGCTGCCCGCGTATGTGTGCCTGAACCACCTGGCCGACGCCTTCACGAAGAGCGTGTTGGTCCCCTTCTTCAGCGAACCGGCCGGGATGGTCAGCGTCCTGTCGAAGGTGAAGAGCGTGTCCTTCACGTCCTCCTCCTTGTCGTGGACCCTCGCCGCGCCGTCCTCGTCCACCACGAAGGACCATATCCTGTTGGCCGTGTTGTCGGTCAGGTCCGGGTTCCTGGTCCAGTACAGCTTCCCCTTCTTCACGAATTTCGTCTTCTTCACGACCGCCCTGTCCAGCACCCCTCCGGCCTTCCTGTAGATCCCCGCGTGAAATATGATGCGCAGCAGGGTGTCGTGCTCGGCGTAGGCCGTCTGCCAGCAGCTCCTGTCGTAGGCGTCCCTTAGACCTCCCTGGATGGAGAACCTGACCCTGACATCGACGTTCTGGTCGGCGGTCGTCTCCCGGTGGACGGGCCCGGCCACCACTTCCGACAGGGTGGTCGTCCGTCCCGCCGCTGGGGCCTCCTTCGAGGGAGATGGAATCAAAAAAAGAGGGCCTTCTACTGCAGGTTGCTCACTTTCTGGAAGATCTCGGAGGTGGAGCAGCTCATGTCCAGCTTCTGCCCGGGCTTCAGCTTCCTCAGGTCTCCCCTGTAGAGCTTCGCTTCGAGCTTCTCCCCGGAACTCTTCTCCCACTCCTCCACGGGCATGCCGTACTTCTTCTGGACGCGGTCCCTGTACCATTCGGGGATTACGTTGAAGCTGCAGAAGGGTATGATCCTGAGGTCGGGCGTCAGGTAGTGTATGTCGCACCTCTGAAGCCTCTCCTCGTCCTGGTTGTACTTGTCCTGGAAGTGCATCATGCCCAGGAAGACGCTCTTCAGGTGGAACTGGCCTATGGCGGAGTAGTCGTGCCTGACCAGGGCGTCGAACAGCATCTTCCCCATGTTCAGGCCCTCCGGCTGCTTCTCCTTGTCTATGAAGCCCATTATCTTGGTGGCAGCCTTCGCCAGGGTGATCCACCTGTTGCTCCCCGAGTGTATCTCGTCCGCCTTTTCGTCCAGGAACTCCAGAAGGCCGCGTATGTCCAGGAACTTGCCTATGGGGATGAGCTTCCTGTTGTTGTCCATGTAGACGTACGTCCCCGCGCCGCACGCGAAGTGGATCGAGAGCTCGTACTGCGGCCTGTTGCTCACGGCCTCTATGAAGTGGGTGATGGGAGAGCAGCTCGGGACGGGGAACCAGGAGTCGGCCGTCACTTCGCCGTTGGTCTGGTCCTCTATCCTGTGGATGCAGTCCGGTATGGTGATCCTGTACTTCTCCCTCTCCTTCTTGCTCATCCTGCCCGTCAGCGAAACGGGCTGGAAGTTGACCGCCCTCACGGCGTCTATGTTCGCCCTCGCGAAGTCTATTATGCCGCCGAGCTCGTGGTCGTTGATCGACTTTATCACGGTGGGGACGAGCACGACGCCCAGGTGGGCCTGCCTGCAGGCCTCTATGGCGTGAGGCGCCTCCCAGTGGTTCTTCGGGTTCGTCTTGGGCGTCACGCCGTCGAAGCTCATGTAGAGGTTGCTGGTCCCCGCCTCCTTGTAGATCTTCGCCAGCTCGGGGTGGAGGGCGATGTTTATCCCGTTGGTGTTCAGCTGGATATGGTCCACCCCTTCTGACTTTATCTTCCTGATGATTTCGGGCAGGTCCTCCCTGAGCGTGGGCTCACCGCCAGTGATCTGGAGGGAGTTCCCGGGGACGGGCCTCTCCGCCCTGAGGGTCCTGACCATCATGCCTATCTGCTCCTGCGTGGGCTCGTACACGTAGGCACCCTCCAGCCCCTTCTTCACGTAGAAGAAGCAGTACCAGCAGGTGAGGTCGCACCTGTTGGTCACTATGATGTTGGCCAGCCCCGTGTGGCTCAGGTGGTTGGTGCAAAGTCCGCAGTTGGCCGGGCACTGGCAGTTCTCTAGCTTGACGTTCGGCGCATGAGTCCCCTTTCCGTCGCTCCAGTAGGAGCTGAACTTCAGGTACATGTTGTAGTCGCCGAAGTACAGTTCCTCCGTCTCCCCATGGTCGGGGCAGGTCTTCGTCATGAAGACCTTGTTCTCCCTTTCAAATACGTAGGCAGGGAGTATCCTGTTGCACTCAGGGCATATGCTCTGAGTCTTCCTGATGACGTTCAGCACCTTCGGCGTGTCTTCCTGCCGAAGTACCTCTATGACTGCCATTGCTGTTTCTAACTCGCAAATTCCCACGCGATATATATATTTTTAAAAACTCTAACACTCGAAGAGGTGGGAAATGTCGGGGCCCGCGCGTCTCATCCAAGGCGCGCGAGCAGGCCGTCCATGCGTAGCGGCACGGCTCCGTTCCTGACCATCTCGTCGACGGCGGCCTTGGAGCCTTCGTCGTCTATCCCCTTCACCGCGTCCATGAGCAGGAAGACCAGGAAGCCTTCGGACAGGGCGTCGTTCACCGTCTGCCTGACGCAATAGTCGGTGGCCACCCCGCAGACGTAGAGTTCCCGGACCGAGAGGCCCCTCAGCGTTTCGGCGGCCCTCGTCCCCTGGAAGGCAGAGTATGCCTCCCCGTCCCTCTCGCCGGCCTTCGATATCACGGTCGCGCCGGCCGGCACGTCCAGCAGCCCGTGGAAGCCTGCCCCGCCTGTCCCCCTGACGCAGTGGGGCGGCCACGGGCCTCCCCTGGATGCGAAGGATATGTGGTCGGGCGGGTGCCAGTCGCGCGTGAACAGCACCGGAAGGCACCTCCCGGAGAAGGCCCGGACGTATTCGTTCACCTTCGGAAGGACGCCGAGCGAGCCCGGCACGGGCAGGGCTCCGCCGTCCATGAAGTCGTTCTGCATGTCCACCACCATCAGGGCGCCGTGCAAGGCGTTTCCCCTGACGGCTCCCCCTGCAAAAAGCCTTTAGCAGGAGCCACGGGTCGGCTCCTTTGCCGCCCGCAGCGTGGAGACCATCCTTCCGACGGCCATCCTGTTGCCGTGCAGGGCGGCCGCGGGATGATAGGTGGGGACCACGCGGATTCCACGGAACGCGAAGGGCTCCGAGTCCACCCTCGTCGGGCATCCCTTGAGCAGGGAAGACGCCACCGCACCGAGGGCCACTATGACCCTCGGCCTGATCGCGTCGAGCTGCTCCGCGAGGTGGACACTGCACGCTTCCACCTCTTCCCCCGTCGGCCTCCTGTTCCCCGGTGGGCGGCACTTGACGGCGTTCGTTATGAAGACCTGGCTTCTGTCGAGCCCAGCTTCCGCGAGGGCCCTGTCCAGGAGGCCGCCGGCCCTTCCGACGAAGGGCCGCCCGGTTTCGTCTTCCGTACGGCCGGGCGCCTCCCCCACCAGCACTATCTCAGCGTCGCCACGCCCTTCGCCGGGCACGGCGTTCCTTCTGGACAGGTGCAGGCCGCAGCGGGTGCAGGCCAGGACCCTGGGCGCCACCTCGTCAATCTTCTTCATCTGCGAGCTCCCAGCCGACGGCGTGCCCCTTGCCGTCGAAGGCCGCTATGTCTTCGCTGCCCCGGAAGGGGAAGCCCACGATGAGCATGTAACGGCCGTACGGGTGCAGCAGGTCCTCGTGCGATGGTATCTTCACGCCGGACGGATGGGAGTGGGCGGTGGCCACGATGGAGAGGTCGACGGGCAGGTGATAGGGGTTGTACGTGGCAGAGTGGGGGCCGGAAAACATGAAGGGCGCGAAGACCGCCTGGTACAGGACGTAGTCGCCGCCGGAACGCTTCGCCCTGAGAAGAAGCAGCATCTCGTTGGGGTAGGTGTCTTTTGAGTACTCCAGCATCGACTGCACCAGCGTCTTCGTTATCTTGAGCGCTGCCACTTCCGGCCGGCAAGGTAGCCCCGCCGGACGGTTATAGTTTCTCCCGCCGTTCGTGCATAAAATATAAATACGCCACCACAGGGTCTTCAAATACAATTCTATAGGTGTTGTATATGGCAATGTCAAGTGGTCAACCGGTACTGGTACTGAAGGAAGGCGCTACCGAAACGAAGGGAAGGGAGGCGCTGCGGAACAATCTGCAGGCCGCCAAGCTGATATCCGAGCTCGTGAAGACTTCGCTCGGCCCCAGGGGGATGGACAAGATGCTGGTCGATTCCCTGGGCGACGTCACCATCACGAACGACGGCGCCACCATGCTGAAGCAGCTGGACGTACAGCATCCCGCGGCCAAGATGATGGTCGAAATCAGCAAGGCGACGGACAGCGAAGTGGGCGACGGCACCACCAGCGCGGTGGTGCTCGCGGGGGCCCTCCTGCAGAAGGCGGAGGAGCTGCTGGACAAGGACGTCCACCCAACGCTGATAGTCGACGGGTACGTCTCGGCGTCCGAGAAGGCCCTCGACGTGCTGAACAAGATATCCATCAAGGTGGAGCCCACGGACAAGGCATGGCTGAAGAAGGTGGTCATCACGAGCCTGTCGTCCAAGATAGTCTCGCAGGAAGCGGCCGAGCTCGCCGACATGGTGGTCTCTTCCGTCCTCCAGGTGGCGGAACCGGCGGGCGAGAAGATGAAGGTCGACATCGACAACATAAAGGTCGAGAAGAAGCCCGGCAGGTCCATCGGAGAGACGGCGCTCGTCAAGGGGATAATAGTGGACAAGGAGGTCGTCCATGCGGGGATGCCCAAGAAGGTGGAACGCGCGAAGATCGCGCTGATAAACGCACCCCTTGAGATAGAGAAGACGGAGATAAGCGCAGAGATCAGGATAAACGACCCGGCCCAGATGAAGGCCTTCCTGGACGAAGAGTCCAGGATGCTGAAGGAGATGGTGGACAAGATACAGGGCGCGGGCGCCAACGTGATATTCTGCCAGAAGGGGATAGACGACATAGCCCAGCATTACCTGGCCAAGGTCGGCATACTGGCGGTGCGCAGGGTCAAGGAGAGCGACATGTCCAGGCTCGCGAAGTCCACGGGCGGCAGGGTGGTGACCAACTTCGACGACCTTTCGGCGGGCGACCTGGGGCAGGCGCAGCTGGTGGAGGAAAGGAAGATCGAAGACGACAAGTGGGTCTATGTCGAGGGCTGCAAGAACCCCAAGGCGGTGACGGTCTTCATCAGGGGGGGCTCCCAGAGGATAGTGGATGAAGCGGAAAGGGCCGTCCATGACGCGCTTATGGTGGCGAAGGACGTGCTCGAGAAGCCGCTGGTGGTTGCCGGCGGCGGGGCCGCGGAGGCGGAGACGGCCCAGAAGATCAGGGAATGGGCGCGGACGCTCTCCGGAAGGGAGCAGCTGGCCGCGCTGGCGTTCGCGGATGCGCTGGAGACCATACCCCTGACCCTGGCGATCAACGCCGGGATGGACCCCATCGACACGCAGGTGGAACTGAAGGCGGAGCACGGGAAGGGGAACGCCACGGCGGGAGTCCACGTGGTCAAGGGCAAGGTGGGGGACATGGCGAAGCAGGAGGTCTTCGAGCCCACGGCAGTGAAGACACAGATAATCAAGTCGGCCACCGAAGCGTCCATAATGATACTGAGGATAGACGACGTCATAGCCTCCAAGGGCGGCAAGGAAGACAAGGGCATGCCGCCGCCGGGAGGGATGCCCGGCGGGATGGGCGGCATGGGCGGGGACTTCTAGGCCGATCCCTCTATTTCGGCCTTCAGCGCCTGCTTGGGCTTGACCCCCACGACCCTGGACCTGTACACGCCTTCCCTGAAAACGAGCAGCGTCGGGATCGACATCACCTGATAGGCCTGCGCGGTCCGGGGATTTTCATCCACGTTCAGTTTCCCGAAGGCTATCCTCCCCGCATATTCTTTTGCCAGTTCGTCCACGACGGGAGAGAGTATCCTACAGGGGTGGCACCACTCCGCCCAGCAGTCGACCACCATCGCGGGGTACTTCGAAAGCTCCGACTGGAACGTGGCGTCCGTGAGCACCACCGGCGCGCGACTCTCCGCCCTGCCCCTGTCCATCATCCTCTTCAGCATGCGTGCCTTCACGGCCTCGATGTCTTCCAAGACGGACGCCCACCGGCCGTCCGTTGGATAAAAGATGATTGCAGGAAACTACTTCGCCGCGAATACGACGAGCGTCGTGCAGGGTGAGCTCCTGACGATGTCCTCCGTGTCTTTGCCGAAGATGGCGGCGAGCGGGGAGGACCTCCTCCCCGAAAGGACCACCATGTCTCCCCCCTCCTGCGCCACGAACGAGCCGACGTCCGTCCCGAGCTGCCTCGCCACCAGCACCCTCGGGGTGAACGGGCGGCCCAGGTTCTTTATGCTCTCGCTGACGGAATTGGCGAATTCCCGCTCCATCGGCTTTATGTCGTCGGAGAACTTCACGGCGTCGAGCGGCACCGTCCTGGGCAGGACTATGGCGTGTGCCGCCACGAGTTCGGCCCCGCCCGGCGTCCCCAGGCTCGCGAGCGCGGCGGCCACCATGAAGGCGTCCTTGCTTTCTTTTCCGGACTTGACCAGCACTATGATCTTCCTGACGGAGGCGGGGATCCTTGCCCCGGCGCGGGACGTCCCGACCAGTATCGTCCGGATCGGGCTCCTCCTGGCCACCCGGTCAGGGACTCCGCCTATCACGTGTCCGAACACGCTCTGCTTTCGCGCGGCCATCACTATGGTCTGGGCCCCCCGCCTCTCCGCTTCTTCCACTATGGCCCTGGCCACGGAGTCGGACGACTCCCCCTCCGATCGCCGCATCACGACGTCTGCCTTCACGCCCAGCCTGCTCAGAAGCGACTGCAGCTCCCCCCTGAAGGCCGGGTCGGGTGAAGAGTCGGGGGTCGACACGCAGAAGAGGACGAGCCCCCCTCCGGAGTACGCGGCCATGCTGGACGCTATGAAGGCGGCGTTCCATTCCCTCATGTCGTACGTGACCGGCAGGAAGATGGGTCTGTCGGTCCACCCCCATTCCGCCGTAGAACCTTCACCCTTCCCGGGGTAGGACGACATCTGTTACCTGTTCCTGTCGTGAATGGCGTCGGCCCTGTTACTTAACGCTTTATCCGCCTAGCGAAGTCCTTCGCCCTGCGAAGGCTCGGGGCCACCGGGAGCCCGCGCTTCTTCCTGTAGGCCCAGTACAGCGCCAGGCCCGCCGCGAACCACACCAGCCCGACCTCCCTGCCGAGAGGGTGGGAGAAGAGCAGTATGGTCCAGATCGATGCGCAGGCGACCAGCCCTATCAGGTGAATCAGGGAAAGCTTCACCTTCCTCCCTCTGTAGGTCACGCTTATGTTCAGGGGCGAATGATAGGGGATGTCCGCGTCCTCCCTGAGCCTGAGGACCAGGGCGGAAAAGTTGACGTACATGTAGGCGACCAGCGCGCCGAAGTTGTACAGCGACGCCACCAGATTGAGCAGCTCGGCGCTGGGGGTGAACATGTTCACCAGTATCAGCATGATAGCGATGAGGGAGAAGACCAATATGGTCATGTACGGGGTCCTGAACTTCTTGTGCAGCCTGGCGAAGGAGGTCGGAAGGAGGTCCAGCCGGCCCATCGAAAAGGTGACCCGGGACACGCCGATTATGCCCGTGTTTGTGGAGACCGTGCAGACCCACATCCCCATGAACGCCATCCAGATGGCGAAGAAGCCTCCTATGAAAGGCATGGCCCCGGCCAGCAGGAAGAGCGGGTCCTGGGCCCCGGCCGCGGTCACCTGCCAGGGGACGATGCTCACGGAGAGGAAGGACAGGAAGACGGCGATGACCAGGACGGCCACTATGGAGAGCTTGGTCGACTTGGGTATCACCTTCGACGGCGACTTCGTCTCTTCGGCGGCCTGCGATATGGATTCGATCCCGATGAATGAGGCCATGGCGAGGGTTATCCCGTAGGCGAAATTGTGCGCGCTGGGGAACTGCGGCTTCAGCTGCGCGAGCCAGGAGAAGAACGCGTGCTGTTCGATGACGACGTACAGGCCGAGCACCATCATCAGGGATATGGTGGCCAGGTTGACCGCCACGACCATCATGTTGAACTTCGAGGAGTAGCTTATCCCGAATATGTTGAGGATCAGCAGGGAGACTATCACCAGTATGGCTATCAGGGCGTAGTAAGGCTCGTGCAGCACCAGGGTGCTGCCCAGGAACGTCTCGAGGACGGCCCCGACGTAGCCCGACGTGGCGAGAGCGAAGAGCGCTATGTCTATCGTGTAGTCCAGCATCAGCCCCCAGCCGGCGAGGAACCCGTGCAGCGGGCCGAGCGCCTTGTTCGCGTAGAAGTTCCCCCCTCCGGCCACCGGATATCTGGAGGAGAGCTCCGCGTACGTGAGCCCCGTGGCGACGTACGTGACGGACGCTATGAGGAGCGCGAGCGGCGCGGCCGACTGCGCGTACAGAGCCAGTATGCCCAGTGCCACATAGATGTCTGCCCCGACGTCGGCGTAGCCGATGCTGAAGGAACCGAAGATACCTATCTCCCTTTTGAGCCCGTAGGTTTCCTCGCCCAGACCCGACTCTGTCTGCGGCTTCCCCGATGCGGACAAAACAACCAAGCTTTCCCTTTTTTCTGGAGGGACGCCCTGAATAGATTATTAAAGCGTTGTGGGGCGGGCGGCTACTTCTCGTACATGAGCGCGCTTATCCTCCTCGCGGTGTGAGGGTGGGTGGAGAAGAGCTCGCGTATCCTCTCCCCGAGCGTCAGCCCGCGTGGCGACATCCCTTCGGCAAGGGCAGTCCGTGCGTCCCGGCCGGGGACCGGGTCGACTATCATCATGCTCCTGAACCCCTTTGCCGGAGGCGGGGTGCCCCTCTTCCCCCGGCCGTAGGCGTCTAGCTTCGTCAGGGCGGTCGACAGCTGCGCGGCCCCGTTCTCCACCACCTGGGCCCCGTGCCTGTCCGCGTAGAGCTCCCTCTGCCTGCTCAGGCCCAGGACGAGGAGGTTGAGGACGAAATATGCCAGCATGGCCAACGCCCCTATGGCCAGGGTGCTGCCCCCGTTCCTGCCCCTGCCGCCCGAGAACATGCCGCTCCAGAAGAAGGAGTATCCTATCCAGTAGAAGATCGCGGGGATGACGGAAACGAACATCATCAGTTGCACGTCCCTGTGCTTGAGGTGGCCCAGTTCGTGGCCCAGCACGGCTTTGATTTCGCCGTCGTTCAGGTTGTCCAGCAGCCCCTGCGTCATGCACACCCTGTTGCCGCCCAGGGGGGAGCCGTAGGCGAAGGCGTTGGGCGCGGCGATCGGCGAATACATCACCTTCGGCTTCGGCACCCGCGCGGACGAGGCCACCTCTTCGACCATGGCGTGCAGCTTGGGTGACTGCTCGTAGGGGACCTCCTTGACGTGGTACATGGCACGGATCATATAGGGGGCGACCAGCCACTGGCCGACGCTGAACAGCGCCACCATGGCTACCATGGACAGGATGCTGAAGACGCCCATCACGGACAGCAGGACGGATACGAACAGGGTAGAGGCGCCCATGACCAGGGCCAAGGTCCCCGCCATGGTCAGGCGCAGCTTCCAGAGGCTATACATGGAAACCGACTGTGGTCGTGCCGCGCTGCAGATTTAACCGTTTCCCGGATTTTCGACTGGTCGCGACCCTCAGACCTTCCAGTCCAGGTCCACCTTCTGCCTGGTCACGAAGACCCTCATGATGCCCCATATCATCGTGGCCAGCCACAACGGCGAATAGACCATGTAGTACAGGGAGAACCAGAAAGGCGAGAAGTCGAAGTCCAGCTTCCTGCTGAAATAATAGTAGACCATCCCGTAGACGACCATCCCCATGGACGTCGCGATGCCGAACTTCGTCAGGGCGGAGAGCTCGGCGGTAGGCATGGGCAGCAGCGGGAAGATCACCACGGGGAAGGCCTTCACGGGGAAGGACAGCAGCAGGAGGGCCAGGGCGTCGTACAGGGCCACGTCCCTGAAGGCGAAGCCGGACAGGAAGCCGACAAGGGAAGGGAAGATCATGAGCAGCGCGGGGAGCAGCGTGGACGGCCTGGACTTCACCAGCCCCAGTATCGTCCTGTAGTTCTCCTTGAACCACAACGCCGTCCCGTATGCCCACCTCTTCCTCTGGGCGAGCCAACCGGCCATCCCGTCGGGGGCGAAGGTGTGGACCACTATGTCGTCGCAGTACCTGAACGTGGCCCCGGAGGCAAAGCTCCTCAGCCCCAGGTCGAGGTCTTCCGATATCACGCGTCTGAAACCCCCGACCCGCTCGAACGTCTCTCTCCTTATCGCGAAGGCCGCGCCGTTTATGCCGAGGGACCTGCCCATCCTCCGGCTGATCATCCAGTCCGCCGCGCCGATGCCGATGTATTCGTAATAGACCATCTTCGAAAGAATGCCCGTCGTGTGTATGACCTTTTTCATTTCTATTATGTCGCTGTCCAGCATCTTCTCCGGTATCTTCGACAGGATGTCCCCGGACCCCAGCGATATGTCGGAGTCGAGAAACACGTAGACGTCTCCCTTCGCCAGGGAGCATGCCTTGTTAAGGGCGGCGACCTTCCCCCTGCGTTCTTCGGAGATGTCGAACTCCACCCTCCCGGAAAAATCTGCGACGACGTCGCGGCTGTTCTGGCTCGGGGAGTCCATGGTCACTATGACCTCCTTTCTGGGATAGCCCGAGCCGGTCAGCTTTGCTAGGGTGTCGCCGAGGGTCTTTGACTCCCTGTAGACCGGTATTATGACGGAAAGGAGGGGCTCGGCGACCGCCTTGGGAATCAAACCTTTATTGAAAGTTACACGTTTCAATCCAAATTCTTAAGCTTTTCCAGCAAGCCCGGCGACCTGACCCACCAGTTTTATGGTGGACGTCGGCCTCCGCTGGACTTGGGGAAGAGTTAAATGGTTTCCGCCCGTGGCCCGCCGAAGGCCATGTCAAAGCGCAAGCCCAAGGCGTTGGTGATGCTGTCCGGTGGGCTGGACAGCACCCTGGCGCTGGCCACCATGAAGGAACTCGGCGTAGAGACGCTCGCCCTGAGCTTCAAGACGCCCTTCTGCAATTTCGACTGCGGAGGGGGGGCCTGCGCGGGCGACGTCTCGGACGTGGCCAGGAGGATGGGTGTGAAGTGGAGGGCCGAAGAGCTGGGCGAGGAATACGTGGAGATGGTCAGGAAGCCCAAGCACGGCTACGGCTCGGGGATGAACCCGTGCATAGACTGCAGGATAATGATGTTCCGCAGGGCCAAGGAGGTGATGGGCGAAGTGGGGGCGGACTTCATGGTGACGGGCGAAGTGGTCGGCCAGAGGCCCATGTCCCAGAACCCGAAGGCGCTGGAGACGATAGAGAAGGAGTCGGGCCTCAAGGGAAAGATACTCAGGCCGCTGTCGGCCAGACTCCTCCCGCCCACCGACGCCGAGACAGAGGGGATGGTCGACAGGCGGAGGCTCAAGGCGATAAGCGGCCGTTCCAGGAAGGAGCAGATATCGCTGGCGGCCGAGTTCGGCCTGAAGAAATACCCCAACGCCGGCGGGGGGTGCGTGCTCACGGAGAAGGGTTTCGCGAGCCGCCTCAGGGACCTGTTCCAGCACTCGGAGAAGCCGGGCATGCGGGAGATCCGGCTGCTGGGGGTGGGGAGGCATTTCAGGCTGTCGGATTCGTGCAAGCTGGTCGTCGGCAGGGACATGGTGGAGAACAGGGAGATATCGTCGCTGGCGGAACCGGGGGAGACGCTGATGGCGGTGCAGGACTATGTAGGGCCCGTCTGCCTCCTCGTAGGGCAGCACGGGGAGGAGGGAGGGACGGCGGCCGGCATATGCGTGAGGTACTCTGACGCGCCGAAGGACAGGGAGGTCACCGTAAGGCTGTTCGACAAGGACGAAAAGTTGCTGGGTACCGTCGTCGCGTCCGCCCTCGCCGAAGAACGATATGCGAAGTACAGGCTGTGACGTCCCTTCTTCGCGCCTTTGTCCCATAATTTTATATTCCACCACGTCGCAGGTTCGATTGACAAGGAGTAGGGTTCGAATGCCCATGGCCTTTGTGTTGCTCAACGTGGAACCGGGCGGCGAAGACGAAGTGTTGCAGGCCCTGAACGGGATAGCGGAAGTGAAGGAGGCCTACAGGGTCTACGGGGTCTACGACACGGTGGTCAAGCTGGAGGCCGCCTCCGCAGAGAGGTTGAAGGAACTGATCACCTGGAAGGTCAGACGGCTCAACAAGGTCCGGTCGACGCTGACCATGCTGGCCGTGGAGTAGTTCGAAGCGCAGCCGCCCGTTTATGCCCGTGCCCTTCCTGCCCCACGGTCTCCGACGGGCAGGAAACGGCGCCGCCCGCCTTCGAAGCCCGATGGCGATGCCCCGCCGCCTCCTTTATATGCCATGATTCTGCGAATTATTGACCATGACCAAGGGGGTTCTTCAGATATATTCGTTCGAAGATGCCTCGCGGCTCGGGCTCGGCAAGTCGGAGCTGGGAGGGAAGGGTTACGGCCTCGTGGAGATGGTGAAGCTCGGACTTCCCGTCCCCGCGGGGGTGGTCATCACAACGGAGATGTGCAGGAGCTACTTCGCGAACTCCGGGTCCTTCCCTCCCGGTTTCGAAGACAAGGTCGTGGAAAAGGTCAGGGAGATGGAAGCCAGGACGGGAAAGAGGCTGGGTGACCCGGCCACGCCGCTCCTGGTCTCCGTCAGGTCGGGCGCCCCATTCTCCATGCCCGGGATGATGGACACCATACTCAACCTCGGCATGACCGACGGCGTGGCGGAGGGGATAGCGAGGTCCGTCGCCGACGAAAGGTTCGCCTATGACACCTACAGGAGGTTCCTCCAGCTCTTCGGAAAGGTGGTCATGAAGGTGGACGGGCGGGAATTCGAGGCCATGATAGAAGAGGTGAAGAAGAAGACGGGCGCCAGGTCCGACGTCGAGGTCTCCGCGAGCGAATGGAAGGGGATCGTGTCCGCCTTCAAGGAACTCATCAGGAGGAAGTCCGGGAAGGACGTCCCGCAGGCACCCGAGGAGCAGCTCTTCATGGCGATACGGGCTGTCTTCGAGTCCTGGTACAACCCGCGGGCCAAGGAATACAGGCGCATATACAGGATATCGGAAGACGTGGGGACCGCCGTGAACATAGTGGAGATGGTGTACGGCAACCTGGACGACAGGTCCGCGACGGGGGTCGCCTTCACCCGCAACCCGTCGACGGGGGACAAGTCTCTCTACGGAGAGTATCTCCCCCGTGCGCAGGGGGAAGACGTGGTGGCCGGCATCAGGACCCCGCTCCCGATAGAGAAGCTCAAGGAGGCCGAGCCCGAGGCGTACGGCGGGCTGGTCGGGATCGCGGCCAGGCTGGAGGGGCATTTCAAGGACATGCAGGACATGGAGTTCACCATAGAGCGGGGGAAGCTGCACATGCTGCAGACAAGGACGGGCAAGAGGACCGCCCAGGCCGCGGTGAACGTGGCGGTGGACATGGTCTCCGAAGGGCTGATCTTTGAGGAGGACGCGATAGCGAGGGTGGAGCCGGCCCAGCTGGACCAGCTGCTCCACAGGCAGGTGGACCCCAGGATGAACGTCAAGCCCCTGGCCACGGGCATACCGGCGTCCCCCGGCGCCGCTTCCGGAAGGGTGGTGTTCGAAAACGCGGACGCCGTAAGCGCGAAGGAGAGCGGCGAAGCGACCATACTGGTAAGGCCGGAGACGGCGCCCGAAGACATCACGGGCATCGCCGCCTCCGAGGGCGTGCTCACGAGCAGGGGAGGGAAGACCAGCCATGCGGCCGTCGTCACGCGCGGGATGGGCAAGGCGTGCGTGGTCGGCGCAGAATCGATAAAGGTGGACCTGAAGCGGGGGCTCTTCCAGGTCGACTCCGTGGTGGTCAGGAAGGGCGACATTGTGACCATAGACGGAGGGACCGGGAGCGTCTATGTTGGGAAGGTGCCCATGGTCGACCCCGAGCTGAGCCCCAAGGTCAACACGCTACTTTCATGGGCGGACGGGATAAGGAGGTTGAGGATACGCGCGAACGCGGACAACCCGCAGAATTCGGCGAGGGCGAGGGCCTTCGGGGCGGAAGGGATAGGGCTGACCAGGACGGAGAGGATGTTCGGCTCACCCGACAGGCTGGAGCTGGCCCAGGCGATGATACTCTCGTCCACCAGGGAGGAGAGGATGGAACACCTGGAAGGGCTGAAGCCCATGCTGAAAGAAGACTTCAAGGGGATATTGAAGGCGATGGACGGCCTTCCTGTCACGATAAGGCTGCTCGACGCTCCGTTGCACGAGTTCCTCCCCAAGCTGGACCAGCTGATGCCGGAAGTGGCCAGGCTCGAGGTGCTGAAGGGCGACGACGCGGAATTGCAGAAGAAGAGGGACCTCCTTCAGAGGGTCATCCAGCTGTCGGAGCACAACCCTATGATGGGGCACAGAGGCGTCAGGGTTGCCATGAGCCACCCGGAGCTGTACTCCGCCCAGGCGGCCGCCATATTCGAGGCCGCGTCGGAACTGGTCGGGGAAGGGGTGAAGGTGGACCTGGAGATCATGATACCCCAGGTGGCCGAGGCGCAGGAGCTGAAGGCCGCCCGCGAGATAGTGGACAGGGAGGCCGCGGAGGCGGCCCGGCGGTCGGGGAGGGAGGTGCGGTACAAGGTGGGGACGATGGTCGAGACGCCCAGGGCGGCGCTCACGGCGGGGGAGGTGGCGAAGTACGCCGATTTCTTCTCCTTCGGCACGAACGACCTCACCCAGGCGACGTTCGCGTTCAGCAGGGACGACGTCGAGGGAAAGTTCATGGCGCTCTACCTCTCTAACAAACTGCTTCCCGACAACCCGTTCGAGACGCTCGACCCCGCAGGCGTGGCGCGCCTGATGGAGATGGCCGTCCGTGACGGTAGGCGGACCAGGGCGGACCTCAAGGTGGGGATCTGCGGGGAGCACGGCGGCGACCCCAGGTCGATAGAGATATGCCACAACATAGGGCTCGACTATGTCAGCTGCTCGCCCTACAGGGTGCCCGTCGCCAGGCTCGCCGCCGCGCAGGCGGCCGTGAAGGGGAAGCTGCAGGCGAGCAGCTCGGTGTGATGCCCCGCGGCTGAAGCCTTCCTGCCGGTCCTCGTCGTCGGGACGGGTGGAGAGCCGGTCTCTGCCGGCTTGGGCCGTCAACGCCTCGGCACGACCCGGGCGGCGTCGCGGTCCGGTGTCCTCCCGCATGCCGCTGTAGAAACGGATCGGTTGGACCGAAGCCCTCGGTAGGTCACGGCCGTGTCCGGGCAGAAGCACTGGCCGCAGGTCAAAACCAGTTTTCGGCAATATTTAATAGGATATGCACGATCAAGAGCGACCGGAATGGGTCCCAATCGGAGAAGGGACATTCTCCTTGCGTCTTTCGGCGCATTCTTTCTACTGTTCGGCCTGTCGTTGATACCCTGGAGCCCATTCGGGTGCCCGGGCTTCGGCGTGTGCACGCCTGTGACCTTCTTCGGGTTCATGACCGTCGCCTTCTTCGTCCTTTTCGGTTCTGGCTTGCTCGTCGGCGGGGTCTATACCTTACAAACAAGATTGGCGGAGAAGGCAGGAAGAATCCCAATCTCACCGCGGTCCGAGGCGGACGACCACCCCTCCGATGGTTCTCCGGGCCGTGGTAACATAACATGCGGCGGCCCTGCGCCGACGGAAGGGTCCGCCGGAGAAATGAGGCGCCGGGAGCCGCCGGACCTGCACAAATTCTAATATACAACCGGAAGGCGGGCAACGACATTGCCAAAGGGTCGAAGCATCGAGCATGAGCCTTGTTGATTACGCCCACCTGATGAAGCCGAAGATAATACCGCTGTTGCTGCTCGTAGCGGTGGCTTCGTCGCTGGTGGCGCAGAAGGGCCTGCCGCCGGCGCTGACCCTCGCGGGCCTGGTCGTCGGCGGGACGCTGGCGTCCGGAGGGGCCCTGGCCCTGAACAGCTACATAGAAATGGACATAGACGCCAAGATGAGGAGGACCAGAAAGCGGCCGCTTCCGTCCGGGAAGATAGTCCAGCCGAGGAAGGCCCTCACCTTCGGGTTGTCCGTGCTGGCCGCGGGGGTGGCCGTGGCCTACCTGACCCTCAACCCGGTGGCCACGCTCTTCATAGCGCTGGGGGCGGTGGTGTATGTGCCCATATACACGGTCTGGCTGAAGCCCAGGACGGTCTGGAACATAGTGCTGGGCGGGTTCGCCGGCAGCTGCGCCGCGCTGGCCGGATGGTACGCCATAACCTTCGCGCAGCCGGTGGTGGCCTGGGCGCTTGCCGCCCTGGTCTTCATATGGACCCCGAGCCATTTCTGGAGCCTCGCTGTGATCACCGAGGAGGACTATTCGGCCGTCTCCATACCGATGCTCCCTTCGGTGGTGGGGCCGGAGAAGGCGTCGAGGGCCATAGTCGCCAACACGCTGCTGCTCATCCCCGCCAGCCTGGTGATATACCCGTACCTGGTCGGCATAGGCTCCATCGTATACCTGGCAGGCGCCCTTGTCTTCGACGGCCTCCTCCTTGCCACGAACATCAAGCTGCTGGTCTCCCCGACGAAGGACAACGCGTGGCTCGCCTTCAAGTTCTCGAGCCCCTACCTGGCCGTCATCTTCGTCTTCGCGGTGATCGGGGCCCTCCTCTAGCACGGTTGACCGGAAAAACACATAAAGCGGCATCCGCAAGGCAGAAGACCGGTTTGAATCCCAGGCGGTTCCAATATCACTCCCCGCGGACTCTCGGCGACGCGCTGGTCATGCTCGAGAAGTACGGGGAGGAGGCAAAGGTACTGGCAGGCGGCCAGAGCCTGATACCGATGATGAAGCTGAGGCTGCTGCAGCCAGAGCACGTGATCGACCTGAACAACATCCCCGACCTTTCCTACATAGAAGACCGGCGGGGCTCCATCGCCATAGGCGCGCTGGCCAGGCATTCCGACCTGGAACGCTCTCCCCTGATAAGGGAGAAGCTGCCCATCATAGGGGAGGCGGCGGAGCAGATAGCCGACCAGCAGGTGAGGAATTTGGGCACCATGGCGGGCTCGGCATGCCATGCCGACCCGGCCGCCGACTGGCCCGCCGTGCTGCAGGCGCTGGACGCGTCCTTCGTAGTGAGAGGGAAGGACGAGCGCGTCGTCCCCGCCACGCAATTCTTCAGGGGCCCGTTCGACACCGTGGTCCGGCAGGGGGAGATAATGACCGAGATAGACGTGCCCGTCCCCCAGGGCGACAGGGTCGGCCAGACCTACCTCAAGTTCGAAAGGAGGGCGGGCGACTTCGCCACGGTCGGGGTCGCCGCCGTGGTCTGTGTCGACGGGGACGGCGCCATCGCCTCGGGGGCCCTGGCGCTCTCCGCCGTGGCCCCCGCCGCGTACAGGGCGACCGACGCCGAGAAAATCATGGAGGGGAAGAAGCCCACGCAGCGACTGATCGAAGAGGCGGCCTCCGCCGCTGCGGCGCCGTCCTCTCCCGCGTCAGACCTCAGGGGGTCGGCCGAGTACAAGAAGGAGATGGCCAGGGTCTTCGTCCGGAGGGCTCTCAAGACGGCGCTGGAGAGGGCCGGAGTCAAGCTGTGAGCTGATGACAGATGCCCGAAGAAAAGATCGTGAAGAAGATATCGGTGCAGGTGAACGGCACCGCGTACGCCAGCGAAGTGGAGCCGAGGCTCCTCCTGGTCCAATACGTCAGGGAGACGCTGGGGCTCACGGGCACCCACGTGGGCTGCGATACGACCAACTGCGGTGCCTGCACCATACTGATGGAGTCGGGCGGAGAGTGGAAGGCGGTGAAGTCCTGCACTCTCTTCGCCGTGCAGGCCGACGGGCGGAAGCTGCTGACCATCGAAGGCGTGGCCAGGGGCGACGAGTTGCACCCCGTCCAGAACGCGTTCTGGGAGAACCACGCGCTGCAGTGCGGCTATTGCACGCCGGGGATGGTAATGGCTTCGCTCGGTCTGCTCGCCAGAAATGGCAGCCCCACGGAGGAGGAGGTGAGGAAGGGGCTCTCCGGCAACCTGTGCAGGTGCACCGGATATCAGAACATAGTCAAGGCTGTCCTTTCCGCCTCGAAGGATATAAAAGAGAAGCGGCTGCCGGTGATCCCCTAGGAGGGGCGGGTTTGCACTTCGAGGACAGGTTCGTGATAGCGGCGCCGGTGGACAGGGTCTGGCAGTTAGATC